>JAFGNX010000053.1 GCA_016926835.1 Candidatus Aminicenantota bacterium | reverse complement strand
CAGCGTTTTCGGGGCAGTTACAGCGCCAGAATCGATGATCGCGGTCGCCTGAAAATCCCCGCCCGCTTTCTGTCTGTATTCGAGACGGAGTATGGGCGCGATGTGTTTATCACCTCTCTGAATGGTGATCATGTCATCCTCTATCCCATTCGCGTCTGGGAAGAGATGGAGAGCCGGATCGAATCCCATGGGGCATGGGATCCGGATATGGATGATTTTATCAACCGTTTGGGGTTTTTCGGCGTAGAGAGCGCGATCGATTCCAAAGGGCGCATCCTGCTGCCTCCGGAATTGCGCCGCGAAAGCCGCTTGGAAGAAGAAGTCCGGGTATTCGGTAAAGCCAGTCACCTGGTGATCTGGAATGCGGAATTTTTCCGGGAGCGCGAGCTGGGTGAGCAGTACAGCAAGGAAAAACTTCACCGCATTTCAAGGATCATCAATGGAATCCCGCCACTACCCGGTCATGAGCAATGAAATCGTCGACCTGCTGCGCGATGTGCCGCCCGGGTGGATGATTGACGGTACCATCGGCCTGGGGGGGCACGCGCTTCGGGTGTTGAGGGAATTGCCGCATTTGCGTGTTCTGGGAATGGATATGGACAGCGATAGCTTGAAAGAGGCCGGAAGGCGTTTGGACCGCTGGAAAGACCGTGTGGTATTGGTCCAGGCGAATTACACGACTTGTCTGGACTCTACGCATATTCGGGATCGCGAGGTGACCGCCGTGCTGGTGGATCCCGGCATTTCAAGTTGGCAACTTCAGGATGCCGGACGCGGCTTTTCCCACAACCTGGAAGGTCCGTTGGACATGCGTAAGGATCGCGGCTCTGGCATTACCGCCGCGGACGTGATCAACACCTGGAGCCTGGAGCGTCTTGAGGTCGTATTCCGGGAATACGGAGAGGTGCGGCGTGCCGGTGAACTGGCCAAGCGCGTTATCGAAACGCGCTTATTCACGCCCATTCGCACCACAACTGAACTGAAGCAAGTCGTGGAAAAAGTGTTCGGTTCACGCTTCCCGCGTGGAGTGGTGCATCCCGCCGCCCGGGTGTTCCAGGCCCTGCGAATCTGTGTCAACCGTGAGTTGGATGGAGTGGAAACGTTTATTCTGCGATTGCCCGATGTTCTGAAGTCTGGAGGGCGGATTCTTTTTCTTTCTTTCCACTCCATTGAGGACCGCGTTGTAAAGCAGACCCTGCGCCGTTTGCAGGCGGAGGGCAGGGTTACGTGTCTGAAGCCTTTCCCCATGTTGCCGCAAGAGACCGAAGTTCTCGAGAATCCCCCTTCTCATTCGGCCCGGCTGCGGGTTGCGGAGGTGGCATGAAGAAACAGGCTCCCGTCCGCCGCCGGACCGCTGCTGTTTCCATATTCGTGGTTTTTATGCTGTTTATCCTGTTGTTCACCTATTCCAGTCTGAACCTGAAAAGCATTGATTACGGCTACAAAATGCAGGCGTTGAACCAGCAAGTGGAAACATTGGAGATCGAGATCGACAAGTTGCGGGCGGAGAGGGCGTTCCTGGTCAGTCTTGAACGGGTGGATCGCCTGGCCCGTTCCCGGCTGGGGCTGGCTCCGCCGACTCCGGATCAAGTGATCCGTGCCGTACGGAGAAGCCGTGAAAATTAACCGCCAGGAACGCAACCGGACCTTCGTGATCTTTCTGTTTTTCGGGGTCTGGGTCCTGGGGATCGTGTTTACTTTGGTGCGTCACCAGGTGTTCAACTACAGTCGATATCTGGAGCGGGTAAAGGCCCAGTCCAAAGGGATCGTAACGCTCCACCCCCGCCGGGGCACCATCTACGATCGCAACGGTGAAATCCTGGCCATTTCGATTCAATCTCATTCGGCTTTTTTAAGTGCCAAAGAACCGGATCGTTGCATTAAACTGTTTGAGCGTCTTCAGCGCATGTTACCCGTATCCGTTCAGGATGCGGATGAGATCCGTCGCCGCATCAGGCGCGGCGATCGCTTTATCTGGTATCGCCGCAAGTTGGATGACGAGGACTACCTGCGGCTGGTCAAATTGCAGAAGAGCCAGGAAGAACCGGCATTGCTGCATTTTATAAAGGAATACCGCCGTGTGTATCCCCAGAAAGAAGTGGCGGCACACTTATTGGGCGGGGTGGGAATTGACGAGCAGGGGCTTTTCGGCATTGAGTACGGCCTGGACAGGATGGTGCGCGGTCAGGGCGGCAAAGTGCGGGTTCAACGGGATGCGCGGCGCAGGGTGTTTGCGGTCGAGCCCATTGACGAAACCCGGCCTGGACGGGATGTGACGCTGACCGTCGATGTTCCCCTGCAATACCTGGTCCAGCAGGAACTGGAGAAGGGAGTGCGGCGTTTCAAGGCACGCGCGGGAGCCGCCATCGTCATGGATGTACATGACGGCTCCATATTGGCCATGGCCAGTTATCCAAATTTCAGCCCCGACCTGGCCTGGAAGGTTCCATACAAACGGGTGCGCAACAAGGCGTTGTCTTTTTTATACGAACCGGGCTCCACGTTCAAAATCATTCTGGCCGCAGCTGCCCTGGAGAACCGTGTGGTGACAGCCTCCCAGGAGTTTGATTGCGGAAACGGCCATTTCGTATTCCGCAACCGCCGCATTGAGGATGTGCACCCTTTCGATCGTCTCAGTTTTCGTGACATCATTGTTCAGTCGAGTAATGTGGGCGCGGCCAGGGTGGGGTTGGCCCTGGGGTCGGAACGGTATTACCACGCCATCCGGGCTTTCGGATTCGGCCGGCCCGTAACATTGGATCTGCCGGGAAATGAATCCGGATTGCTGAAACCGGCCCGCAATTGGAGTGAAGTTTCACCGGCATTCATGGCTTTTGGTTACGAAATAATGGTTACGCCATTGCAAATGGCCCGTGCTTTTAACGCAATCGCTGCCGACGGTTGGATGGTGGAACCCAGGCTGCTGAAAAGAGTGGAAGGCGTTTCGCTGAGCCTTGACAAAGGGTATCGTGTGATTTCGACGGATACCGCCCGGCAGATTCAAACCATCATGCGTGAGGTGGTGGAGCGGGGCACGGGCCGGAAATCTCAGGTACCCGGACTGGCAATCGCCGGAAAGACCGGTACCGCGAAAAAAGTGAAAAACGGCGAGTACAGCAAAACCTATGTGTCTTCTTTTGGCGGGTTTTTTCCCCTGCCTTCACCACGCTACACACTTTTTATCGTTGTGGATGAACCACGGCCGCTTTATTACGGGGGTGACGTGGCGGCTCCCCTTTTCCAATCCATCTGTGAGCGCATGCGCATAACGGAAAGGGTCTTTCCATTGGAGTTGGCCCAGGGATGAACAAATGAGATTGGAACAGTTGGTACAAGGCGTACGCGTTCTGGAGCGCGTGGGCGGGAATCCCGATATACGGGGGCTGCGCTATGACTCACGCCGGGTGAAACCCGGGGATTGTTTTGTGGCCGTGCACGGATTCAAACGTGACGGCCTGGATTTTCTCGATCAGGCTTTGGCAAACGGAGCGGTAGCGGTAGTTACAGAGCACGCTTTCCGGACGGGTCTTCCTCCTGTGGCCTGGGTCCGGGTGGCGGATGATCGGGCCGCTCTGAGCCGGATGGCGGCGAACCTCCTTGGATCCGAGGCGGGAGGGGTCAGGATGATCGGTGTAACGGGAACCAACGGCAAAACAACGGTGGCGGGTCTCATCGCGGCCATTCTTTCCCGCATTGTCCCCACCGGTTTGTGCGGTACCTTGGGAATGACGTTGTTGGGTGCCGAAACGGCCTCGTCCTTTCACCCCTCCCGCCTCACCACCCCCGAATCAGTGGACTTGTTTGAATTTGGAGCGAAAGTGGCGGCCAGTGGCGGTCGCTATATGGTGATGGAAGCGTCTTCTGCGGCGATCGCTTTGAAACGGGTGGCGGATATTCCTTTCAGCCTGGGTGTGTTCACGACTTTTTCCGGGGATCACCTCGATTTTCATCATACCATGGAGGAGTATTTCCGGGCCAAACTCAGCCTGTTCCAGAGCCTGGGTCGAGACGATTGGGCCGTCATCAATCACGATGACCCTGCTGCAGCCCGGATCGTTCCAGAACTGCAATGTCGTTACCTGACTTACGGCTTTGCCGCCGGAGCGGATGTCACGTCCAGCGATTGCCGCTTTTCTCTGCAGGGCCTGCAGGCGGTGGTTCGTACCCCGTTGGGAGATGCTCAGCTGAAATCTCCGCTGCTGGGCCGGATCAATCTGCTCAATATTATGGCTGCCGTGGCTACAGCCATTGTGCTGAAAGTGCCCATGGAAGAAGTCGTATCGGCGATAGCGGTCACGCCTCCGGCGCGGGGGCGGCTGGAACCGGTATATCGTGAAGACTTTGCGGTCGTGGTGGATTTCGCGCATACGGACCGCGCCTTGCTGCACCTGCTCACGTCTTTGCGGGAATTCACTTCCGGACAGTTGATCGTGGTATTCGGTGCCGGCGGAGACCGAGATGTGACCAAGCGTCCGCGCATGGGGCAAATGGCGGCGGAAAACGCGGATTTCCTGGTGGTCACCAGTGACAATCCTCGATCTGAAAATCCGGATAACATTATTGCGGCCATTACCTCCGGGTTCCCGGTGAATTTCTCACGGTTTCAGATAGAGACGGATCGCAGGAAGGCCATCTTTTCCGCCCTCGATATGGCCCGAAAAGGTGACACCGTGGTGATTGCCGGAAAAGGTCATGAAACCACGCAGACCATTGGAGATAAAGTCGAGGACTTCAATGATGCCGGAGTTGTCCGGGATTGGTTGGCGCTGCAGGGCTCGGGGGAGGTCTGACGTGGCGGAACTGAAACTGGGAACGGTTGCCTCCGCCACGCAGGGATGTCTGATAGGCGGATCTCCGGACCGGACGGTAAATCGCTTTGTATTTGACACCCGGGAACTGACTGCTTCCGACTCCCTGTTTTTTGCCCTGCGGGGAGAACGCACGGATGGTCACGATTTTCTACACGAACTGAGCAGGATGCCCGGTTGTGCCGCTGTGGTGTCAGCGGATTGGAAGGGCAAAGTTGCTGTGCCGGCAGTACGCGTCGCGGATCCCCTTGAGGCGGCCCGGAAGCTTGCGTCGCATGTGCGCGCCAGTGCTACAGCCACCCGTTATGCGGGCATTACCGGCAGCGCGGGCAAGACGTCGGCAAAGGAGTTTTTGTTTCAACTCCTGGAATCAAGATTCCGGTCGTACCGTTCAAGGGGAAATTGGAACAACCGCATTGGTTTGCCTTTTTCGTTGTTGAATATGGCTGAAGGCACTGAAGTCGCTGTGTTTGAGCTGGCCATGAGCGATCCTGGCCGTGGCGAAATTCACGATTTAGCGGAGATTCTGCGTCCCGATGTCGCCGTGATTCTGAATGCTTTGCCGGTTCACCTGGAATTCCTGGGTTCAGTTGAAAATGTGGCCCGGGCCAAAATCGAGATTGCCGATTTCCTTTGCGCGGATGATTGCCTGGTGCTGAACGGAGACGATCCGTTTCTGGATGCTGCCCTGGCCGACCGCCCCGGCCGAGTGGTGCGTTTTGGCCGTAAACATGACCGCAATGATGTTGTGATGGACAGTGTGGAACGAAACAATAAAGGCAGTGTCATGAAAACCGTCTGGTGGGGCAAGCCGGCCCGCTTCCACACCAACCTGATCCACCATGTGCATCTGGACAATTTATTCGCCGCCATGGTAGCGGCCCACCAGCTCGGAGTCGACCATAATGAAATGCAGCGGGTTATGGATCACATCGAGCCCGTGAACGGTCGAGGCGTGATCCGCAGGCTGAAACATTTCACCGTGGTTGATGAAACCTACAATTCCAATCCCGAGGCGGTGAAACGGGTGCTGGCCTGGGTGGCAGCGGAGTTCAGCCTGCCAAGGGTGGCGGTTCTGGGCGACATGCTGGAACTGGGTCCACGGGAACTGGAGTTTCATCGCGAAGTCGGCGAGTTCTGGGCCGCTCTTGATTACGCCGCACTGATCGCGATCGGTCCACGGGCGCAGGCGATATTTCAGGCCGCTGTCGACGCCGGCGCCGACCGGGAGCACGTGGTTGCCTTGCCCGATGCCGCCGCCGCGGCCGACTATCTGAAAAGTCACTTCAAAGATCCCTGTGTCCTGGTATTGAAAGCTTCACGGGGGATGGGCCTCGAGCGGATCCTGGAGGAGTTGTCGGATGACTGAGTTGCGAGTGGCCGTGGTTGGTTTCGGGCGAACCGGTCGTGCCATGCTCGATTTTTTACTGGAAAGCAGGGAATCCCTTTCGTTAGTGTTGTTTACCGACAAGCCGCTGGACCGGGATGAAACCGTTGTTCACTACGAGCGCCGGGGCGTACGTTTCCTGGCTGGTCCTGGTGATTTTTTGCACCTGAGTAAGGTCCATACCGTAGTGCTCAGCCCTGGAGTGGATGGGAGCGCGGATCGGTTTCGCGACCTGAAGAGTGGCGGCGTGGAGGTTGTGTCCGAAATCGAATTCGCGGCCAGGCATAATCCGGCAACCATTGTGGGAGTCACCGGCACCAACGGTAAGTCCACGACAGTGAGCCTGATTCACCATTTGCTCCAGCGCTCCGGGCGATCTTCCCATCTGGCCGGAAATATCGGTACCCCGTTTATTTCCCTGGTTCGGGAAATGAAAGAAAATGACGTGGTTGTCCTGGAAATTTCCAGCTTTCAATTGGAAGAGATCCGTGATTTCCGGCCGCATGTGGGAGTGCTGCTGAACCTGACTCCGGATCACCTGGATCGCTATCCAGGGGTGGAAGCCTATGCCGACGCCAAGCAGCGCCTGTTTGTCAATCAGAATTCCAGCGATTTTGCGGTCGGGAATCTGGATGATCCCCTGGTAAGGCGCCTGCTGAAATTTGCCGGGCGGGGGCAAAGGATATGGTTCTCAACCGCCGGGCCTCTTCACGGTGGCGTGTACCTGGAGAAGGATGAGATCCGCTTGGATTTTCCCCCCGAAAAAGACCGGGTGTCCCTGAGCACATTTCCCCTTCCCGGGCCCCACAATCTGGAAAATTACCTGGCCGCGGCCGCGGCAGTGCACCTGTTGGGTGTAAGCGGTCGTGATATCGCAGCCGGAGCGGCTGATTTCCGCGGCTTGCCTCACCGTATGGAAACCGTGGGCGTTGTGGAAGGGGTGCGTTTTGTGAACGATTCAAAAGCGACCAACGTGGATGCGGCACAAAAAGCCATTCTCAGCGCAAATGGACCCACGGTGTTGATTCTTGGCGGCAAAGACAAAGGCGGTGATTTCGCCGGCCTGGAAGAGTTGATCCGGAAACGCATCAAGCGTGTTCTGCTGTTGGGGCAGGCGGCGGATCGCATCAGAACCCAACTTGCCGGAGTTTCCGGCCGCCTGGAAAGCGTTGCCGACCTGGCTGAAGCCGTAGACCGCGGTTTCGGTCTTTTGCGCGGTGGTAACGGCATGGTGTTGCTGGCGCCAGGGTGCGCCAGTTTCGACATGTTCAACAGTTTCGAACATCGCGGGGATACATTCCGCACGGCAGTGAACGACTTGGCTACGCGAGTGAACCGGGGCGGGGGGGAATGATCATGGTACGCCGTGTGGGAATCGACCGCATCCTCATGGGCGTCATGGCGATGTTGATCCTGATCGGGCTCATCATGGCCTACAGTTCCACCATGATCCTGGCCAAAGAGAAATACGGAGACAGTTTCTATTTTCTAAAGCGCCAGCTTCTGTGGCTGACCGTCGGCTTGATCGTGTTTGCCGTGGTGGTGATGCAGAAACGCGCGGTGTACCTCAACCCGGCCATTGTTTATGCCTTTGTGCTGCTTGCCGTGGTGGGGTTGACCCTGGTGTTTTTCAGCGGCAAGATCAACGGCACGTATCGTTGGCTTCACCTGGCCGGATTTTCACTCCAGCCCTCGGAATTCGCAAAAGTGGCGGGAATCATGTATCTGGCATTGGCGCTGGGGAGGCGCAATGTGGATGTGAATCACCTGCCCCGCTTAACGGTGATCCTGATTCCCTTTCTGGTCATGGAGATTCTGATTCTCAAGGAGCCCGATTACGGCACATTTTTTCTTTTGGCCTTGATTGCAGTGGCCATGTTGTTTGTGGCCGGACTGAAGCTCCGCTACCTTTTTGTGCTTGCCTTAGCGGCAATGCCGGTGGGGTACTTGTTGTTGCGTCTCGATCCGGAGAGAATGCAACGCATCATGGCTTTTCTGAATCCCGAGAAGTATCTGAGTACATTTAACTTCCAGGGAGTTCAATCCCTCTACGCGGTCGGTTCCGGAGGAATTTTCGGTCAGGGATTGGGCAGTTCAACCCAGAAGCTTTTTTTCCTTCCCTACGCCTATACGGACTTTATATTTGCCATTATCGCCGAGGAAGTAGGTCTGATTGGTTGCCTGCTGGTAATTGGACTCTTCGGCGTTTTTCTGAAGCGCGGCCTGAACATCGCGCGCAATTCCGGTCACCGTCAGGCCTACCTGCTGGTTACGGGGTTGACTTTCCTGTTGGTGGCTCAAGCCTTTATCAACATTTCGGTTACCATCGGTATTTTTCCCACCAAGGGGATCGCGCTGCCGTTTATCTCGATCGGCGGCAGTTCGTTGATTTCGGCAATGCTGATTGCCGGAATCATCACCAATGTTTCCAGGCACGGTAAAACGGTGTTTGCCAATGATTAAATACAGTCGCATCAAGCGAGTGCACTTTACCGGTATCGGCGGGGCGGGCATGTCCGGCATTGCCGAGGTGTTGCACAACATGGGATTTCAGATCAGTGGGTCCGATATCGCCGAAGGCGGCGCTGTAAAGCGTTTTCAGAGAATGGGTGTCCCCGTGGCGATCGGTCACAATGCCGTGAACCTGGGGGACGCGGAAACCCTGGTTTATTCAAGCGCCATCCGCGGCGACAATGTCGAACTGGTGGAAGCGAAGCGGCGCCGTATCCCCGTGATTCCCCGCGCGGAAATGCTGGGTGAGTTGATGCGTTTGAAGTTCTCTCTTACCGTCGCGGGCACTCACGGAAAAACCACCACAACGTCGATGATTGCGACCATTCTCCATTTCGCCGGCCTGGATCCGACCTATGTTGTGGGTGGACGGCTAAAAACAGAGGAAAGCGGAGCCAAGCTGGGGCGATCCGATTACCTGATTGCCGAAGCCGATGAATCGGACGGCAGTTTTCTCCAGCTTTTCCCGACCGTTGCCGTTATCACCAACATCGAGAACGATCATCTGGATCATTACGGAGACATGGATCATCTTTTAACCGCCTTTACCGCTTTCGGAGACCGCGTGCCGTTTTACGGTTCAATCGTACTCAACAGTGATTGCCCCAATTGTCGCCGCATATATCCACGGTTGAATAAAAGGGTGCGCAGCTTCGGCCTGGCGGAAAGTGCGTCCGTCAGGGGCCGGGTAATGCAGGAAGCGCTGTTTCGTTCCACTTTCGAGTTGTTGCTGGATGGCGAGTCCCGCGGGGAAGCCGTAATCAACGTCGGGGGGCGACACAACATCATGAACGCCCTCGCGGCTACGGCCGCGTGCCTGGAGGTCGGGTTGGATCCGCAACAGATTCTAGACGGCCTGGAAAAATTTTACCTGCCTGAAAGGCGATTCCAGGTCTTGTACCGTTCCAGTGATTTCCTGGTTGTGGACGACTATGCCCACCATCCAACCGAAATCCGGGCGACGCTGGACACATTGAAGAAGGGTAATTACCGCCGCATTATCGCGGTTTTTCAACCGCATCGGTACACGCGGTTGCAGTTGTTGCAGGCAGATTTCGCAGGAGCGTTTGCCGGAATCAGCCAAGTCCTGGTGGCACCACTATATGCCGCCGGCCAGGAGGCGATTCCCGGTGTCAGCGGTATGGCGCTGGCAGAGCAGGTCGGCCGGCTCAGCGGCACTTCTTCCCGATTCCTGGAAGATTTTGCCGCCATTGCAGCCTTTCTTGAAAAAGAGGTCCGCCCCGGAGACGCGGTTGTGTTTCTTTCGGCTGGTGATTTGAGCAACCTGGCGCATGATTTTGCCGCGCGCATGGAGAGGCTCGGAAGATGAGGGAATTATCCGGAGTGGGGATTCGTGGTGAAGCGGAGTTTTTCCGCCGCGTTAACAACCGTACCCTGACCCGACAAAAACGCATCCGCACAATCCAGATCCGTGGCTTACACGTGATTTTGATACTGATGGTGCTGGGCATGGGCGCCATGCTGGCCTGGCGGGCCGCGAATTTCCTCTTTACCTGGAAGCGGTTGGATGTACAGTCTTTCCACCTGGTGAATCCCCCCCACTTTGAACGGGAACGATTGCACCAGACGGTTAAGCGCTATCGGGGCAATATCCTGGCCCTGGATTTTCACCACTTGCGCAGGGAGTTGATGCAGTTGCGTGAGGTCCGTTCCGTGTCTCTGACCCGGCGCCTGCCGTCTACAGTGGAAGTGAGTTTTGAATTGCGCACACCGGTTTTTCAGTTCGACCGGAATGGACAATACCTGATCATCGATCGTGACGGCGTGGTGTTGGAACAGAGCCGTGAACCCCAGAGCGGACTGATCACGGTTCGGCATCTGGATGAATCCGACCTGCCGCGGCTGACCCCTTATCTGGCGGAGTTGGAAAAAGTCCGCGCTCAGGTCGAATACGTGGGCATGGATTCGTTTCATCGCGTGGTGATCAAATGGCGGGGTCTTCCGGAATTGGTCTATCCCCCGGCGCAGAATCTCTTGTCGCGCCTGCGGGAGTACACGCAATGGAAACGACGTCTGGGACTCCATCGTGATATCCGCTACGTTGACCTGAGGTTTGAAAACCGGTTTTATTTTGCATACAGGCAGGAGGCCTGAGGGACCATGAAAGACAACTACCTGGTGGGAATCGACATCGGAACCAAGAAGATCTGCACCATCATCGGCCAGGTCAAAGCGGACAACGGCCAGGAAGAAATGGAAGTCATCGGCTATGGCATGGCGGAAACCAACGGGGTGCGCAAGGGCGTAATCGTGGACATGCAGGGAACCGTGGAGTCCATCCGACGTTCCGTAAAGGAAGCAGAGATTACCGCGGGAGTCGAGGCGGAATCCGCTTATGTGAATATCTCGGGCAGCCACATTCAGTCCATCAACGCCAAGGGCAGCATCAACATCACCGGCCGGAACCGTGAAATCACCAAGGACGACGTGGACCGGGCCGTGACCCATGGCAGCAGCATTATGCTCCCCAATGACAAGGACATCCTGCATGTGTTGACCCAGGAGTTCATCGTGGATTCTCAGGAAGGAATCAAAAACCCCATCGGCATGATCGGAACCAACCTGGAGGTCTACATCCACATTGTCACGGCTTCATTGACGGCAACCAAAAACCTTCTGATCTGCTTGAAAAAAGCCAAAATGGATGTAATCCGCATGGTCCTGTCTCATATCGCCACGGCGGAGTCGGTGCTGATGCCTGACGAGAAGGAACTGGGTGTCGCCCTTATCGACATCGGTGCCGGGACGACGGATATCGCGGTTTTTGAAAAAGGAGCCTTGAGCTATTCAGCCACCATTGGTGTCGGCGGAGACAATTTCACCAATGACCTGGCGATCGGCACACGTACGCCAATTGACCGGGCGGAAATGATTAAGCGCAAATACGGCTGCGGCATGGATCCCAACTGGAAAAACCAGAACATCGAAATCCCCAGCGTTGGGGGAAAGAAACGTCGGTGTATTTCCGTGGCCTTGCTCACGGACATTCTCAAACCGCGCGCGGAAGAGATTTTTGAAATGGCCAAGGAAAAAATCGATTCCCAGGGATTATCCAATTCCATCAATGCCGGGGTGGTGATTACCGGAGGCTCGGCGCAACTGGAAGGTTTGATCGAGATCGCCGACGACATTTTCGCCGCTCCCGTGCGTGTCGGCCGGCCTTTTGGAATGGGAGGGCTGATCGACAAAGTCAATGCTCCCGATTTCGCCACCGCCACGGGTCTGATCAAATATGGAATGCTTGACCTGAAAGATAGAGGAATTCTGAAGCAGAAGCCGGAAGGCTT
>JAFGNX010000052.1 GCA_016926835.1 Candidatus Aminicenantota bacterium | reverse complement strand
TGGTAGGTCTTGTACACATGGCCAGTCGCTGAACCCGATATTTCCAGTGCGAGACGGATTTCATCCGGAGTGAAAGTGCTGCGTTCACCTAAGATTTCCACCCAGGAATCATTGCGTTTGAAAGGCGCCCTGGGGCTCAGTTCTCCGGTACGCATACTGGGATCATAGTTGTTGAAGCGGACATCTCCGATAATACTCGAGATCAGGGCTTCAAGAATAACGCGATTGAATTTCAACTGCTTTCTTTCCCAGAATAAACTGAAATTCTGGGTGTTGTCTCCAAAACCATAGCGATCACCGAATACCCGAAAGCGAACATTCATCTGCCTGTAAACACTCGCGGATTCCGGGAGATGAAGGTTCCCCAGCATAACCCTTTGCCCGCGGGGAATTGCCAGGCGACTGCGATTGACCCAATCACTGACAATGGAGGCCCCGGGTCCTCCCCGGACCACCCCGGTGATCCGGTAATACACCATAATGGTGTTTTCCGGAATATCGAGGTCCCCGTTGTTGCGGGCGTAGAATTTTACTTCTCTGGTGGATGTATCCAGGGTAGGCTCTTCCATAACCAGGCCATACCTCTTCAGTTCGACCTGGAGGCTCTTTTCAGCCACACTATTTGGGCCTCCCGGAAATGCGCTCACCCGGAGAGTATACGTTCTGTCCTCGGTCAATGTCACCTCTTGGCTGCCCCGGTACTGGACACATTGATTGCCCAGATCCGTGCGAGTGCCCGGTTCCACATTGCCCACGGAACTGAGGTTGACGGTAACCGCATTGGCATTACAGGCATTGAAACGCCAGGAAAAGGTAACTTTGTCACCATAGGTGGCAATGACCCGGGTTGAAGGTGCTCCACCCGTACTGGCCATCATGCGCCCGCTGGGCACCTCTTTGTAAAAGCTGTGAATGGTTACGGAAGCCGTAGCCATCCGCGCCTGGTTTGTGCCCTTGGTGGTTGTTTTCTGTTGCTGCGGAACTCCCGCAGAAGCTGCGGCGAAAACATCCCCAGACATCGAGACATAACCAAACAACCCGATTATCAGGAAACTTACAATACCAAAATCACGCATGGACATTCTCATCTCACCCCTCCCGTCAACTCAGAATTGAATTACCGCAAAATAAATAGAAGAACACCCGGAAATGTCTCACGCAATTATGCAACCGGGTCCTTCCCCCTATTTTCCCCGGCCACAAGATAGATCTCCAGCGGGTAGAGGGACCCGGCCGATGGGGCCGGGGACGTCGCAGGCTCGTGGTGTTCGACGATGTGGACATCTGCGTAGTGGTCGAAAAAGAAGTGGACGAAAAGAAAATGCCCCTGCCCCTGGTCATCCACAAGGTTCAAGAAAAGTCTCCCTCTGATGTGACCTCGGAGATCGACCGTGCCCGGGCAAAGGCCGCATCAACGGACAGCGTAGTACTGGATCGCAAAGCCGGCGCAGCGGAGAAGTTGTATTACTTCCTTTTCGGTCCGTTGCGGTGCCTAGCCCGTATTTCTCACTAGATTTAAGGGGGGAAAGGGGTGCATCGGCTGCTTTATCCTGTATGAGCAGTGCCTTTCCGCTTGCCGATCTGTTTTTGCGCATCATTCACAATATCCGGGCGCAATATCCGCTCACAGCATAGATTGCCGATATATCTTCAGCAGATTTTGGTAAGAGCAGGATCAGTCTCGGCAAAAACCCAAAAATCACACCAAAATCACACGATTACAATGAATAACCGCCTTCAATATTCATGATTTATGCCAAGCCCGTCACAGAGGTGAATCAGACAAGGATTTCAACGCAAAATAAACCAAATTCAGACCCAAATCTCACCCTTGTGAGAAATGCAGTCTAGGCCCGGCCCGTGGCCAGCCAGCGGGCCCAATCGGAGCGATTGTTGCGTTCAGCCTGCCGGGCCGCGGCGTTGTGGTCATAGGGTACCCACAGGTGTTCCACCCCCAGGAGGCGACCCTTCACCAGAGTCAGAACGGCAAAGGCCGCATCGGGGCGACCGGTTTCCATTTTGTGCGGACGCGGCAGATCGTCCGTGTAGGCGGGCAGGCCGACACTGCCGGGATTGATGATGGTTTTCCCATTGCCCAAAGGAATATTGCGGGGAACATGGCTATGCCCGCACAGAATGATGTCCTGGGGCAATTTCTCCACGATTTCCGCGAGAACCTCGGGGGACTTGATTTCAACACCGCTTTGGGCAATGGTTTCGCATAAATAGGCGCAATCATCCGCCATGGTTCCGTGACAGAGAAAGATATCTCCTTGCACCAGCATAGGGGCAAGGGTAAGCAACCACTCCAGGCAGGCGGAATCCAGGGCTTCCAGATTCTCTTGAATGGTTTGGTTATGGGCAGGGCCGCTTTTCGCTTCCAGAATCAAGCGATCCTCGTTACCAGCGATGGATATCATGTTCTCCTGCCGAATCCTTCGCGCCGTTTCCAACGGCCACAGCGGACCGTACAGGGAATCCCCCAGGTTCAGGATAAGGTCAACCCCCGCATTGTGAATTTTCGCCAGAACGGCTTCCAGGGCATGGATATTGCCGTGGATGTCCGACACTACGGCGACCTTTTCCGTCACGGCCGATCCCTTTCCACGTGGGCCAAGAGGCCTTCAAGAAGGCTGGCCGCTTCTCCGGCGTCCACCAGGTCCAGGCGAACCATTTGGTCAAACACCCTGCCCAGGAGTTTCCTGTTGGCCGCAGGGGTAAAGGGTTGAAATCGCAGGGGTACGGTGTGGATATCCGCGACAGCCATGGGACGGTGAAAATCCAGATCCTGAATACGGATGGTGCGCACCGTGGGCTTGCCCAGGGTATGGAAGCGGATCACCATACCGGCGGGATCGTACACGATACGCCATCGGGTATCCTGCTGGGCTACGTTGTCCAGAATGCGGAAGACCCGATCCGGTGTCAGTTGACCCGGCAGACTTTGCAATCCCCGCACCCAGGTGGCGGCACGCACGAAACGTTCCGGGGATTCCGGCCCATCACCAACGGCCCGGGTGCCTCCGAATCCCTGGTGAATGGCCAGGGACTTAAGTGAATGGTCATAACTTGTATTGGTTATGACCACCACCGGCAGATCATCCCCGGTATACACCCTTACCTTCCCTGCGATGAACTCCACCACCGCCGCCCGTCCGGCGGCATCACAGACCAGGTAGTGTACCCTCGCCAGGATGGGAACGATCCGGAGCCGCTTCAGACTCGCCAGCACTTCCGCGGTGTCGGCGCAGGTATCCAGGTGGTATTGAATCCACTGAAACTCGTTGACTACCGGACCCGGGCCACGGGGGTACCGGGAAGGAGTGTAATTGGCTTCCTCGATCACCAGGCCCTTCTCGTTCATGCCACCGAGGGGGAATCCCCTGCCCAACAGGTTGAACGTCACACTGCCGAAGCGGGACCGCCAGGTCAGGTGCTTCCCTTCGCCACCAGGCAACGCGGATTTGGCCACATCCCCGGGGTTGACCAGGACACACCCCTCGCCCACCGGCCAGTCCAGGTTCTTGCCCACCATTACGGCATTTTCTTTCTTCAGGACAAACACGGTGCAAGCCGACAATGACGCAGCAGGCAGGCAGAACATCATAAGAAACACCACACACCTGATCCTCATGTTCTTAACCTCTATTCCCAATATCTTCTGATATATCTATCGGTTGTGACACGGATCCATTACAAATCATCTTCGATGCGGGCGCGCTGTTCCGCGGTGAGGTGGCCGCGTTGGAGCATGCGGTCAGCCACCAGGCGCACCCGCCACTGCAGGTAGCGCGAATTGGAGAGGGGGGTCACCCGCAGGGGCTTGGGCAGTACGGCCACCAGGCGCAGAGTCTGAGTCGGGGTCAGTTCGACCAGGGGGCGGCCGAAAAAACGCCGGGACGAGGCGGGAAAACCGAACACACCACGCCCCAGTTCAACGACGTTTAGGTATAGGTGCAGGATGCGCTGCTTGCTCAAGGCGGCTTCCAGGCGCCGGGCAATCAGGATTTCGCGTAATTTGCGCAAAAGTGACTTGCGCGGCGAAAGAAAGAGATTGCGTGCCAACTGCATGGTGATGGTGCTGCCTCCGCGGGCCTTTTTGCCGGCCTGCAGGTTTTTTTTCAGGGATTCTTTCAACTCAAACAAGTCAACGCCCTCATGGCTGTAAAAAGCGGCATCCTCTGAAGCCACGACAGCCCGCTGCAAAAAGGGAGGGAAATGCTCCCAGGCGGTCCATTTCTGCTGAATAGCAAAGGGTTTCGACTCTTCCTTTGCCTGACGAACCCGCAAATTCATGAGTGCGGTTGTGCGTGGATGGCGCTGGTTCAGGAACTCCACCCGGGGCAAAGAGAGATATAACCAGGCGGCGCCGGCCAGCAACCCGGCCAGGACCAGGATTCCCAGGGAAAGAAGCGGATGGCGAAAAAGAAAAGCGCGCCTGTTGCGCTGATTGCGCCGGACCAGGTTGATTCGCAGCTTCATGGCCATAAAAACCATTCTAACTCCCCGGCCGGAAGCGGGCAACCCCCTTTTACATTCGCTTTACCTCTAATGGTGAATATGCTAAAAAGGGGAACTGGAGAAAACGGTGAACCGGAAAAAGCAATCCGTATCCATTTTGTTCGGCGGGCGCTCAGCCGAACACGATGTATCCATCCTGTCGGCCACAGCGATTCTGCGCAACCTGGACCGCAATCGCTTTATTCCACAGCTTATATACATCAACCGCGAAGGGCAATGGCGGTCCGTAAACGAACAGGAGCTGAAAGCGCCCACGGCCGCATCTTTGTCCCATGGATTGTTTCAACCCATGCTCCCCTGGCTGTGCAGCGGCCCCGGGTTGCCACGCGCCGATATCTGCTTTCCCGTTCTCCACGGCCCCAATGGCGAGGATGGACGCGTCCCCGCCTTGCTGGAACTGGAAGGCATGCCGTTCGTGGGTGCGGGCAGTCTCGGATCCGCCCTGGCCATGGACAAGGGGACAGCCAAAACCCTGTTTCGAGCCGCGGGTATTGATACCCCAGATTTCCTGGTATTTGCACGCAACCATAT
>JAFGNX010000002.1 GCA_016926835.1 Candidatus Aminicenantota bacterium | reverse complement strand
GGGGGTGGGGGACGGTTCTTGACAATTTGACAATTTCGATCCCGTCATCCCCTTAGTCTCTTTTCCGTCGCTTATACAAAGTGCCCATGCTGCTGACACCAGGATCCCCGAAAACATCCATTCGGGCAATCTCACATCAGAATAAAACGCCTTCCCCTTCAATAAAACCAGCAAATCCCAATGCAATTACTCATTACCAACACTACGCTTTCCCGGAATTGTCAAATTGTCAAGAACCGTCCCCCTTACTTCTACCATTTCATGCAGCGGTCAAAAGAACAAAGAATTAAGAAAAGTAATAATACAAAACCCCGATCTTTATTCTTGAGATATTTGCTCTACATGTCCTATTCATTTCTGAGGCTTATGTTCAAACGGAACGGGCCGTCAATAGAGGGACATGGTTTGTCAGATCGTTTTTCGCATACGATCGGAACGGGTTCGATGCGAATACTCGCATCCACCGTTTGGGGAAAGGAGGTCTTCATGAGATTCAGAATCCGTGTCAAAGCCATCTGGATGTTGTGTCTTTTTGGTTTTCTCGGTGTAAGCATCCTGGGGCTTGCCGCCCAGGATAAAGGCGATCCGGTAAGTTCACCAAGGGTTACCGGCACTGTCACCTACGAGGTTCGTCCCCATGTGACGAGAGCTCGGCTGTTTGCCTCGGTATGGAAGAACAGCAGTTTCGTCAGCGGGTTGAACGTCAAGCTTGTCAACACTCCCGCCCTCATTGATGGAAATGCTTACAAGTGCGTGATCGAGCCGTTTTCCGCCCAACCGGGATCTCCAGTCACGGTTTCTTTTTTATCTCAAACCACCCCTGTGAAAAAACCCCTAGTCGCCACGGTCATCATTGAAAAGCCGCCGATTATTAGATCCCCGGCATTGGACAGCCAGATCGATTTGGATTCCTCACAACATCTGGTCATCAGTTGGAGCGGGGGCACGCCGCCTTACCACATCTCCGTTATTGAATATGTCGGAGATACCACGCCTTCCTCGTTGGTGTTTCAACAATCAGGGATCACCTCAACACAGGTTTCCGTACCAGTGACACAATTCAATCCTGCAAAGAAATATGGGGTCGTTCTCAGCGGCAATCCCGTAAATTTCCGCTTCGATGGGCCGACGGATCCCGGCACAAATTTTCGTCTCGTGCCTTCGGTTGGAACTCATTTCTATACAAAACAGCGAAGATAAATCCAGCGAGCGTAGGATCAGATCTCAATGTAAGACCTGACCCCCCTCTCTCAAGATCGAAAATTATTCTTTTTCTTTACACCAGATCGTCGTGATTTCTCCTATGTACATCTTGTGGAAACGCCCGTTTTTATAGTATCTCTCTTTTTCTCTATCCGGTGTGATTTCAGCATTCAGGCTGTCCTGGTAAATGATTTTGCATTCAAAGATGATGCGGGCTTCTTTAAATGCCATTTCCCCGGAAGGCAGACAAATTTTGGTCAGCTTTGTATCTTTCAGCTTATCTTTGTCGCGTCCCGATTTTGTTCCGCAAATCATCAAGTCGTCTTTGTATCCGGCATGGTCGAAAAAGGAAATGGTATAGGATTGATGTTTCTCAATAAAACCAAACGTATACCGTTCCGGCTTGATAAAAATAAATGTGGAAGGCTTATTCCACAGATTTCCGATCCCCCCCCAGGAGATGGTCATTGTGTTGAAATCAGCGCAATCTCCGGCGGTTACCAATCCCCAGTCATCCGCAAACAACTTGATGGTATTCTCTTTGAGATCTCTCACTTCCATTTTTTCAAATCCCATCGCCTGCATGGAATCATCCGTGTTCCGGGAGAAGGAAACCATGGTTATGCTTAAAAAGATCAATAGCGTGCCCAATGTTTTCATCTTTTTCATTTTTGTGTTGAACCCCTTAATTGAACGGACAGGAAACTCGTTTTTTCATAAGCTGATTTTTGGGCCTGAATGTTGGATTTGCAAAATTTCAATCTCATCCATCGTACTTATCTCGGGAGCCATCAAATCAGCGTATTTATCCTCTTCCCTCATTTTGGATACTTATCCATTGCCTGTTTCCTCATTTCTTTTGGCATCTTCTCTATAGCATACCGCAAAGAGGTCCGAGGCATTACTGATTTTTTTTTCATCACGAAATCAAACACTTCTTGTCGATGTGATTCACTGGCGGCCTTTAACATCCACCCATAGCCTTTTTGCACCAAATCGTCTTTGTCAAGCAACAACTTATCCGCAATTTCAAAAATTGCGTCCAGAAATAACCCTTTTCTTGCGGGAATTATTAAAGAGACAGCGGAAGCTCTTCGCATCCATCTGTTTTTTGAGTTTGTAAACCTTTTCAGTTCAACCAGGAAGTCGGGGAACATTTGCATGAATTCACCGACTGAATGGTTACAGAATGTATCACATGATGCCCAATTATTTATGTACAAATCAATCCATTTTTTGAATACCGGGAAATCGGCTGGTTGAAACCTTTTTCGAAGTGAATAAGTCCAATTGCTCGCAATGAATGATTCTTCCAATATTCCGGATCGCCAAAGAATTTCAATTAGACTGAAAATCTCTGCTTTCTCAAATGCTTCAATGTCCTTGAAACCATCCTTGCTGATTCTGTGAACTACAGGCGCTTTGACTCCATAAAACTCAATCTTTTCTTTAAAAAATCTTTGACAGTTTTCCTTTGTCTTTTTATCTATGCTTTCCTTAAGCTGATTCCTTATCTTGTCAATAATATCATTCATCTTTCAAGTGCTCCGCTGGGTTTTTTCTTCCTCCCCGGGGATTATACATAACTGAAACGCCCCCGCAATGTCCGTTTCGGCAACCACATCGCGTCAGAGACCCGGCTTCTTTCGGGATGACAGGAAGACCCGGCCGTCTCCAACCACCTTGATGACACTGACGATGACCACGATGAATTCCAGCCTTCCCAGAAACATCGCCAGCATTTCCACCCACAGCGCGGCATCGGGCATGGCTGCGCGGGTGACGCCCAGAGATAATCCGACCGTACCGATGGCGGATGCAAACTCAAAAAGTGATTCGGTCAGCGAATGACCGACGGTACATAGAACCATTGCGCCCAATATGAAGGTGATCAAGTACATAAAAATAAATACCGTAACCTGCCGGATCCGGGCTCCGGATACATATACGCGCCGACCGTTCTCCCAGATGGGGCGGACCTGAATGGCCGCACGGGGAATCACATAGCTTTTGATTTCCCAGAAAAACATCTTTATCAGCAGATACACCCGGTACTGCTTGATGCCGCCCGCGGTGGAACATGTCCCCCCCCCGATCAACATCAGCACGAGCAGCAGCAGCAGACCAGGGGGGTTCCAATCCGAATAACCGACTGTCGAAAAGCCCGTGGTGGTGACTGCGCTAAAGGTCTCGAAAACGGCAACCCGTATCGATTTCCCGAGTTCAGGATAAATCGCCCGGCTTGACAGGATGAAAACGGCGGCCATGGATATCGGAACCAGCACGGCCATCAGGCGGACTTCACTGTTGCGTATCAGCCGGCCGAACTTTCCCCGCAGGAGAAACCAGGCCGACACGAAGCTCAGGTTGCCCAGAAACATCAACGGCAAGGAAACCGCCTCAACAACCGCGGAGTTCCAGAACCCGATACTTTCCGGTCGGGTGGAGAATCCGCCGGTGGATACCGCGGCGAATGCATGGTTGACCGCATCAAAAACAGACATCCCGGCCAGCCAGTAGGCGATTACCCCGGCCAGCGCGTACCCACTGTAGATTGTCAGCACGAGGCGTGCGGATTGACGAACTTGTGGAACCAGTTGGTCTTCGCGGCCTTCCGCCCGGGAAATTCCGACCCCAGTCGACCCCACAATGGCGGACATCATAATAATCGCCAGCCCCGCCCCCCCGGCCAGTTGAATAATGCTTCGCCACAGCAGGATCATGCGGGGTACCCGGGTCACATCCACTACCGACAGCCCCGTAGTCGTCCAGCCGCTGACCGACTCAAACAAAGCCCTTGAAAAAGGCAGGCCCGTTATCGAACTGATGGGCAGGGAGGAAAACAGGATCACGATCATCCAACTCAGGAGAACAATGATACCACCTTCCTGAATGGAAAAGGCCACATTCCCACTTGAGCCGAAGAACTTCCGCAACAACAGCCCCAACACAACCAGGCATCCGCCGGGGATCAGGAAGTTCTTTGCCAGGCCGACCTCAGCGGAATCACTTAACAGCAGAGCCAGGGGAAGGATGAACAATGTTCCGGAAAGGAGAAGTATGGTTCCGACCGAAGCCAGCATGGCCGCATATCGTTGCTTGAGATACTCGCGAACCCTCAATGCCCGGCTCCGTCGTCAGTCCGTTTCATCTGTAAACATCTTGAGTGTCGGCCCATGGTTTTCCGGCAGAGTGATCAACACGATGCGGTCACCGGCCAGCACGTGGTCCGTACCACTGGGAATGATGGGCTTGTTGTCCCGCACGATTACGGCGATCAAGGCATTGCCGGGAAGGTCGGCGTCTTTCAGAAGTCTTCCGGTTATGGGCGAGTTTTCCGCAACCAGAATCTCGGTCACGATCACGCGGCCGTCACTCACTGGCAGTAAATTCGTAATCTGCTCCATCGCAGCCCGCTGTTCAATCAGGCTCCCCACAATATTGGCTGTGGAGAAACTGGCAACGCCAAGCTTCTCAAATACTTCGGTGTTGTCCGGATCATTTGCCAGCGCCAGTATCTTGGGGATACCGAATTTCAGCGAGCCCAACTGACAGATCACCAAGTTGTCGTGATCGTTCTGTGTAATGGCGAGAAGCGCGTCGGCATCCAGCGAACCGGCCTCCTTGAGAATTCCGGAATCGCTCCCGTCGCCATGAATCACGGTTGCCGGCAACTGCCGCGCCAGTTGTACACATTCTTCCCGGTCGGGACTGATAATAGATACATGATGCCCTTTGGCGGTAAAACTTCGGCATAGAAAATACAGGGTTTTCCCGCCACCAACGATGATCACTCTCATGAATTCTCTCTTCCATCCGCCGGCTTCTTCAGCGCCGCGTCCAGGAACATGCCCGTCGCAACCGTGGTGGGGCAGATGGTATCAATACCCAGCCGGCTGTAGACTTCTTCCCGTTTGGGATCGAAGACCCTTGCCAACACATGGGGAACTTGGAAAATTTCCCGGGCAACCTGGGCCACCATCACGTTGACGTTGTCCTCGTGAGTCGTGGCGATCAGAATGTCGGCTTTCCCCAGTTTGGATTCCTTCAGGACAGCCAAGTGGGTGGCGTCGCCATTCACCCGGAACCCGCTGAAATCTTGAGACAGGGATCCGAACGTGCTTTCATCCCAATCGATCACCACCACGGCATGACCCGCCCGGCTGAGTTGATTGGCCAGACTGGAGCCCAGGCGCCCGCACCCGACCACCACGATGAAGCGACTGCCCCTCATCCCATTACCCCGCCGGCGCGATTAGTCATGCCGGTCCTCCTTCCGGTCGGAGCCCAGGTCGATCTTGCCCCGCTTATCCATAGACACGGTGCGTTGCAGATTGGATCGGGCCGGCACGAACGTGGGGTCGATGTCCAGAGCCGCGCGATAAAACTTCTGCGCTTCCATCCATCTGCCCCGGATCTCCAGTAAGGCTCCCAATAGATTGTACGCTTCCGGCTGACCAGGGTCCGCCGCGATCGCCCGCCGGACGGTATCGACCGCGTTCGGGAATTCTCGGTCGGATATCTGCAGTTTTGCCAGTTCAATCAGTGAGAGATAGCCTTCCGCGGACTCTTCATCGAGTTCTTCCCGCTGGAAGACCTTGACGGCCAGATCCCTGATTTCCCTGGGACTGAACGGTTTCTGAATGAAATCCACCGCG
>JAFGNX010000051.1 GCA_016926835.1 Candidatus Aminicenantota bacterium | reverse complement strand
TCAAGCTGACGCTGTCCTCTTTTGCCATCTGGCTGTGTGTGGTTCCCGTCTACTGGCTCATGTTCCGACCGCTGGGCATCCAGGCCACACTGCTGGAAGCCCTGACGTATTACTGCATTCTGGTTGCCGCGGCATCCATCCCCACCCCTGGAATGGCGGGCAGTCTGGATTATGCGTCACTCGTCGCCCTGGTCGGTATCCTGGGCGTTGACCGCGACCACGCCCAGGCGTACACCCTGATCATGCACGCATTGCTTATTCTGGTGCTGGTGATTGCGGGTTTCATCGCCCTGACGGTTGAAGGCGTACACTTAAAAGGGATCCGCCGGATCCGGGAGAAAACATGAAGTGCAGTCAATGCGGCAACCTGGAAGACCGTGTGATTGAAACCCGTGAGAGTCGTGACGGATGCTACATCCGGCGCAGACGGGAATGCCTTCAGTGCGGCTTGCGGTTTACCACTTATGAAAAAGTTGAAAACATTCCGGTGCTCGTGGTGAAAAAAGACGGGCGCCGGGAACCGTTCAGTATGGACAAAATCCGCAAGGGATTGTACCGGGCCGTGGAAAAACGCCCCTTATCCACCAAGCAGATCGAACAACTGGCCAGCCAGATTGAAGACCTGGTCACCGCTTCGGAAAAAGAGGTCTTTACGAAAGAGATCGGCGAACAGATCATGTCCCGCCTCAAGCGCATGGATAAGGTGGCATACGTACGCTTCGCCTCGGTATACCTGGATTTCAAGAGCCTGGAGGAGTTTCTTTCGGAACTCCACAATCTCTTGCAGAAGGAGGAATAAATGGCAAAAAAAAACCTGATCGTTCAGGGCATCCGGCCCGACGAAAAGTTTTCCTCCGGTTTCAGCACCCACGTGGACTGGGAGCCCCGAACCAACATCGTTGCCTGTAAAACTGTGTTGATCATTGAAATGGAGCTCCCCGGAGTCGTCCGGGATGATATCAGTATCATGCTGGAGAACGAACGGGAGCTGGTCATCCGCGGCACCAAGCCCAAACCGGTGATCAACGAGCCCCAAGTGGCATACTACATGTTCGAGCGTGAATTCGGTCAGTTTTACAAACGCATCGACATCGACTTTCCCCTGGATATCGAGCGCATTGACTCCGAAATTCAGAACGGCGTCCTGACTGTTCGTATTCCCAGAAAGCCGCGCAAAAAAGTCTCCATATCCGTTGAATAACGAGGCAAACATGGCTGAAGAGAAACCCAAAACCCCCGATCCACCTGAGGTGGAATCCGATACGGACGGTTCCGCGGGAAACCTGCAGATTCCCGAAGAACTGCCTGTCCTCATCTTGCGTGACATTGTGGTTTTCCCCTTTATGATCGTTCCCCTCTACGTGGGAAGACCAAAATCCAAGCGGGCGGTGGACCACTCACTGAACTCCGACCGCATGATCCTGTTGCTGACTCAGAAACAGGCTGAAGTGGAAGATCCCGCTCCGGATGAGATGTACCTCACCGGTACCGCGGCCCTGATCGTACGCATGCTCAAACTGCCCGACACGCGCATGCGCGTTCTGGTCCAGGGAATCGCCCGTGTGCGCGTAAAAGCCGTCCGTGATGACGGGCAAATGCGAATCGCCGACGTTACGGTCATAGAGGATGCCGATCCGGAGAACATTTCGATCCGCGATCAGGCACTGATCCGCAATGTGCGGGAGAAATTCGAGCAGATGGCCAAACTGGGCAAACAGATTCCCAATGAAATCCTGGTGGTCACCGAAAACATTGATGAACCCGGGAAACTGGCCGATATCATCGCTTCCAATCTGAATCTCAAGATTCCCCAATCACAAAAAGTGCTGGACGAAGTCAACAGCATGGTGCGGTTGCAAACCGTCCATGAATACCTGAACTACGAACTCGAAATGCTCAGCATTCAGAACCAGATCAACCTGAAAGCCCAGGGCGAAATGGATAAGAACCAGCGCGAGTATTTTCTGCGTCAGCAACTCAAGGCCATTCAGAAAGAGTTGGGCGAAGAAAGCGAAAACGCGGACGAAATCCGCGAATACGTCCAGCGCATGGAAGACGCCGATCTGCCGGAAAACGCCCGCCAGGAAGTGGAAAAGAACATTGAACGCCTGGAAAAAATGCATCCCGAGTCCGCGGAAAGTACTGTGGTGCGGAATTATCTCGACTGGATGCTGGACCTGCCCTGGAATCGCTCTACCCGCGATACCCTGAACCTGAAAAAGGCCGCCCGTATCCTCAACCAGGACCATTACGGCCTGGAAAAAGTCAAGCAGCGGATCCTGGAGTACCTCAGTGTACGCAAACTGACCGACAGCGCCCATGGACCGATTTTGTGTTTCGTCGGTCCTCCGGGCGTGGGAAAAACATCACTGGGTCGATCCGTTGCCCGCGCCCTGAACAAGAAGTTCGTGCGCATCTCCCTGGGGGGTGTGCGCGATGAGGCCGAAATCCGGGGACATCGGCGTACCTATGTTGGAGCTCTGCCCGGAAAAATCATCCAGGAATTGCGGCGCGCAAACGCAAACAACCCGGTATTTATGATGGACGAAGTAGACAAAATCGGCGCGGATTTCCGCGGCGATCCCTCCTCCGCTCTGCTGGAAGTCCTGGACCCGGAGCAGAACAACGCCTTTATCGATCACTATCTGGGCGTGGCCTTTGACCTGTCCCGGGTGATGTTTATCACCACGGCCAACATGCTGGAACCCATCCAACCCGCATTCCGCGACCGCATGGAGATCATCCATCTGCACGGCTATACGGAAGAAGAAAAGCTGGAAATCGCAAAACGCCACCTGATTCCCCGCCAGGTCAGCGAAAACGGATTGAGTGGAGATCTGATCCGCTTTACACCCGGAGCCATTTCAGGCCTGATCCGGTATTACACCCGCGAGGCCGGTGTTCGCAATCTGGAAAGAGAGATCGGCAGTATCTGCCGCAAAATCGCCTATGCCGTGTCGTTGAAGCAGCGCAAGCTGTACAAGATCACGGCTCGAAACCTGGAAAAATACGCCGGCCCGCCAAAACTGTTCAAGGATCAGTTGCTGGAAGTTGATGCGGTCGGAGTGGCAACCGGCATGGCCTGGACTCCATATGGCGGGGACCTGCTTTTTATCGAAGTGAAATTGATTCCCGGAAAAGGAAAATTGATTTTGACCGGTTCGCTGGGTGAAGTGATGAAAGAATCCGCCACCGCAGCCCTCAGTTTCCTGAAAGCCAGCTCCAAAGCCCTGGGATTGGTTCCGGAAGACTTTGAAACCCGCGACATCCACATCCATGTTCCCGAAGGAGGCATCCCCAAGGACGGACCTTCGGCGGGCATTGCGTTAACCACGGCGCTGTGTTCGGCATATCTGGGAGTGCCCGTCCGAAAAGACGTTTCCATGACCGGGGAAATCACGTTGAGAGGCAAGGTCCTTCCCGTGGGAGGCATCAAGGAAAAGGTTTTGGCGGCACGCCGGGCGGGGATCCAACAGGTGCTGTTGCCCGAGGAAAACCGCAAAGACCTGAGCGAGATGAAACCGGGAGAATTAAAGGGCGTCCAATTCGACTTCATTACCCGCATTGAAGACGCCGTCAACCTGGCATTGACCCGGAACGTTTTTTAATGGATGAAGAGAAGCTGGTCCGCTTTCTGCAACGCAGATTCTCGTTTCCAGGCGGACGTGGAATCGGTGACGACGCGTCCGTGAGGCGCATTGACCCTTCCGCGAATTGGGGCAGCCGTATCGTTGCCAAGGACCTGCTTGTAGAAGGCACTCATTTCAACCTCAACCATTACAGCCTCGCCCAGGCCGCGGAAAAATCCGTGGGCGCAAACGTCAGCGACATGGCGGCCATGGGGGGGAAAGGCGAGGAGATCTACCTGGGACTCGGGTTCCCTTCCCGGACCCGGGCAAGCGATTTGGAGGACGTATTCAGCGGCATTCACAACGCCTGCCGGCGCTGGCGGTTGCGGCTTGGGGGCGGAGATGTTTCCAGGGCGCCCGGATGGGTTTTTTCCGTAACCATCCTGGGCCACGCCGTGCGCCCGGTTTTTCGCGACGGTGCCGGCGACGGTGACCTGATCGGACTGGTCGGCCATACAGGCGAGTCCGCACTGGGATTGTTGCTGTTGGAACGCAACACACCGGATTCCTTCTATACCCGGCGGCATATCCGGGTCGATCCCCCCGTAAAAGCCGCTCAAGAGCTGGGCCGGCTGGCTTCGGCCATGATCGATGTCTCCGATGGCCTGCTCAAAGACCTTTCCCGCATCCTTTCCGCTTCCGCAGTCGGGGCGGAAATCCACCTGGAGAATCTGCCGATCACGCAGAGAATGAAATCCTGCTGCCGCCAACACGGTCTTGACGCAACGCATCTGGCTTTGACCGGAGGTGAGGATTACGCCCTGCTGTTTTGCGTCCCTCCCCGCAGGTTGACGTTGCTGAAAGCAACGGGCATCCGTCTGCGAATCATCGGACGGATCCGGCGATTCCCGCAGAGATTAACCTGCCTGCAAAAAGGTCGCCCGCAGCAAATACCGACGGGCGGATACGATCATTTCGCGAGCAGTTGAGGGGTACCCGAGGCCCGCCGGCGTTTGACAATCCCCGGCATTTGGTGTATACACAAACAGAATGAAAAAGCCCTTACTGTGGATTTTAATCTGTGGAATGGTTGGGTGCGGATTTTTGTCGGCGCAGGAAGATTATCTCAAAATCTCGGTCACAACCAGTCCGGAAGTCATCCGGCAGGGTGATGAGGGCACCCTGAAACTCAAGATCCAGCCCAGGGCGGGATTGCGAATTTCATCGGCCCCGGAATTCGTCATCAAGCTGAGCGAAAACGCCAACCTTACCTTTTCCAAGTACTTTTTTACCGCTTCCGAACTGGATTTTGAGACCGAACAGGAAGGCGAAATCGTCTATCTTGCTTTAGAGAAGGAAATCACCATCCCTTTCAAGGTCAATGACAACTCGCTGATCGGCAAACAGCAGATCCTGGGTGAAGTGCAGTTCACCGCGGTATTTACTGATCGTTGGTCGGTCAAAACCTTTCAAAAGTTCGGAACCAGTTTCCGGTCGCTGCGCAGCAGGAACCCCGCTCCACAAAGATAAAGGCGGATCGCTACGATAGATGAAATCTGGTGCAACGACGTACCGCAAGCAACCAGTTGGAGAGAAAAATGGACTTGTTTGATAAGTGCATGACATATACCCGGGCGGAAGAAGCCCAGAACAGCGGGATGTATCCGTATTTTACCGAGATCCAGGATGTGGACGGCAATTACGTCTGGGTGGATGGCAAACGAATTCTTATGGTGGGTTCAAACAACTACCTGGGGCTGTTCGACAACGAGCGTGTCAAGGCCGCCGTGATTGAAGCCGTCCGAAAATACGGTTCATCCACTTGCGGTTCACGCTTCCTCAACGGCACATATTCTCTCCATGTGGAACTGGAAAAACGCATTGCCGATTTCATGCAAAAAGAGGAAGCCCTTTGTTTCAGCACCGGTATGCAGACCAACCTTGGCGTGATTTCGGCCCTGGCCGGCCGCAGTGATGTGATTCTGATCGACCGTATGGTCCATGCCTCAATTGTAGATGGAACCCGACTGTCTTTCGCCAATGTGGTGAAATTCCGCCATAACGACATGCGGGACCTGGAAGAAAAACTCCAGCGCCTGCCCGAAGACAAGGGACGACTGATCATCGTGGACGGCGTATTCAGCATGGAAGGCGACCTGGCCAATATTCCCGAACTGGTTCGCCTGAAAAAGAAATACAATGCCCGGCTCATGGTGGACGATGCCCACAGCGTAGGCATCATGGGCAAGGGGGGGCGCGGTACCGCCGAGCATTTTGACTTGCTGGACGAAGCCGACCTGGTCATGACCACCTTCTCAAAGGCATTCGCTTCCCTGGGCGGCTTTGTGGTGGGCGACAGCAAGGTGATTCAGTATATCCGTCACCATTCGCGCGCCCTGATATTTTCCGCTTCCATCACACCCGCTTCGCTGGCAGCCGCAGGCGAAGCGCTGCATATCATTCAAACTGAACCCTGGCGCAGGGAACGTTTGTGGCAGATCAGCGAAACCATGAACCGGGAACTCACGGCCATGGGGTACCACACGGGCAATACGGAAACGCCGATTATCCCCGTTTTTGTTCACGATGAAGAAAAAACATTTCAGTTATGGTATTTCCTGCGAAATTTCGGAATTTTTACCAATCCGGTAATCGCGCCGGCCGTTCCGCCCGAGGATGCCTTGATCCGCACGTCGTTTACCGCCACCCATAGCGATGAAGACCTGGATTTCATCCTGCGCGGCTTTTACGAGGGCGGCAAAGCCATCGGGATCATCTGAACCCGGTCCCTGCGGTGGATATCTCCGCGGTCGTCGTCAGTTTCAACAGCCGGAATTTCCTCGCGGACAACCTGGACAGCCTTCAGGCGCAATCTCCCCCTTTTTCACGCATCATTGTGGTAGACAACCATTCCACTGATGGTTCCCGGGAAATGCTCGCCAACCGCCCCGGTGTGGAAGCCATCCTGCTTGACTCCAATATCGGGTACGCGGCGGCGGCCAATACCGGGATCGCCCGCTGTGACTCCCAACTGGTGCTGGTGGCCAACGCGGACATCCGCCTGGAAACCGGCTTCTCCCGGGCCGTACTTAACCACATGGGCCGATATCCCGACACCGGGCTCCTTTCTCCACTGATCCTGCGTTTTGACGGCGTCACGGTTGATTCAGCCGGCCAGGAATGCACATCGGCCCTGTACCCCCGGGAAAGAGGGTATGGCAAACCCCTGAGTCGGATTAATCCCCGGGCCGGAAAAGTCTTTTCAGTCTGCGGTGCCGCCACGGTAATCAACCAGCGGGCATTCGCAGCCATCGTGAAGGATCACCGTTATTACGATGAGGATTTCTTTATGTTCTGGGAGGATTTCGACCTGGGGTGGACCGCCACGGAAGCCGGAATCTGCGTGCGTTTTGACCCCGACGTCCGGGTGCTTCATTTTCGCAGCGCCACCCTGAAAGCCGGATTCCGCCGCCGCATCGCCCTGTCGCTGGCAAGGCCGTCGCGGCTGCGGTTCCACCTGGTCAAGAACCGTTACTTGACCCTGGCCAAACACTTCCGCTGGCGCCGTCACTGGCGCCGCATCCCCGCGGTTATCCTGCGGGATTTGTTCTGGACCGGACTTTTGACAATCACGGATCCGCGAATTATAATCTGGCTTCTAAGATCCGGGCCGCAACTTTGCCGGGCACGACGCAAGCGACGCGAGATATCAGACCATTGAGCATGAACACGGTTGTTCAAATCCTGGCCTTTTGCCTGGCCCTGTTTCTTTCACTCTACGGCACCCCCATTGCGCGCCGCGTGGCGTACCGTTACGGCATCCTGGATATTCCGGACGGGCGTTTGAAAACCCATCACGCGCCGATTCCCTACCTCGGCGGTGTAATGGTCTTTTTTGCCATGATCCTGCCGTTGAGTCTCCTGTTTGATTTCAGCCGTGAACTCCTCGGGCTGCTGTTCGCGGCAACCATCCTCTTGATGGTGGGTTTGTTTGATGATTTAAAGGCGCTCTCTCCGGGAATCAAATTCTTTTTCCAGATCGTTGCCGCCGTTATCCTGCTGAAAAGCGGAATCCGGCTGCAACTGTCTTTTATCCAACCCTGGCTGAACTACCTGCTCTCATTCCTGTGGATTCTTTCCCTGATCAACGCCTACAACATTATCGATATCATGGACGGACTGGCCACGTCCTGCGCGCTACCCGCCACCCTGATGATCTTTACCCTGGCCGAACTCAACGGCAACCACATGATCGCGATTATCGCCGTTTCCCTGGCGGGAAGCCTGATCGGCTTCCTTTATTTCAACTGGTCACCGGCTTCCATTTACCTGGGGGATTCAGGTAGCATGGTTATCGGCATGATGATCGGGTCGCTGGTGATCATGATCGACCACACCAGGCACAACGACCTGGGCTTTCTGTCCGCGCTGTTCGTGGTCGCCGTCCCCGTGTTTGATCTGGTTTACGTGTTCATTCAGCGTTTGGCAAAAAGGCGATCTCCCTTTCTCGGCAGTCCAGACCACCTGGCATTGCGCCTGCGAAAAAAGCTGTGCCTGAGTTCCTCTCAAACCACGTTCTTTCTGGCCATCCTGCAGTCCGCATTGTGGATTCCAGTAATGCTGAATTACTTCGGCGACATATGGACCGCCGTGATCACCACAATCACCATGGTCCTGTTTTTCGCCTTTTTAGGACTATGGCTGGCGGATGAACCCATGCCATGACGGAACACACGGAAGTCCTGATTATCGGGGGAGGAATCAGCGGGTCGACCGCCGCTCACTTTCTGCGCCGTCCCTGGCTGCTTCTGGAACGGGAGCCGGTGCTGGGAGGGTTGTCCACCCAATACCGCTCAAACGGTTTCTGGTTCGATTATGGCGGTCATTATTTTCATTTTCAGAATTCCATGTCCATCCAAGCTCATCTGACCGCGAACACGCCCTTCAAACGCCATGTGCGCCGCTCCAAAGTCCAAATTTTTAACCGCCTCATCCCTTTCCCATTGCAAAGCCACCTGGAAGCCCTGCCGGCGCCATGGCGGCACCGGATTGAGCGCGAACTGGCAAGCCCGCAAACAGACCCGAAAATTTCGCTTGGCGCGAACCTTCGCGCGACTTTCGGCCCCACTTTGTACCGCATCTTTTTTTATCCGTTTCTTTCCAAGTACTATGGCACGGATCCCGAAACGCTGGCTTCAGGAATGGAAAAAGGCAGCATCCCGCCCGCCAGGTCCGATTCCACAAGCCCGAAACCGAACCGGAAACTCCAGGGTTACAATCCCGAGTTTTTCTATCCGGTCGGAGGACTTCACAAATTCTGGGAAAAATACGCGGCCCAGCTGATGCCCGGAGTGCGATTGAACGAACCCGCCATCTCTGTTGACCTGGCACGCAGGCGGGTGGAAACCCGCATCGGCACCTACACATACTCCCGCCTGATCAACACCACCCCCCTGCCGCAATTCCTTTCCCTGCTGAACGGATACCCGGCCGGTTGCGATCAGGCCGGGCGCCTCATTCATGCTTCCACCCGCGTGACCAACATGGTGTTGGCCGTACGCCGACGCCGTTTTCACTGGGTCTACCTCCCGCAAAACAGCCATCCCTACTACCGTATGGGATACTACCCCGGTGCCGGCACCTGCAAAATCTACCTGGAACAAAGCCTTCCCCCAAACGGGAGGCTGAATGAAAAAGAAAGCGACGCAGCAGAGCTTCTCCAACAGTTGGGCGTGATCCGCGACCAAGAAGAAATCCTCCACATTTCGCGCCGCAACATACCCGTATCTTATGTGCTTTTTGACCACGCCTGGTTTCATACGGTTCCCGAAATCCGGCAACGCCTGGAGGAAAACGGGGTGTTTTCAATTGGTCGTTACGGTGGCTGGACCTATTCTTCGATGGCGGAAGATGCCTTGAGCGCCAGGAACACCGCCCTGGCAATCAATCGCGAAATGGCTTGAATTCCCGTTTTTATCAGGGTAGTCTACAGCCAATGGCCGAAGCGTGTGTTGTTCACCTCATCACCAAGCTTGAGCTCGGCGGCGCGCAACGCAACACCCTGCTAACCGTGGAAAAGTTGCCCGGTTACGGATTTCCCGCCCAGATCTGGTACGGTCCGGGCGGATTGTTGACACCCCAGGCGGAAAAACTGCCGCTCCACAGGCAGATAACCCATTTGCAACGTTCCCTTCACCCTTTGAAAGACCGGGCCGCGCTGCGGGAGCTTGTCGACTCTTTGCGTCAAATCAAACCCGCTATCCTGCATACTCATTCTTCAAAAGCCGGATTCCTCGGACGCCTGGCCGCATCCCGCTGCCGGCTGCCGGTGGTGATCCACTCCGTTCACGGGTTTCCCTTTTCACCCCTGCAACCGTTTCCGCAACGGCGGATGCTCATCCAAGCCGAGAAAATGGCCGCCCGTTGGACCAGTCATTTCATTTTCGTATCCAGGGCGGATAGACAAACAGCCGTGCGCATGGGGCTATGCCGGGAAAACCACTCGTTGATCCGCAGCGGGTTTGAATTGGCGCCATTTTATCCCCGTCCGGAACAGCGCAAAGCGGTTCGGAGCCGGTTTCAAATCGGTGACAACGCGATCGTTATCGGTATTGTGGCCCCGTTCAAGCCCCAGAAAAACCTGTTCCAAATGGTGGAAGTGGCAAAAATGGTTTGCGCGCACGCACCGGAAGCCGTTTTCTTTCTGGCCGGTGACGGCGCGCTTCGTTCCCGACTGGAAGATGCCGTGCGCCGGGCGGGATTGCACGATCGCTTCCGCATGCCCGGTTTTCTTCAGGATTTGTCCACAGTGATGGATGGGTTTGATCTGGGTTTGAGCACCGCTTTGTGGGAAGGATTGCCCCAGAGTCTTGTCCAGATGCGCCTGAAAAACCTTCCCGTTGTGGCTTCAAGCATTCCCGGCAACAGCGAAGTGATCCGGCATGGGGAGAACGGCTTCCTGGCGGCGGCGCAAAACACCGCCGAATACGCACGCCACCTCCTCCATTTGGTACGGAAACCGGAACTTCGCGAAAAACTCGGCCAGGCCCGGGAAGATTTCTCCTCCTGGGATGCGGAACACATGATCCGGTCTCAGGCCCGCTTGTACGATCAACTGCTGGGCGCGACCACCCGCCCGTAAACCGCCAACTGCAAAAAACCAGGCCGTTATGAAAACGGCGACCACAAAAATGATGTCCGCGAACAACTCAGTCTGTAACGGTGACGCTTTTTCCCGGCACCTCCGCGTGGAAGCGGTTGTCGTACATGCCTTCCGCCAGGGTCGGCGGCAATATATAATCTCCCGGAACCACGGCGGTTACTTTCACCACGAAGTCGAGGGATTCCTGGTTCAGATCAAAGAACCAGAGCACCCGGTCATCGCGGATATCCATATAATCTTCGCGGTTGACGCGGAAACCTTCCATCCACGCCGGCAACTCTTCTGCGGATAACCTGAGGTTTTCGATTTCCCACCCGGACGGCATTACCTGAACCAGCGCCAGATTGCGAATTTGCTGCTTTCTTTCCCAGGTGGATTTGATGCGGAAATGACCCCAGAAAGAGGTGCCTTGTGCCAACTGACCGGGATCCAGGGGAACACCGCTGCTATCCAGCCAACGAACCTCCACGTCGAGGTTGCTCGATTCGGCGCGCGCAATCGGCTTCAATGGTACTCCGCTCCACTCCACACTGGCAAAACAGCGGCTGCTCTCGGTTTTGGGACTGAAATAGACCGTTGCCTTGCCGCCGAACCCCTTTTCCAGTGAAAAAGCGATTCGCTGTTCCCGGGCGGAGAACGCCTTCTCACTGCCGTCTGGCAACTGAACTCGGCCGTCCAGCAGGGGCAGATCCCCGGTCAGTTTTTCGCCACGGGAACGCGCGTATTTCCCCACAGCCAGCAGTGCATATCCCAGCGTCTGGGTGGAATGCCAGGTGTCTTCAGACAATTCCGCTACCAGTTCATCGTAGAACTTGTCCGCCTGGGTCCAGCGTTTCAGTTGAGTCGCCTGTTCAAGGATGATTGCTTTATCGCGCAGCCGGGATCCGAAGGTTTCTCCGGGGTCTGCATATGGATTTACCTGAGTGCCGGTCCGGTCCAGGATTTCCCCGGCAACCTGGGGTTTCCCAGCCAGATCATAACACGCCGCCATCATCCATTTTTCCACATCCCGCATGTCTTTCAGACTGTTTTCATAAAGGAAGTTCAACGCGCTCCAGGGTGTTTTGCCTGCCAGAGACAGCGCATAAACCCGGTACACCCGGGTCATCAGATCATCCGTTGTGGTCCGGGATCGCTGTTCAGCAAAATTCATCCAGGACGACAACAGGTCGGCGGGTACATAGTAGCCCTGTTTTCCGGCTTCAACCAGGAAATGGCCGGCATAAATGGTCCCCCATACCGATAACTGCCGGGAACCCGGCCAGAATGAAAATCCCCCGGATGGAAGCAGGAATTTTTTCAACCGCTGAATGGCGGAATTGATGTTTTCGTCCACCTCTCGGCGATCCTTTCCCTCGGCTTGCACAAAATCGAGTAACATGAGCTGGGGGAACACAGCCGAGACGGTTTGTTCGATGCATCCATACGGATAGTGCATCAGCCAGGCCATGCGATGCTGCAGTTGCAGGCGCGGCCGGCTGGACAGAGACAGAACCGCCTGGTTGGTGCCTGGAATACCGTCTCCCGGAATATCCAGGGTCAATGAACCGCCCGGCTTGGTTTCCTGTACCACGATACGCGATATGCGCGGCGAATAGGGGCGTACCTGGATGTCGGCCGTGTGTTCGGCCTGGTGTTTTCTGGACGCGGCCGCGATGCGGATCCGGGCCATGCCCGTAGCCGGGCGAACCCGGACACGGAAGTATGTGTCTTGTTCACCGGTCGCCTGAAACTGGAGTTTTCTTTCCTGGGGCGGCAACACATCGACCGGACCGGAAGCCTCCAGTTTTACTGTCACGTTTCGAATGCCTTTTTCCATGGCAAAAACCGTTACCGGTACGGTGAACAGGTCATCCGGACCCAACAGCCTCGGCATGGTGGGCATCACCATCAGGGGGGTGCGCACGGGAACGGTGCGTTGAGCCGACCCATACCTGCGCCCCGTTGCACAAACCGCCATGATGCGCACGGCCCCGATATAGTTGGGCATTTTGAGTGTAACCCGGGCTTCCCCATTCTCATCGGTCATTTCCGGACCGTGAAACAGCGCCACCGGGGGGAAACGCTTCTTTTCTCCGGGTTGCAACTGAGATTCCCGATACGCCGCGGCCATTTCGCCGCCGATGGAAAAGAGGCGGAAGAGATCACCTTTGCGGGTTCCCATGACATGGGAATACAAGTCGTACGTTTTAATACTCAGCCCCTCTTTGGCAAAGAAAAACGCCCATGGATCCGGTGAGGGAAAATCGGTCAGGCTCAGCAACCCTTCGTCCACAACCGCCAGTACCACCTGAGTGGCCGTTCGATCCCCGGTTTTGACAACCACGCTGAATTCTTTACCCGACGGCAGTTCATCCGCTACTTCCAGTTCCAGCTCCTGTTGGGTGGAAGGATCACCGACCATCAGGGGAATCACTCCGTACATGCGCAAGGGGCGGTCATTCTCCCCCTGTTCCAGTGGTTGCACCAGAGCCACGGAAACGTAGGCGTTGGGCAGCATTTCCGCGGTTACGGGAATGCGGAATCCGGTACGCCCGTTGGTGTCCGTCGCCATGGAGAAGCGGCGCAATATGCGACCGCCTTTTTCAACCGCCACCAGCAGGCGGCCGGAAACCGGAGTTTCCACCGACATTTCCGCGATATCACCCGGAGAAAAGGTTTTTTCCGTACATTGAATTTCCAGCACACCGGCATTTTCCAACTCCGCCGGTGCGTCTCCCCAGTGGTAGGAACTGAAAAACACCCCCGCGACATGACCTCCCGGCGCGGCATCCCGGATTTCGAGAAAGTACTCACCCCGGGTATCGGGCGTGAAAACCAGGTTGGCGGTCGTGGCCGTACTGTTGAGTTCCCCGGATTTGATTTCCTGCGTGTGGGAATCTTTTTTAAAACGCGTGCGAAATTCATCGCGGGAATCGTACTCCCACCACCAGTAACGGGAATTGCGCAAAACGCGGTAGGTCATCTTGCGACCGGAAATCGGTCGGCCCTGGGGATCCACCAGGGCGACACGAAATCCCAGCGGCGCTCCCACCTGGGCATACGCGCCGCTGCCCGGCACTTCAATGCCGACGTAGCGGGAAAAGGGATCCAGGGGAATGGAAACGGTGCGCCGCGAAGAGCGTCCGCCCTTTTCCTGGACATTCGCGACCAGGGTTACGGCCAATCCGCCGGGAGCGCCGGAAACGTCCGGCAGTTTCCACTCCACTCCGGCTTCACCCTGATCGTTCAGTTTCTGTTCAAATATCGTGGCTTCATGAGCACGAAAACGAATCGCCTGGTTGGCAAACACCATTTTTGAATAGGCTGGCGGCGATAATGGACGCTCGCCGATACGCGCGGATACTTGCGCTTCCATGTTGCGGGCGGGGCTGCCGAAAAGGTACCTGGCCGACAGTCCGAAACGCAATGATCCGGACCCGGCATCCAGCCGTTCAGGCAGATCCGTATACTCGACTTTCAACCGAAACGGCACCACGGTTTCAATGCGCACGGTGTGAAACACAGTTTGATCACCTACTTTGATGCCGGCGCGCCAATTTCCCGTTAGGTCTTCCGGCCGGGTCTGGACATCAAATCGGTAAAAGCCGTCTTTGCCCTGCTTGTTGGTGAATCGATAAACCGGTTGTTGGCGGGGATTCGACAAAGTCAGTGTAACCGGGTGATTATCCGGAAAAGTGTGGTCCTCATTGCGCGCAATAATGGCCAGATGCACCGTATCTCCCGGCCGGTAGACCCCGCGATCCGTAAACACGAAAACGCGGCCCCCGGCGACATCGGGCTGAACGCCGCCAACGGCAAACCCGGATAGGTTCCATTGCATCTCTTTCAGGGAAAGCACACTGCGTTGACGGTCTTTCTCGCCTTCAACGTAGAAAGGTTCCCCCTTTACATCCGTCAACAACAACTCGCCGTCACTATTGGTAAATCCTTCCGCCAGGGCCTGGTGTTGATAAGAACGCAACGTGACACGAACGCCTTTCAGGGGGCGGGCTGTAAGCAAATCGAGCGCCCAGACCAGGTGCCCGTGTTTGCCCACTTTGTAGACAAGCCCGACATCACTTTGGATCAAGGCCTTGGACACGCGCCCGTGACGATAGAGATACCCGTGGGAATGGGGGTTGGAATAATACTCCGGACCGTAATAATACTGCTGCTTCGGCTTGGGTCCGTTATACAGCATGTCTTTTTTGCCAAAAGACAGTTCCACCAGGAAAATCCCCTTTTCGCCACCGGGGATCAGTTTGGTCAAGTCCAATTCATGGTTCAGCCAGCGGTTTTTGACATCGCCGATCTCCAGCACTTTGGACGCCAGGGGAACGCCAACCCGTTCAATCTGGTAATTGTTGAATTCCTGGTTGCGCTCTTTGCGTGAGGTCAGCTCCTCGGATTGCAGAAACTGCCCCAGGTTGGATTCGAAAACCTTTTTAATGTCCAGCCTGGCTTTGGAGAGGTTCATGGTGCGGAAGTACAGTTTCCGGTTCAGAATCGATGTCATAAACACACCGTCACTCTCAAAAGCAATCCTGGGCTTCTGATCAGCAAACCACAACTCGCGTTGCACCGCCTTGTCCATGCGCGTACCCCATATACTGCGGATACCGCTGACTTCCAATACGTAGCGTTTGCCGTACACCAGGTTTCCGCTGACAAATACCGATTTCCCCGTTGTCTGATGGGTCAGCGAAACCGGGGCGGGGGAATCTTCCGCTTGCTCGCGCATGCGGATCAGGCCCGCCAATTCAGCGTTGGCATCAACCGGATCAGAGAATTTCAATTCCAGGGCAAGCTCCTTACCCTGTTCGATTTCCAGCACATCTTCCAGGCTGAACCGGCCCATCGGGTTCAAGGCAAAGTCACGGCGGTAATCTCCTGATAATTCCAAAGCGCGCTTGTCCACGCTCAAGGTGTATACCCGGCGCGAACCGGGGCGTTCCAGATCACTGGAATGAAACGTGAATTGAGTATTTTTCTGCGCGGTTTGCCATTGCAAGGGAACGCCGCGGCCATCCAGGCTCAGCTTGACCGCCGAGCGCAAAGCCTCTGCTTCAATCGGTTCGGTCAGCGTGATTTCCCCTCGAAAAACCACAAACCGGGGATCCCGGCGTTCAACCGGGTAGAAATCAGCCGTGATCTGGCTGATTTCGCGTCCTCCCACCCTGAATTTAAAGGCAACCGCCTGGCGTTGCGCCCATTCCGGGTTCACCTTACCGAGATGCAACTTCCCCGCAAACTCAGTACGCATCGGGAGCGGAGACTCCGGTTGAAAAACCAGCGTGGCCGGATCCTGCCAGCGGGATACTCCCTTGATGGCCGGTGAAAACTGGAAGGGATCCGGTGTTTGTGTGCTCCCCACCTGGTTCGGCTCGACCACGGGAACGGAAAAACGAACCAGGATGGAATCACGGGAAGAGAGGACCCCTCCGCTGATACGCGTGATCAGATCAGCCGGCGGTCCCGTCAATCCTTTTTTCTCTGCGGAATCCGGCTTTCCCGAGCAGGCGGTTACAACCGCAACCAACAGAAGGACGATGCCGCCCCGCCACAGTTTGTGCCTGTCATGACCCCAACGAATGGGTGAACGCGATACCCGACTCATGATCCACCTCCCGGGAAAAACCCGTCTCCGATTATACGGTATAAATCAAGCCGGAAGCAAAGAAAACAATTATTGCGAAACCCGAAGCCGGCGCCAGGCTACGGGAGAGGCTGCCGAAGCAAACCAGTCCACCCCTTCCAGAACCATGTCAAAGCGCAGCCAGTAAATACCCGGCGTTTCAATGGCGGGCAAATTAATGGACAACACATCCTTCTCTCCCGCTGACAGCGAATGGTTGAGAAAGGCGCGGGCGTAATTCAATTCCAACATGCCCCGGTGATGGTCGTGAAGCTGAGCCCCCAGCCGAACCAGGCGCCGGCCCGAACGGGAATTCTGGCGCCAAAGCGCCCCGCCGCTGTTTCGCACCTGCACCCGGATTTCGGTTTCTTTGCCTGCAGTGGTGCGGATGGTTCCGCGCGGAGGGCGGATTCTCGCCAGAAAACGCCCGGAGCGAATCGCGTTGCCGATCTGGCTGGAATCCCAGATTTCATGGCGAATGCGCCTCCATGGCCGGCTTTTGTAAAGAAAACGCCGTGAGCAGGCTTCCGCAGGATGATCGGTGATCTCCCATGTCAACCGATCCACGCCGATTTCAGCGGCCAAGCGCCGGGCTTTTTGCATTTGCCGTTTATTGTCGTTCCAGCGAAACAGGATATAGCGCCAGTTGATAAACGGAACCTCATGGCCGGCCAGATTACGCAAAGCCACGAATTCAGACATGATGCGCATCAACTTCTCGAAATCACCACCACAACGATATTTGACGTATGTTTCCGGGTCGGCTCCGTCGACACTGAACGTGATCTCATCCATTCCCGCGGCAACCAGGCGCTCGATTTTTTCCGGGGTCAGCATCAGGCCGTTGGTGCTGGAATAAACGTACACATGGGGATATCGGGATTTCACGTACTCGATCATGTCTACCGCCTGGGGATGCATGAACGGATCGCCGTAGTTGAAAAAGTCCAAGCGGATCAGCCCGGGTCCGACTTCATCCATCAGGCGTTTGAACGCGTCCAGGGGAAAACGCGGTCGCCTGCGGGTGCGGTGGATTCCGGATTCGCGGTTGCATACGGCTCGAAAACAGGACAGATTGCACTGGATCGTGGGTTCAAAGAAAAGCCGCGGCAATCGTTCGAGCGTTTCCGGCCGCTGCGGCGGCGCCATGCCATCCGGCAGTCGTTGTTTCAGTCCGCAATCATCACAGAAACAGCAGTGGCCTTCATTGAGGTCATGGCGAATCTGCCTTACCAGCGGTGAGTTCCAGATCTCCGTAATCGATTGCCGTTCAAGGTCACCGACCGGACGGTGTCCATAGGGATCGGCGCAGCCACACACCACCTTTCCGTCGCACAGCACTACCAGTTGGTTGAACACCCAGTCACACGTAAACCGGAAGTCACGGCTGCATTCGTGGAAAGCCACTTTTGCGTCTCTGGAATCAACCGGGATCATGACACACTAATAGCAGAAAGCCGCATTCACGGCAAGTTGCCGGGGCTGTTGCTTTTTGCGC
>JAFGNX010000050.1 GCA_016926835.1 Candidatus Aminicenantota bacterium | reverse complement strand
TCAAAATAGCCTTTGAGTCCGTAGTAGACATACGGCATGATGCCACGATACCGGGACTGAAGGTTGAACTTTTTGGCAATCAGGCCGTCCAGGCCGACCCCGGCCACGTTGAAAAAGAAGCGATCGTTTAATTTACCCACATCCACCTGGGTGTCTGTGCCATGAGCCAGGGTGTCCAACGCTTTGCGCCAGGATAAGGGAATACCCAGGTTGCGAACCAGGCCGTTCCCTGATCCGCCGGGCAGAATGCCCAGGATCTTGTCTGTTCCGACCAGGGCGCCGGCGATGGAGTTGATGGTGCCGTCTCCGCCGAATGCGGTAATGATGTCAAAATGGGACAACGCCTGGCGGGTGATTTCGCTGCCGTGTTCAGGGGAATTGGAATTGATGATGGATACGGTGTCAAAGTGGCGTCGTAACTTCTGAAAAATCACGGATGCGGCGATATCTTTGGACACGACGCCGGAAGAGGGATTGAGAATGATGAGGATGCGCTCGTTCCGGGGCATAAGCTGATTATACCACAGTCAGGCCGGCTGCCGGGGCTGCAAACAGACGAAAACTGTGCAGCGTCTAATCCGGTGGCGACAGCAGATCCGCGTCCACCGCGGTGATATCGAAAAAAGCGTTATCCGGGAAGAAGATGGCGATTTCCCGGCTTGCTGACGCGGGCGAGTCGGACGCATGCACCAGGTTCTGGGTGATATGCAGGGCGAAATCGCCGCGGATGGTACCGGGTTGGGCTTTTTCGGGACTGGTGGCCCCAACCAGTGTGCGCACGCGTTGAATGGCCTGGGGACCTCTCCAGACACTGACAAAAACAGGTCCGGAAGTAATGAATTTCATTAACCGATCATAGAAATATTTGCCCTGATGGGCGGCGTAATGCCTGGCCGCGGTATCTCTGGACAGTTGGCGCAAATCACCCGCCACCATTACCAGCCCCTTTTGTTCCAGACGCCGGAGGATGGTTCCCAGCAGGCGCCGCTGCATGGCATCGGGTTTGACCATGACCAGCGTCAATTCCATGGCACCTGACATGGCTACTGCCCTTTTACCAGGCCTTTGAGCAACGTGGTGATAAAGGAGTGGAAAGACTTCAATGTGACATCGAAATCGTCGCTGAAATTGGCTTCCGTCAAGTGGTTGTAAAAATAGAGAAACTCATTCCAGTCCTTATACTGCAGTTGGTTTAAATCGGTTTCAATAAACAGATTCAGATCAAACAGGATATCCGAAGGAGGAATATGTTCTTTGCGGGAAAAGTAGTCGTTTATCTTTGCATGCAGGCGGGACAATCTGGCCCGTACCTCGCCGGACTTTTCCTTGCGGGAAATGTAATTCTCAAATATTGTGCCGCCGGAAACCTGGGGGTCGAAAACCTGGGCGGTGGCCTCGATTAACTCTTTTATGGCCATGTCACAGATGATGACTATGTTTTTCAGCACTTTGCGGCGATCTGCGCGCTCTTGCTGGGTATCGAAGAAATTGGGGAGTTCGCCTTCAAAGATCTTCTGGTATTCCTGCTTGAAGTCTTCAAGAATGGCTTGAATGGCACCGGCCTGCTTTTTAGTGAGGTGCGCGAGGATGTGTTCGCGCAGGAGGTTGTCGTGAAATGTGTACAAATTCTCCTGGCTGCGTTTCAGCGCGAGAATCAACGGGATGATGTGATCGATGTTGCGGCTGCGATTGAGATTCGATTCTATGAAGTTGTTGATCTTCATCACGCGGAACGCGAATAGAAAGAACAGGCCGATCTGGCGCCGGAAATCTTTTTCCTCGATACGGGAAATGATGCGGGAGATGTCGGGCTGATAGATTTTGTCCATTTTGGGAATAAACCGCTTTTTGATCAGGGTCATGATGATGGGATTGAGGGTAAGTTCCTTGTGGTAAAGTTTTTTGATCGACGAGAAAGTGCGCTGGGTGACCACATCACCTTTCACGAGCTCCGAACACAGATGGCGCAGGTTCTGCAGAAAAATCCTCAGGCTGGAAAACCACGACTCCGGTGAATAGGTGTCAGAAAAAGTGGGAAACGACTTGGAAGTATAGATCTCAAGGATTTCTTCTACAATGAACTCTTCAAAGTTCAAGAGAAATTTGTCTTTCTTGAAATCCACTTCCTTCAGCAGTTGAATGATTCGCGATGAAACCTGGGTGAATGTGTTCAGGTAAATGGAGTAATTGCGCAATTCCGCGGTGGAGAAACGGAAAATCTGGCTTTCCAGGAAGCGGGAAGAAAAAAAGGCTTCGGTGCTTTCCAGCCATAGCTTTAATTCGTACAGGCTCAGCAGCAGTTTTTTTTCTTCAATGCGGTTGACCCATTGCTGGAAAACAGTCTGCCATTTGTCCTCTGCTGACATCTGTGGATCCCGCGAGTAAAAATACTCGGATATGTTTTCAATTTCCTTGCCGGTCATGATTGCATTTTATGCAAGCGCGAACGGGTTTGCAAGCCGGCCTGAATTTTGTCAGTTGCGGCAGATGTTCATACGGAAGGAAGAACTTGCGTGACGATTCGCGGACGGATATAATCTCAGTTCTCTATTACGGTCATCCGGAGAACGGTCGATTGCAAGTGCCAGGAGTACTATGATGCGTTTCAGTATTGCGTGTTGGGGTTGGCTCTGGTTTGCCGCTGCGCTTGGCGGTGCGGTTGTGTCTCCGTCTCCTTACGGGATTAACACCCACCTGGCAAACAACGCGGACCTGGCCCGCGTGGTTGAAGCGGCAATTCCCTGGATCCGGATCGACATTGACTGGCGAAGCTGCGAGCCCCGGAAAGGAGATTTTCGCTTTGCCGACGTGGACCGGGTGGTCGATTTCGCAAAAAACAACGGGCTATCGATACTGGCCGTTCTGGCCTACACACCCGATTGGGCCAACGCGGGCAAAGGACCCAACCATCCGGCCGATCATACTCCTGACTGGAGTCGTTTTGTTTCGGTAACCGTGACGCGCTACCAGCAACAGATCAAGTACTGGAGTATCTGGAATGAGCCCAATGTGCCGGATTTCTTTTTTCCGGGAAAAGATGTTTTTGTGTCTCAGGTCTGGAAACCCGCGGCAGGAGTGATTCGCAAACAAGATCCGGGAGCATTTATTGTGGGTCCGGATCTGGCCCATTTGACCACTACCGACCAGGAGTGGTTTTTGTGGTTGAAATACATCCTGGTAACTGTTGGAGAAGATATCGACATCATCAGTCATCACCTTTACGATTCCAGGGGCGGTCAATACGTGTTTGAACTCCTCGAATCTGGTGAACCGTTGATCCCCTCGGTAAAGGATCTGTTGTCGGAACTGGGTTTTGCCGGGCATCCATTCTGGCTCACGGAAACCGGGTGGAATACGTTGACCTTTTCCGAGGACATGCAGGCCGAAAATTACCTGGAAACCCTGCAATTGCGCCGCAGTCGAAACTACCCAGACAAAGTGTTTTTTTACGAGTTGCGTGATGATGCGAACCCCGAAGTTTCTTCCTGGGGAATTCTGCGCAGCGATGGCTCAGCCAAACGCGCTTTTTTCGTGTATAAAGATTTCATTGCCGGCGAATATGCCGGTAACGCTCCAGATCCCATTCCCGAGAGGGATGCCCGCGACTGTTATGCCGAACGCCTGATTCCCTCCACGGCGCAGTCCGGACTTTTCGCGCCGTTGCGACGGCTGCGTCGGGATCTGGTCCACCAGGTTCCCGGAGGAGGCTTCTGGGTGGAAGCCTATTCCCGATGGAGCCGGTATTTGACGCAAGTGTCTCTGCAGGATTCACGCCTGTTCCATAGTGGGAGCCGGTTGATCGCACTCACCGCATCACTGGTGGACCGGCCAGGGGGCAGTTTCTGGACATCGCCGTTGCCTCCGGGGTTGAGGCGGACGGCTCGCGAGTGGCTGCATCTGCTATTAAAAAAGCCAATGCCGTTTGAATTGCGCCGTTTGTTGCGGACCGCGGAAAAACTGGAGAGTCTCTTTCCTGAAAACATCACTCCCCTGAAAGTGATCGGTCATCACCGTTTCCGGTCCGCGCACCAGAGGCTGATTCACTAGCTGGGCGATGGCGTCTCCGGTCACGGGCATAACCACATAGAAACCCCACAATAGACAGACCCAGCCCCCAGGGAAGCGAAGCCGGCCAGCGGGGCAATGAAAGGGGCAACCCAAAGGCGTTCATAGATGAAAGCAGGGCGAAGCCGCCGCCGGCCATCAGGCTGACCGCCCCGGCGCGGGGGCAGGGCCTGGACAGAAACAATGCGGCCATGCCCGGAACAAACAGACCCGCCGCCATGATCTCTGATGCCACACCGAGGGTTTGCAGAATGGAGGGCAATCTCAGGGCGGCCGCTGCGGACAGCCCGGCGGCAACCAGGGTGCCCCAGCGGGCCCCGGGCAATGAGTTTGATTTGCCGGTCTCAAACAGGTCCAGGCTGAGCGTCATGGCAGCCAGGTTCAGTGCCGTGTCCGCGGTGGACAGGATCGCCGATCCCAGTCCGAGAAATACCAGGCTGCCGGCCCAGAGTGGAAGGGCGAGCTGCAGCCCGGCGAGCACTTCACCGTCGGTTGATGCGGCCGGCCCCAGCGCCATGCCTGTGGGAATCACCATCAGGTAGAGGACCGAAACGGCCGCAGCGGCGATCAGGATTCCCATCCGGGCGGAATGCGCAGTCCGGGCCGCCGCGACTCGCTGCCATACAACCGGAGAAATCACCCAGGCCAGGGTGAAAGAGAATACCATCAAACCATACTCGCCGGCTGCGGCCAGGAAACGGGTCAAGCCGTGAGAAACCGGTTCACCCGCGCCTTGACCGACAATCAAAAACATAACGGTCAGAGCGACCCCCAGCAACAACAGTTGAACGCCATCGGTTCGAACCACGGCAAAAAAGCCGCCGGCTGCAGAATAGGCGCAGACCAGGACGGCGCCGCCAAGTACGGCCGCTGCGTAAGGCAGGTTCAGCATGGCTTTGAGGAAATGGCCCCAGGCCACGAATTGCGAGGAAGTAAGCAGGATCAGGTAGATGAATATCAGACCGGCCGCCACGCTTGTGACTCGCCGGCCGTATACTTTGCGAATCAGCCTGGGCAGGGTCGTGAAGCCATGGTTGCGGATGGTGCCGGTGAGAAAGAAAAATACCATCAGCGTGAGGAGTGTGGGTACGGCCATTACCCACAAGGCAGCGTAACCGCTTGCGGCTGCCTGTTGCAGGGTCACCAGGGTGGAAGCCGCGCCCACCCAGGAGGCTGTCAACGTCACACCGACCCAGAGGGGGCCCAATTTGTGGGATGCGAAAAAGAACCCCGCCGCACCGTTTCTGGGCTGTCGAATCCCCACGGCAATCAGCAGTACCGCGTACAACAATAGAATGAGCAGCGTCACGAACCGATCCCTGTCCGCCTTTTATAAGTAGCCCAGTGATTTCAGGCTTTCGATTTCTTTTTGCTTAAGTGAAGAGGCCATGGGAGTGATGTTTCCCAAACGTCTGTTGCGGATGGTGTTGACCAGGCGTTGATAAAAATAAGACCGGTGGAAAGGGTGTTCCAGGGGGGTCTGTCCGCCGGGATCTGTCTCCAGGTTGATCACCCGGCAAGACAGCGAGTCGCCGTTACCGCTCAGAATGGCATGATACGGATACTCCAGTACGGACCAGCTGTTGTGATAGCCTGAGAAAAAGATGCTGCGACTGATCAGGGTCGGAACTGGGCGCGATCGGAACAATCCTTTTTGCTCAGATCCCGGCAAGGTCGTGCCCGTAAAGATCCGGCTCAGGCTCGCGGTCAGGTCAGAGGTGCTGACCGGCTGCGAAGCCACGCCGCCTTTGTCTGACCAACCCGGGAAGGCGAAGATCAAGGGAATGCGCAGGCCCTCCGGGTGCAGTACAGTATTGTGACCAATTTCGCCATGTTCCCCCAACCCCTCACCATGGTCTCCCAGGACAATGACCGCAGTGCTGTCTTGCAGTCCCCGATCCTTCAGGGATTGGAGCATTCTGCCCACCATGGCATCGGCGAACAGCAGGTTTTCGTCGTAGGCATCGTTAAGCAACTCCAGATCCCGCAAAGAGTATCCCTGTTCCGCATATTCTCCCTGGCCGAAATAGATCTCCTTCAATTTTTTTCGGAATTCGGGATTGGGGTAATCCGCGTACCCGCGATGAAAAGCGCCAAAAAAGGGCGGAGGCATGGAGTAGTCGATGTGGGGTTCACGCATGTGGAGGTAGGCGAAAAACGGCTTTTTGATTTCCGCGGCCTGATCGATGATCTGATCCAGTCGGGCCGGAAAATCGGAAGCCGGTGGTTGGGGGGTGTCCTGAAAAAGCTCAATGAAAGCGGAAAAACCCTGCTCCATATGGAATGCACGTCCGCAATACGGGATCGCGGATACGGCCGCTGTATAATATCCCGCCATTTCCATTTTTTCAGCCAGAGTGACTATGCGCGGGTTCAATCCGCCGAAGTAGTTGCTGACGGCGTTGTGTTGATCCGGAGCCAGGCCGCTGAACAGGGTGGCGGTCGAGGCCAGGGTGTAGGCGGCTTCCGCCCAGGCGTTATTGAAACGCCAGGAACGTTTGGCCAGATCGTCGATGTGAGGGGTTGTGGGGCGATGATACCCGGCGCAGGAAAAACGGTCGGCCCGGGCTGAATCAAGCAGGATGACCAGCAGGTTCATGCCTGAGCCTTTCCCGGGTGCGGGAGATGCGGTAACGAGTGTGTCCGGCGGCCCCGAGGAGCGGGTATGCGTTTGTTGTGACTCCAGGAGTCCGAAAGTCATCTTGGAACCATCCATGCGGAATCGCAGACGCTTGATTCCCGCCGGCAATTTTGTCAGGTCCAGGTTGATGTGGTCCTGTTTTTGCCATTCCCGGTCAAACTCGGCATCAGCCCCATTATGAATCGTCAGGCGGATCCTGGGAATGGGTTGAGAGAAGCGGAGGGTCAGCCGCCCGTCGCCCGTACGCAGAAAGTATTCCAATGTGCACGGCAATTGAATTGCGGCCAGGGTCGGTGGGGTCTCCGCCGTCGTTTCGGTCCGCCCCGAGGGAGCGATCGCCAGGCGGTAAAAGCGGATGCGCGCAATGGAATCCGGGACAAATGCCAACTGGTTGGCTCCTTTTTTCAGTAGGCGCCGGGGCAAGAGTATCCGGAATTCGGCCGGGGGGGCCGGCACCAATTGAAGCTTTTTCAGATGTTGCCGGTTTAGAAGAACGTTGAGGTTTGTGGCCTCTTCGGCGCGCAAACGCACTGTCAAAAGCAGTGTTTGAGCCGCATCCAGGGCGAATTGCAGGCTTCCGCCATCTGCGGGGATATTGCGGTAGGTCTGGCCGTCAAACAAACCACCGCTCCAGTTTCCCCCAAAATGGGTGTCGTCTTCGGGAGGCTGCAACACAAACCCGCGTCGGGGGGAAGTAATCTCGGGAAAGACAGTTTCAGTGATCGGATTTTCGACTGAGCTGCAGGAAACGGCCAACAGCAGGCACAATAAACCGAGTCCTTGCCAAATGATTTTCATGCCGGCATTGTACCATGGGGACCTCGGCCAGATCAAAGCAATCGGTTCTACCGGAGAAGGCCGTGAACCTGGATACCCAGGGTGCGCCCTTCCCGGCCCAAGCCCATGCGCCGGAGGTTGAAGGCGGGGTGTACGCGAAACTCAAGGAATCCGCCGCTGGAGGCGCGCAGAGTCAAGGGCCATTCCTGAACCGATTCCGCCTGGAAGTGCCGGATTCTCCTGCCTCGCCAAAGCACCTCGACCGTCTGTTTACCCTGAGGAAGTTTGTAAAAGGGGGCCTCGGCTTTCAGGCGGATTGAGACAGGATTGCCGGGCGGAAGATACGTTCCTGCCGCCGCGCGTGTCCAGTAAAACGGCATACCATCAACGCTTTGATCCTGGGGCCACATGCCGTAGTTGTAGGGTACGTGCCTGGCCAGACACCATTGCAACGGGTGAAGCCGGGAAAATTCCAGAACAGATCCCAGGGCAAACACCATCAAAAGAATCGCGATGGTTAAGACCGGACGTTTGAGTGGTGTTTTCAGCCCAGTGGCAGACGGGTCCAGCAGCCATGCCATAACCCAGAACAGCAACGCCAACTCCGGCAGCCAGAGCGGCGTACCTACAAGGAAGGCCACAAGGGTGGTCCAAAGCAGGGGTGACCAGGCGGGTTGACCGGGTCTGGCGATCAGGATCCACAGCAAGCCCAGGAATAAGATCGCCCCGACGACACCCAATTCGCTTGCGTAAAGCAGATACTGGTTCAGGGGGAGATCTTCCAGGTGTTCCCGGCCGAAATGCAGGTTTTTCAAGGCAAAGATGAAATTGCCGGCGCCGACCCCGGTGACGGGTGCCTGCCTCATCAGTTGCAACCCGCTGCGCAACATGGTGATGCGTTGGTTGGAAGCCTGATCCAGGGCGGAAACCCATCCATACTTTTCCAGGCTGGAATGGAATTTGGTCAGGGTATGGGTGATGCGATGCCGCAACATTCCCCCGCCAGCCGTCAACAGTGCCAGGCAGCAGAGCAGCATCAGCAGGCGTGTACGCAGGCGCCACTTTTTCGTCATCAACATGACCGCTGCGGCAGCCAGCACAAAGATGAAACCGGTCCGGCTGCCCGAAAGCACCAACCCGTACAGGGCCGCGATCATCAGCAGGGCGGTTGAGGTGAAAGCCAGCCGAGAGCGCGTGGCGGTGAGGGGTTCTTTGTGTATCTGGTTTAGCAATGCCGCCAGGAACACGAAACCCGACATGAATCCCAGTGCGTTGAAATCGGATGTGCCGCCGTTCAGCTGGTTGTGATAAACAAAATATCCGCGGGAAAGGAATTCCGGGGCGATAAAGCGTTGCACCACTGCGATCAGAAGGGTGACCAAGTATCCCGCGAACAGGTAATTCAGAGCCCGTACCCGGGAAAGCTTGTGACGGCGCAGCATCATGAACAGGTGGGGGGATATGGCGGCCAGCATCAATGTGATGGCTGGAAACACAACAGCGAAAGAGACCCGTTGCCCATCAGGAGTTACAGGCGTATCCCGCAGAAATGCGTGCCCGGCAAGGGTCAGGTTGCTCCAGCGTAGAATTAAAAAAAATGCGGATACAAGCGCGATCATTGCCGCCAACGCGGCCATGAATGCCAAAGGATGCCGGCCATCAAGGCGTTCGCGCTTCCACATGGAAACCAATATCATGCCGGAGAGCAGAAACAGGGGTGTTCCCATGTAGTTGAATGGATACCCATTGGGATTCAGTGCCGGTAACGCTGATGTCCAGGGCAATGCGAAAAGGAACCATAACAGCGCCTTGGCGGGGTTATAGAGGTAAAATACAATCCCCAGGGTCAGGGCCACCAGGGGAATGACCACAAAATTCAGATGGATGACAAAAACCACTAAACCGGCGCTTATTGACGCAACAAAGCAGATTCCCAGCAGGAACCGGCCGCTTGTCAACGAATTACTCCTGAAAGAAATCCCGAACGGCTTGTGCAACTTGGTCCACTTCGCTGTCTTGCAGATGGGGATGCATGGGCAGAGAAAGAACTTCCGTTGCCAGGCGTTCAGATACCGGCAGATCCCCTTCACGGTATCCGAGGTGACGGACGCCGGGCTGCAAGTGGCAGGGGATTGGATAGTGAATCCCCACACCGATTTGTCTGTTGCGCAGGAACTCGGCCAGTTGGTCGCGTTTTGAAGTCTGGATCACGTACAGGTGATAAACCGGATGCCGACCGGTTTCCGCAGTAAAGGGAACAACCGGAAGCCCCCGTAATGCTTTGTCATAACGTGCGGCCAGTTCGATTCGCCGCTGATTCCACCGATCCAGATGCTTTAACTTCAAACGCAGAACCACTGCCTGCATTTCATCCAGGCGGGAGTTGAAACCGATTTGACCGTGGGTATACTTATCTGTCTGGCCATGCAGCCGCAACTTCTGCACAGCGTCTTTTACATCTTCTCGTTGGGTAAGAAGAATGCCGCCTTCACCGAGAGCGCTGAGGTTCTTTGAAAAATAGAAACTGTAGGCTGCCGCATCACCGAAGGAACCGATCTTGCGGCC
>JAFGNX010000049.1 GCA_016926835.1 Candidatus Aminicenantota bacterium | reverse complement strand
TTCTACAAGCACTGCAATGGCCCATGGAATGCCTTTTTATTCCTTCTTCCTTATTCTTTATTCAGCGCGGACTCTCCAACTCTCCCCGGAACCTATATAATTCCGAGTTCTTTTCCAGTCAACCGAAACGCCTCGATGGCTTTGTCAATATGCGCTTCAGTGTGACCCGCTGAAATCTGGACCCGGATGCGGGCCTGCCCGCGCGGAACAACCGGAAAAAAGAAACCCACGGCATACACACCATTGTTATAGAGTTTGCGCGCAAATTGCTGGGCCATGACAGCGTCGTTCTCGAAGCGCCGGAATAGGATGGGCACAATCGGATGGATACCGGGATTGATGTCAAACCCCAACTCTTGCATGGCGGTTCTGAACCGCGCCGTATTCTTCATCAGACAACGGCGCAGGTCTTTGCCGGATTCCAACAGGTCAAACGCCACCAGGGCGGCATTGACTATGGCCGGTGCCAGGCTGTTGGAAAACTGATAGGGCCTGGATTTCTGGCGCAACAGGGCAATGATATCTTTGTGCCCCGTGGTAAAACCGCCAGATGCCCCGCCCATGGCTTTGCCCAATGTGGACGTGATTATATCGACTTCAGAAAGCACGCCGCAGTGTTCGGCGGCACCACGGCCGTTGAGACCGAAAAACCCGGTGGCGTGAGATTCATCCACCATGACCATGGCGCCGTACCGGCCGGCCAGGGCAACGATGTCGGTTAACCTGGCGATATCACCGTCCATGGAGAACACACCGTCGGTAACGATCAGAATGCGCCGGGCGGCGGTTCCAGCCGTGCTCGAAGCAGCCGTACTCAACGCGTTTTCCAGGGAAGTCATGTCGGAATGCGGATATACAAAGCGCCGCGCCTTTGACAAGCGGATGCCGTCGATAATGCTGGCATGGTTGAGCGAGTCACTGATCACGGCGTCTTCCGGCCCCAGAATGGTTTCAAACAAACCGCCGTTGGCATCAAAACAGGAAGAATACAGAATGGTGTCTTCCTTGCCATGAAAATCGCTGATCTTTTTTTCCAGGCGGGTATGCAGATCCTGGGTGCCGCAAATAAAACGCACGGAAGCCATGCCGAATCCATACTGTTCCAGGGCGTCCCTGGCCGCCGCGATCATGCGGGGGTGATTGGCCAGTCCCAGGTAGTTGTTGGCGCAGAAATTCAAGACTTCCCGCGGTTCCGCTCCGGATGGGTATTCAACCCGGATACCGGCCTGTTGATCCGAAAGAATGATTCGCTCTTCCTTGAATAAACCGGCCTCGCGAATCTCTTTGACTTCCTTGGAAAAGCTCTCTTTGAATGGTTCGTACATCGCCAACCCCTCACGCCTGCAATGCGGCTGCAACCTTACGGTTCGTTTCCTGCAGGATTCCAGACAGCCGGCTCAGGCTATCCAACGATATCTTTTCTACTAAACGTATTTGCCGTTCATGAAAAGAGATTTATACCCTATTTTCAACGGTGTTGTCAAGGTTCATCCGGACTGCGCTCAAGCCGGCCGGAGTTGACTTCTCCGTTATGCGGGACTATAATGGCCAGGCTTTTTTGCTGAATAATCATGGATGAACTCACAACACCTGAAAACCTGGATCCCGCCGTTCTGAAGTTGTTCGAAAAGCACTCGAAAGACCTGGAAGCGGCTTTTCAGATCCACCTTTCCATTCGCGGAACCAAGCTTATGTTCAGCGGCCCCAAAGTGAATCGCAATCGATTCCGCGATTATGTGGAAAAGCTGTTTTCAACTTCACGCGAATCGGGGGGGGTCACACGCCGCGAATTTGAACTGTCGTTGAATATGGCCCAGACCGGCCGCCTGGATTCCCTGGAAAAAGAGATGTTGACACCGGTGAGTCTGCGCTTGAACGGCCGCGAAGTCTTTCCCCGCACCCTCAACCAGAAACGCTACCTGGAAGCCATGCGCGATAACACCCTCACCTTCGGCATCGGTCCCGCGGGTACCGGCAAAACCTATCTCGCCATTGCCGCCGCCCTGGAACGCCTTTTTGCCCGGGACGTGGATCGCATTGTATTAACCCGGCCGGTGGTTGAAGCCGGCGAAAAACTGGGTTTTCTTCCCGGAGATATCCAGCAGAAGGTCAACCCCTATTTCCGCCCCCTGTACGACGCCCTGTACGACCTGATCGGTTTTGATAAGACCGCGGACCTGATCGACCGCGAGATCATCGAGATTGCGCCCCTGGCTTACATGCGCGGCAGAACCATCAACAACGCCTTCGTCATTCTTGATGAAGGTCAGAACACCCTGTCATCGCAGATGAAGATGTTCCTGACCCGTTTCGGCGCAAACTCCAGAGTTGTGATTACCGCGGATATATCTCAGATCGACCTGGCGGATCCCAGAAAATCGGGGATTTTCCGCGCCATCAAGATCCTTAACCAAATTCAGGGAATCCGCATTACAACCCTGACAGCCCGCGACGTGGTGCGCCATCCCCTGGTTCGGCGCATCATCGACGCTTACGACCAAACCAACAGCCAATGAAAGTTCCCTTGACATTCTCACCCGCATCAATCCGCAATCAGGTTGCGTCTCCACGGGGAAGCACTCGGACCTTCTGGGTAATCTTTGTTTTTCTGCTGCTTTTGATCACATATTTCCTCTTTTTGCCGGAGACCACACCCGACATCGATTCGGACCTGAAAGTGGGCGATATCGCCAAGCAGGACATCATCGTCCCCCGTGACATTACCCTGCAGGACGATTTCAGTACCCGGGAAAAGATTCAGAAAGCCCGGCTGGCGGTCGCCCCGGTCTATGAAGCCTATTCTCCATCCGCCGCGGCTCCCCGTCCACGCTTGAACGACTGGTTTGAATACATCCGCCTTTCCCGCCGCCGCTTTATCCAGGACAACACGTCTCTTGACGCGATTCGCGGCGAGATGCGAAAACGCTTCGGAGTGGATCTGTCCGCGCAGGAGGCTGAAGCCGTTCTGCGCAGCACGGCATTCAGCCGCATCGATTTGAATCAATTGCTGGATCTACTGCAATCCTTGCGTGAAACGGGGATTATCGCGTCCAAGCTGGGAGCGGTAAAAAGCCCGGATGGTACCATTCAGCGATTCCGTGAAGGCGAAGAACCACAGATCCTCAAGGTGGATGCACTATACGACCTCAAGGATGTGCGCGCCACACTGGAACGTTTCCTGCGCAATCAGACACTAACCAGCGCCCAGATCCGCCTGATATTGCCGGTGTTGATGGAATTCGTGGACGTCAACCTGTCCTATTCTCCCAACCTGACCAACTCCGCCCGCGAAGCGGCGGCCAATGCCGTAAACTCCGTAATGATCCGCCTCAAAGCCGGCAAGGTGATTCTGCGCAAGGGAGATGAAGTCGGCAGCGCGGATATGCGTCTCATCCGCCTGATTACCCGGGAAGCCCAGAGCCAGCGGCAGCGGCTGCCTGATTTCATCCTGATACTGGTGGTCATGGGAATGCTGCTTTACTTCCTGGTGCGTTTTTTCTGGATCCCGGAATCATCCACGTTGAACGATGACAAGTTGCCCCTGGTCATGATCGTCACCCTGGCCGTCAGCGCCGGCATCTACCGCATGTCCGTTTTCCTGCTTCCCCTGGTGGCCAAGAATCTGAGCATTCTATCCGGAATCGATCAGCAGGGGATCCTGTTTGCCATCCCCTTCGGTACCGGTGCCCTGATCATCGCCTTTGTCTTCAACCTGCAAAGCGCGGTCATTTTTTCATTCGCCAACGCACTGGCCGGAGCCATTGTGGCGGGATGGAACTTTCAAATCAGCCTGTACATCCTGTTGAGCAATCTGGCCGTATCTTTTGGAATTGAATACTATCAACGCCTGAAAAGATCCCCCATCCTGAAAGCGGCCATATTCTGGCTGTTGCCTGTCAACCTGTTCCTGATCCTGCTCATGGACCTGACCCGTGCCGATAATCCCGATACCGGCCTGATACTCGCCCACCTGGGTATGGGAACACTGTCCGCTCTGCTTTCCCCCATTCTGGCCAATTTTATCATTCCGTTGTGGGAAATCATGTTTAAACTGGTCACAGACTTGAAACTGATTGAACTGACCAACCTGAACCTGCCCATCTTCCGCCAGATGTTGGAAAACGCCCCCGGCACCTACCATCATTCACAGATGGTGGCTTCTCTGTCTGAATCCTGTGCGCCCGAGCTCAAACTTTCTCCCTTGTTATTGACCGCCATGGCGCTGTACCACGATATCGGCAAGATCAGCAGCCCCCAGTTCTTTACTGAGAATCAGACCATCTACCCGGACCCCCATGAAAAGCTTTCGCCCCTGGAAAGCGCCAAAATGATCATCGCACACCTGTCAGACGGCATGGAAGAGGCGAGAAAACTGAAACTGCCCCAACCCATCCGGGATGCCATCCTGCAGCACCACGGCACTAAAACCGTCCACTATTTCTTTGAGAAGGCGCAGAACGCGGCCAATGTGGATACCGACGAAATCGACCCCGGCCTTTTTCGCTACCCGGGACGCAAACCCCAGAACATTGAGAACGCCATCATCATGCTGGCCGACCAGGTGGAAGCGGCATCCAAGACCCTTTCCGCGCCCACCGACGAGGAAATCCGCAATATCATCCGCCAGATTGTCACCTCCAACGTGGAAGAGAACCAGTTTGATGAATGCCGGGGATTGACGTTTCACGCCCTCAACACCATTGCCGCCAGCTTTTACAAAAAACTTTCCTCCATTTACCACCGGCGGGTGGCCTACCCGGGCTTTGATTTTACGGATAACGGCAAAGATGATTCAGATCAATGATCACACCAATTCAGTATGCCTGACCGGTTTGCGTGCCACCGCGGACTTGATGGTTTCCCGCCTCAACCTGCATGGCGACGTTACCGTACTCATCGGCTCGGATACCGAAGCCCGCGAGTTGAACCTGCGTTACCGGGGAATCGACGCGCCGACGGATGTACTCAGTTTTCCTATCCGGGAAGAGTTTCCTGAAGGCTTCTATTGTGGAGACATCTTTAT
>JAFGNX010000048.1 GCA_016926835.1 Candidatus Aminicenantota bacterium | reverse complement strand
TACAAATACGGCAAACACAAGCTGGCCGTGGGTGACAAGGATATGGGTTATGAAATTGCCGTCCTGGCGATGACCAACATCAAGGGCATCGACGTGGGCGGAACATTCGGGGTCTGGAAACCCGGCGATCATTTCTCCAAGACTCTGAACAAGGGTGACGACTCCAGTTACGGTGGTTACATCTTTTTCTCAAAAGGTTTTGACTTCAAACTCCGGTAATCACTGGAGGCGTGACCCGGGCGGGTCGGGAGCAGACTCCCGGCCCGTCCCCATCGTTCCCGCGGGCGCCGCAGGCAACGGAACGGCGCCGGCGGGAATGGCAATTTCTATTTGGGAGTAAGCCGATGACACAGAAAATCGCCCTGATCGGTTTTGGAACCGTGGGACAAGGCCTGGTGGAAATACTGCAGGAAAAAATCGACGAACTGGACGAACGATACGGATACCGGTGGAAGATCACGGGTGTATGCGATAACCGCTTCGGGACAGTTTGTCACATGGACGGACTCGACCCCGAGGTCCTGCTGCGCGAAGCCGCAAACGGCTCCCTGCAAACCCATCGCATGGCCGGGGACGTCAAGCAATTCCTGGATGAATGTAATGCGGACGTGGTCGTTGAGATGACGTACACCAACCTCAGCGACGGGGAGCCCGCACTTTCCCACTGCCGGTACGCCCTTGAAAAAGGCCGTCACGTGGTCACTTCCAACAAGGGACCCGCCGCGCTGCATTTCCGCAGCCTTTCCGCGCTGGCGAAAAAAAACCGCGTTCGTTTCCTGATCGAAGGAACCGTAATGAGCGGCACACCGGTGCTGAATTTAATGGACGGTCCGCTGCAGGGTTGCCGGGTGGAATCGGTGCGCGGAATCCTCAACGGCACCACCAACTACATCCTCACCTGCATGGAAGAGGGCATGGCCTACGCGGACGCCCTGGCCAAGGCCCAGGAGTTGGGATACGCGGAAGCGGACCCTACCGGGGACGTAGAGGGATATGACGCCCGCGCCAAGGTCACGATCCTGGCCAACGTGGTGATGGGCGCGGACCTGCCGATTGAAAAGGTGTCTTGTATGGGAATTACCGCCATCACTCCGGATGATATCGCGGCGGCCCGGCAAAAGGGCAAACGGTGGAAACTGATCGGAGCGGTGGAACGCAACGGCGGCGATGTGTCGGCTTCGGTAAAGCCGGAGATGGTGCCCCTGGACCACCCCCTGGCCGGCGTGTCCGGAGCCACTAACGCGTTGACCGTGGTGACGGATCTGCTGGGGGATGTTTCGATCGTGGGGCCCGGCGCCGGCCGCATGGAAACGGGTTTTTCCATACTAACCGACCTGTTGACCATTCACCGTTCGAGCTGATTTCGCAAAACCCCGGATGTCACCAATCAGGAGGTAACCATGGTTTCGAGTATTATGAAGCGCGTTCTGTATGTGGACCTGGCCAGACAGTCCTTTCACTACCAGCCCATAGACATGTCGCTGTATCCGGATTGGCTCGGCGGCAAGGGACTGGGGCTGAAGATGATGGTGGATATGGGACTTGTTGAACAGGATCCCTTTGCGCCGGAGAACCCGTTGATTTTCGTGACCGGCCCCTTTACCGGAAGCCTGGTGCAGACTTCGGCAAGGATGGCTCTGGTGACGAAGTCTCCCCTGACCGGTTCCTGCCTGGATTCTCACGTTGGCGGTCATCTCGGCCCGCAAGTGAAACGCGCCGGTATCGACGCCCTGGTGATCAGTGGCAAAAGCCCGTCTCCCGTGGTTGTACATGTATCTCCGCTGGGGGTGGATTTTCTTGAAGCGCGCAGTTTGTGGGGAAAAGGCAAGTTCGACACGGAAGATGAACTCCTGAAAAGGATCCCCGGCAGCCGTGTGGCCTGCATCGGCCCCGCCGGTGAAAACCGCGTACGTTACAGTGTGATCGGCACCAGTCGTCACCGCCAGTTCGGTCGTGGGGGTGCCGGCGCGGTTATGGGATCCAAGCTTCTCAAAGCGGTTGTTTTCAGCGGTGAAGAAAAGATCAAGTACCATGATGAGGAACGGTTCAAAGAACTGGCCGCGCAATTGACCAAAGATGTGGTGGCTCATCCCAATCGGCAATTGCGGTATACCTACGGCACCAACTGGTGGACCCGGGCCGGTCATGAAAAAGGCATGTTTCTGCCCACCCGCAATTGTCGTGACGGTCAATTCGAAGGCTATGAAACGTTGACTTCTGAACACTTTCGCGAGCATTACGGTTGGAAAAGCAAGGGATGCTTTAATTGCGCCATCCAGTGCGCCAAGGTGGCGAAATGGAATGACCGCGAACTGGAAGGCCCGGAGTATGAAACCGTTGCCTGGCTGGGGAGCAATTGCGGCATTTCAGACCCGGAAGTCCTGATGGAAGCAAATCTGCTGGCCGATGATCTCGGACTGGATACCATTTCCCTGGGGGCGACCATCGCTTTTGCTATGGAAGCTTATGAGAAAGGCATCCTTTCCGGCGCGGACACGGACGGTCTGGAACTTTCTTTCGGCAACGGCCCGGCCTTGTTGCAATGCGTGAGGAATATCGCGGCGCGACGCGGTCTGGGTGACCTGTTGGCTGAAGGCACGCGCATCGCTTCCCGGCAGATCGGACACGACAGCGACTATTTTGCCCTGCAGACCGCGGGTATGGAGTTATCCGGAGTCAATATCAAGGGCTCGGCCTCCATGGCCTTGGGCCTGGCTACAGCGGATTTTGCCAGCCACACGCGGATCTGGTCGGCCACGGCGGAAATGAACGGCGAACTGGATTTCGACAACACCCCGGAGTACGTGGTGAATGCCCAGGATGAAGTGAACCTGCGCAACTCCCTGATTGTTTGTGATTTCGTGCCTTACGGCAATGACCGCCTGGCGCCGCTGTATGCAGCGGCCACCGGCATTCCCATGAGCCCCGAGAAGTTGATGGCTGCCGGGGCGCGCATTTCAACCCTGGCGCGTATGTTCAATTTGCGGAACGGGCGCACACGCGATGATGACCGCATGCCGCGGCGCTATCTGGAAGAAACCCATATCGCCGGAATCTTCAAGGGCAAAAAACTGACGCCACGAAAGTTCAACCAGTGGCTGGATGCATATTATATCAAGCGTGGATGGGACCCCGCCGGCGTGCCCACGAACGAGTTGCTGCAGACCCAGGGATTGACGAGGATTTAACCAAAGTTGAAGAGTTGCAGAGTTGAAAAGTTGAAGAGGGGAGAAGTTAAAAAAGGTGGACAGATAACAGGAGAAAGGCGTACGGGCAGTTCGCGAACCGCCCCTGCATTTGGGCGTATGCCATACGCCCCTACCGCTGTTTTTTTCCTGCCTCCTGTCACCTGTCACCTGTCACCTGATACCTTCATTTCCCTGCCTCAACTCCCTAAACTCTCCTTCAGGGGTGTTGACAATTGCCGTCCGCTTGCGATACCCTTCTTC
>JAFGNX010000047.1 GCA_016926835.1 Candidatus Aminicenantota bacterium | reverse complement strand
CTTCAACTCTTCAACTTTTCAACTCTTTAACCCTAAAAAGGAGTCAATATGGACCTTCAATTAAGCAATCAAGTGGCCCTGGTGACTGCGGCTTCGCGCGGTTTGGGCTTTGCCGTGGCCGACACGCTGGCGCGGGAAGGGGCACGGGTGGTGATGTCTTCACGTACGGAAGCGGTCACCGCCGCGGCTGATCGTATCGCGAAGCGTGAAGTGTATCCACCCGCGGCCATTCGCGCAGACTTGACAAAAGCTGAAGAAATAGATCAATTGGTGGAAAAAACCCTGGAAACCTACGGTCGTATTGACATCCTGTTCATCAACGCCGGCGGCCCTGATCCGGGACATTTCTCTGACCTGGATGTATCTCAATGGGAAGCGGGAATGAAGTTGACCATCATGAGCGCCGTTCTGTTGTGCCGAGCGGTTGTTCCGGTTATGATCCGGCAGCGGGGTGGAAGTATTGTGGCATCCCAATCGATGTCCGTCAAGCAACCGGTGGAAAACCTGACATTATCAAACGCGTTGCGCCCGGCCGTTGTGGGACTGATGAAATCTCTGGCCGACGAGCTGGGACCCAAAGGTATTCGCGTAAATTCGATTCATCCGGGTTGGACAAAAACGGAACGTGTGGATCAGCTGGTAAAGAGCCGCTGCCGTGCCAACGGCACCACGGAAAAAGAGGAACTCGCGCGCATTACCCGCGCGATCCCACTGGGAAGGATGGCCACAGCGGAAGAGTTCGGCCGGGTGGTGGCGTGGCTGGCATCGCCGGCGGCTTCTTTTGTCCATGGTCAAGCGCTGGTTGTTGACGGGGGCGAGACCCGTTTCCCCCTATGATTTTTCACGAATAAGGATGGAAAGACTGCCATGACAAAAAAAGATTTCAAAGATGAAATCGGACTGGCTTTGGGAGGAGGCGCGGTATTGGGAGCGGCCCACATCGGTGTGCTGCGGGCGCTGGATGAAATAGGTACCCGGGTGCAATACATAACCGGGACCAGCATCGGCGCATTCGTGGGCGCGCTGTACGCGGGCGGGCTTTCCTGGAAAAAGATTGAACCCATCGCGCTTGATTTGAAATGGCTGGACATATCACGGGTCCGGCCCAGCCGGTTCGGATTGCTATCCAACGAGAAACTGGGAAGCGTGATAAAAAAAGAACTGGGCGACCTCCGCTTTGAAGACACAAAGATTCCCCTGGCCATGGTGGCCACGGATATCGCAACGGGAGAGAAAGTCGTACTGAACAAAGGGGAGATGGCGACAGCGGTCATGGCAAGCACTTGCATACCCGGCCTGTTTGCTCCCGTAGAGATCAATGGGCGTCTGTTGGTTGATGGTGGTGTTGTCGAGAACGTTCCGCTTTCGCCTCTGCCCGACATGGGGGCAAAATTTGTGATCGGTGTAGACCTGAATGCCCGCAGCGAACGCAGGCGACCGCAGAATATCGTGGAAGTGCTGTTGAACACATTTGATTTCCTGTTAATGAACGCGACCCGCCTGCAGACCAGGAAGGCGGACCTGTTGATTGAACCGGACCTTTCCGCTTTCAGCATGGTCGATACCGACCAGGTGGCAGAACTTATCGAAGTCGGATACAGCGAAAGCCTGACGGCCTTAAAACAATTTCAACGCCAAGCCTGAACCTTTCCCTGACCTTGTTCCGGCTTGATTGAAATTGTATACTCACAGGTATGATGCAATCAAAACGGATTCCGGGATTTACTTTTCTGGCGGGAATGGTTCTGTTGTTATCACATTGTTCGGTTTCTTCCGTTCCCATGCAAGTGTTGGTTCCAGCGGAAGTGTCCATTGATAAAGGGATCGAAAACGTGGGCATCATGGATCACACCCGTCGCGATCTGCGCCAGCCGGCGGACCTGACCGAGGGATTCCTGGCACGGGAATCGGTTGTGGCCGATGCGGTGGCCGCCGAATCCTGCCTCAAAGGCCTGGCGGAAACGCTGAACCGATCGCCCCGCTTCACACCAGTGGTGATTTACGGTGAACGGGCAGCGGCAATGGACTGGCGTGTTATGCCCCGTAATCTTTCCTGGGATGCGGTGCAGCACATTTGCGACAAATACCGCCTGGATGCCTTGATTGTTCTGGAGCATTTTGATTCAGGAATTCGACTGAAACAGCGGGGCTCCCGGAAAAAGGACGGGGATGAGAAACCCGCAAAAATCGAACTGAAACTCACCATTGCCGTGGAATCCACTTGGAAGATCTACGTTCCCGATTCGCGGCGGGTGATTGATGCGGACATGTACCGGGACAGCAAATATTGGGAGGCATCAGGAAAAACCCGCCATGAGGCCATGCGCCGGTTGCCGGATAAACGTGATGCCCTCAACCAGGCCGGATTTTACTCAGGTCTGCGTTATGGCGAACGCATTGCTCCCACCTGGATTACGTTGACCCGCACCTATTACAGCAAGGGATGCCCCGAGTTCGATACGGCCAGGCGGTATGTCAAAAGCGGTGATTGGGAAGCGGCCGAACAATTGTGGCGGGATGTGGCTGCAGGCCAGGACCGGGAGCTAGCTGGCAAAGCCATGTACAATCTGGCCTTCAGCGCGGAGATCCGCAATCGACTGGAACAGGCCGTGCAATTGGCGCAGGAAGCGTATACCCGGTTCGGCAATCGCAAGGCGTATAGTTACATGCGGGAATTGCAAAACCGTATCCTGGAGCAGCGGCGCCTTGAAGAGCAATTGGATTAGTCTCAGCGAACGGTTCACGAACCGCGCCTGCAGCCTTTCTGTCACCCATCACCTTTAATATTTCTGATCCTTGGCTCGAGAATGGCACGAGGTCAGGAGGGATTGGGTCGAAAGTTGAAAGTCTAAAGTCGAAAGTCGAAAGCAAAAGAAGTAAACCTGTGAATGCTTTTTTCTACTTTCTACGTTCTACCTTCTACAAACACACAAAGGTGACAGGTATCAGGTGGCAGGAAACAGGAAGGCAGGTGGCAGGGGTACGGGCGAAAAATTTTTCTCCCCCACATTTTTAACTCTTCAGCTTTCCAACTCTTCAACTCTGTAAGCGCCGTCCCCATTCTTGAGTTGAAAACAGGGGAATATGCGGCATATTGTTATTGGGAGGGGGTGGCATGATTGACGAACAACTGGTTCATATTGTGGAGTCCCATGCCGGGGAAATTGCCGGGCAATGGGCCAGGGAGATCTGCGCCAGTCGATTCACACCCACATACAGCCGCTTTTCTCACGAAGAGCTGACGGAACGAAGCCGCCGGGTCTACGAAAACCTGGGCAACTGGCTGGACATGGATACCGGAAGCGATGAAATCAGCCGTGAGTATACCCAGCTTGGACGCACCCGCTACCTGGAGGGTTTCCCCCTCAGCGAGGTCCTGTACGGATTGCACATCACCAAGAAAGTAATGTGGCGCCACATCATGTCGTCGGGAGTGTTGAATTCTGCATTGGAAATTTATCGCGCCCTGGACCTGATCGTGCGCCTGTTCCACTTTTACGACCTGGCTGCTTTTTTTATTGCGAGGGGTTATCAGGACGCGTTGTACCAGGCGTTGAAAAAGGAATCCGGCCAAACCAGCGCAAATCTTGAGGAGGTCTTGCGCCGCGAAATGCCGGTCGGGACCCTGACAGAGAATCAAGCGGGCGTGAGGCGCAACTGGCTGGAAAGCTGGAACCTGTTCAAAACCCGATGATTGACCGGAGCTGGCCGGGAAAAATAACCAGATAATCCTTTTGTCCTGGCCGTTGATTGTGGTACAATCCGGTTTGATATCGGGGTGTAGCGCAGCTTGGTAGCGCGCACGGTTCGGGACCGTGAAGTCGGAGGTTCGAATCCTCTCACCCCGAGTTCACCCAAAACGAGCATAAAAAAGGTTTCTTGCCTTTACTTTCAACTTTTCACTTTTATCTTTTCACTGGTTTTGTGCGACCATCGCCTCGAGAATCTGCTTCAGAGTCTTCAGGTTTCGCACCGCCTGGCCTTTGTAGTGGTTGTTGCCGGAGATAAAGACCGGGGCCTTGGAAAAAGAACCGACCCGGACAGCGGCCCGGGCGATTTCCTTTAATTCGGTTACGGAGTAGTCGTAATCATAACGCGCGTCTCTGCCGGAACCTGAGAACCATTCCGAAACATTGCGACCGTGCAGGCGGATGTACTCGACACCTGATCTGGTGGACAGGCTGGTCAACGGCAGGGAACGGGAGATTCGCGGCTGGTCGATGTTGGTCCAGCACAGTCCATGGTCCCGCAGAAAAGCCAAGGTGGCATCCCGGTTCCAGGTTCGGTGGCGGAATTCAACTGCAACGGGAATATCAGGGAAAAATTCACGCAGGCGACCGACCCCGACCAGATTCGTTTGCGTGCAGTGAAAGGAATAGGGGTATTGGGCCAGGATGCCCGCCAGTCTTCCCGCTTCCCGCAGAGGCTGGATGGCTTGGTTGAAGGCGGTGTTCAGACTTTCGTCAGGGCTGTTGTCATGCGTAAAGCCACGATTGAGCTTGACCCAGAACATGAAACCGCTAACGTCACGGACCTGTCGAACCCAGCCCTGGGTGAGGCGGGGGGAGGGGATGCGGTAAAAGGTGGTGTTGACTTCCACAAAATCGAAGATTTCAGCCAGAAAACGCAAGGGTGAAAATCCCGGGGGTTCGGGCCGGGGATAAACCGTGCCCTGCCAATCCGCATAACTCCATCCCGCAGTCCCCAGGCGGAAAGAAAGGTCTGAATCCGTCATCTTCAGGGCTGATGGTTGTCTGGAGCAGGAAGCAGGGATGCCATGATCTCGTGCTGGAGTTGCTCCATCTCGCCGTTGTCGTTTTCATGGTCAAATCCGGCCAGGTGGAGCAGACCGTGAACCAGCAGCAATTGCAGTTCCCGTGAAACCGAATGGCCGGCCTTGCGGGCCTGTTCCCGGGCCAGTGGAATGCAGATAAAGATGTCTCCACAATAGAAGCCTTCAGGAAACTCTTCCTGGATAGGAAAACTGAGTACATCCGTCGGCGCGTCGAT
>JAFGNX010000046.1 GCA_016926835.1 Candidatus Aminicenantota bacterium | reverse complement strand
GTGTCGAGTTGGTCACGGTGGTATTTGATCTTGGCGATGGTGGTCAACCGCGCCATCTGCCAGAGCAGGATGGGATGGGGGGTATCGCTGAAATAACTCAGGTCGACCTGGAAGGCGCCCTTGAAGGCCCTGCCGCCACCGGCCGGAGAGAAACGTTTGATCAATTTGTCCAGGTCGAACTCCTTGTCCGGGCATCTGAAAGCGGCGTCCAGCCGCAATTGCTCTTCCTGGCGGATCAAGGCGAATACGATGACCATGTTCACATCATGCCGGCGCAGTAGAAAGTCGGCGATCAGGGCGATGGCATCCCGGTGTTGGCTGTCCACAAAACCGGTGCCGGTGATCAGCCAGTCGCGGTAGATCTCCTGGTTCTGCATGGCCCGCTCCAGGTAACCCAGGGCCGGGCGGGGGAAGGGGAGTGAGGCCAGGTGGTTGATAAAAGCCATGTCGGTGCGGGGCTCAAGATAAGCCAGGGCGCGGCGGTCGAGTTCACCCAGGTGGGCGAAACGGTCCGTGTCCGTGTACATGCCAAAGTAAAGGGCGGTGCAGGCTTTTTGTTCTTCGGCGGCGGACCAGTCCTGCAAGTTGACCAGGTATTCAAGCAACAGAGCGATCAGGGTGCTGGTGGAGCCCGCGTTCTCGCATATCCAGCGGAAACGGACAGGCTGTTGCGTTTCCACTTCCTGGTGATGATCGATATGCACTACGCAGGGGATGATGCCGGTCACGCCTTCCATCTGGACGGATTGGTGATCAAACACGGCGTAGGCATCAAAAAAACGTACCGCGTCCCCCACGGCGTCATAGCGGATGGGCAGGTGCAGGTCGGCGATGATGCGTTGGTTCTGGGGAAGCGATGGCTGCTGTTCGGATTCAACAATGACGCGACGTCCCGCTTTTTCCGCGATCTGCCGGAAAGTATAGGCCGCCGCAATGGCATCGGGATCCGGAGAACCCTTGATTACGGCCAGGATATGACCGGATTCCGCGATGGCGGCCAGGAGTTCCTTGGCCAGCGCCGGAATGTCCGGGTCCCGGTTTTTGCCGTTGAATGTATTCATGCCGGGTGCAAAGGGACACGGCACGCCGTGCCCCTGTTCATCTGGGGACGTTTATTTGCCTTCGGCTTTTTCCAGGGCTTCCTTGAACTTCGGGTTCACCTGGGCGCCGCATTCCACGGCCTTGTCAAAGTACTCCCGGGCTTTGTCGATGCGCTTGTGCATGAAGTAGATGGTGGCCAGGTTGTTGCAGGCGCCGCCGTGCGTGGGGTCCTTTTCCAGGGTCTTGGTGTACTCGTTGACCGCATCCTGAAAACGCCGGGTGAGAAAGTAGACGTTGCCGTGGATGTAGTGGTATTCGGCCGGCATTTCTGCGCCGCTGCGCATGAATTCCGACAACTTGTTGTCGGCATCCGCGTTCTGGCTCTTCAGCTGGGCGAGTCTGGCTTCAATCCGGCTTTTTTCAAGACCCTTTGCCGTTCCTCTGGAGGCTTCCAGGCCGGCGATCTGCTCGTTGTTGATGTCTTTCTGCTCACGCAGGGTGTCGAGGTATTGCTGGAAAGTAAAGGAGTACCATTTCTGCAGATCCTTAAAACCTTGCTTGGCCGCCAGGATATGCTTCTCCGCATTTTCGAGGTCGCGTTTTTTCAGGTAGATGTCCGCCAGCACGAAGTGGGCCTTGTCGTGTTTGGGGAAAATCTCCAGGCATTCTTCGAACTTTTTGACGGCTTTGTCGATTTTGCCTTTTTTGTACAGTTTTTCTCCATCCAGGTAGTGGCTGTTGGAACGCCTGAAGTCTCGTATCATCTCTTTTTCTTCCTGGTTGAAGTCTTTCTGGGCCAATCCCGTAAATGTGAACAACGGAATCAACAATAGAACCATCCAGAACCCACAATTTGATTTCCGGTGGAATTGATGCATAAGGCCCTCCTTTTGGTAATCCGATTTTATCATGACCGCACCCGGGCAATCCAGTTGAAGCAAGAGAATTTCCAGAAAAACGGGTTGATTTTGTCTCCTTTATGGGTCATTTTGCGGCCGGAAGTCAGCGGCACAAGCGCGGCTGCGTCGCAATAGAAGTCTTGTCTAATCGGCCAGGGCTTTTTGAAGGGCTTCGCGGAACCCGGGATTGATCCTGGCTCCGTGTTGTTCGGCCCGGTCCAGGTACTCGCGCGCCCGGTCGTATTGCTTGCGCAGGAAATAGAGGTTTGCCAGGTTGTTGCAGGCATAACCGTGTTCGGGGTTTTTTTCAAGGGCCCGTTGATACTCGATCAAGGCCGGGTCATGTCTTCCCGAAAGGAAATGGATGTTGCCGTGAATGTAATGGTATTCCGCGGGAACCTCCTTTTCGCGGGGAGGGAAGGCGGCGAGGATGGCGTCTATGGCGGAGTCCTGGGAACGGATGGCATTGGCTTTGTAGAATATGGCACGGCGCGAGCCGCAGGAAGCGGTGGCGTTCTGTTCCCCCAGAATGGAAAGGCGCAGACGGTTATCCATCTGCTTTCCCCGCAATTCGTCAAGGTATCGGCGGAAACTGCTGTTGTACCATTCGCGTGACTCGAGGAAACTCCGTTTGGCCGCGCGGATATGGATTTCCGCTTCCGCCAGCCGGCGTTGTTTCAAGCGGATTTCCGCCAGCCGGAAATGGGCCCTGTCATGCTGGGGAAACAGATCCAGGCAACGCTGCAGGCAGGCGGCGGCTTTATGCATCTGCTTGCGGGAAAACAGTTCCTCACCCTGGCGGAACTGTTCGTGGGACTGGAGAAACAGGTCGATCTTTTCACTGTGATTGTCACCGCCACGGATGGCGGCGGGCAACAGCAGCGTAACCAGAATATACAAAACACTCACCATGGCGGACCTGCAGGTTTCAAGCGGGTTATCACTTATCATGATGCCTCCTTTCAGCCCGCGGTGGTCCCGAGTCAACCTTTTTATTCAGTATGCTTGCCGGCGGGCAGGGCGGCGCCGATGGCGGAGAGCATGCGTTCCGACGTAGCTGTGTCATTGGAGAAGAGTCCCCAGATGTAGTGATCCCGCCATTTCATGCTCAGTGCACCCCGGGATTTGTGATAGGGGTCAACAAACCGGACGCCGTTTTCTTTTTGATCAATCGCGGCGTTGTGGGAACGGGCGAACTCCAGGTACGCCTCTACCATGGATTGTGCGGCAGATTGTGAGTCCGCGCGGATGATAAAGGGCCTGACCGGATGGTCTTCTGCCGAATATTCACAAATGAAAGCGTTTTCCAGGAATCCATGACCCAGAAAATTGCGCCGGATGAAGTGTTCGGAGTGCGGGCGACGGCCGGTTCGGGGAAACGCTTCCAGGATCTCGGGGAATCCGGCTGCGTCGGGGATTCGGCTGGCGATCTGTTGGGCCAGATCGGTCAGGGTTTTTCGATCATGTTCTCCCAGGTCGAAGGCCGAAATCTTGACATAGTAACGGCCCTGGAAAAAATTGAGAATCCCGGTTTCGTAATAGCCTTCCGTTCCCACGGGCAGAAAAACGCCTTCACGGGGTTTCTCCTGGCTGTAGATACCAAAACCGCAGGCCGGGTCCGCATGGCGGTAAATATCGGCCGCAATCGATTGGCCATCCGCTCCGGAATAGGTCATGGAGAAGAGATGTTCGAAATCGTAGCCGATAAACACGTCCGCCGCGCCGTTGATGTATTCAAAAAGATTGTCGGCCGTGTACTCAGCGGGCTGTTCAGGATTTGTCAGGCCCGCGATGGTCGGGAACAAGTTCGCTCCGCCGGCGCCGCAAACACCAACGGCGGCGATGATCAGTCCGATAAGGATCAGATTTTGCTTTTTCATTACGCCTGCCTCCAGAGAATTACTTCAGCTTCCACTTATTCAATACGTTTGGGGCGGGCTTTGGTTGTCCCCATTTGCTGTTGACAGGTTCAGGCCATTGGTGCAATATGGTAAGTATTCCAGGAGATCCCATGTATTCCAGGGAAGAGATAATTCGCGAGATTCAGAAGGTGGCTGCCGGGATGGGGGTTCGCTACTTAAAGCAACAGGATTTCATTCTCAATTCCACCATTCCCATAAATACCGTGAAATACCACCTCGGGACCTGGGCCCAGGCGGCAAAAGCCGCGGGCCTGGAAATGCCAAGGGATTACTCCCAGTCGGAGAACCCGGAACTGGTTCAAGACGAGGAATTGTTGCGTGAACTGGTACGCCTCTACCGGCTGTCAGGCAAGCCGCCCACGGCGGACATCGTCAAGGCCCACGGGGCATTCAGCCTGGAGTATTATACATCGAGATGGCAGAGCCTGGATCGCGCCTTGTGGAAGGCACGGGCGTTGTTTCCCGAAGCGTTTCAGCCTGCCCCGGCTTCCCCGCCGGTTCAAGATCCGGTCTCCGAAGTTGACACCTCGCCCATTCGGCTCATTCCCCAGACGATTAAACCCAAACGACCCGTCAAGGCGGAGCGCCGGCTCGGAGAACCCGTGGATTTTCGGGGAATGCGCTTTGCTCCGGTGGACCGGGACGGCGTGTTGTTTCTTTTCGGGATGCTGGCGATGGAACTGGGGTTCGAGCTCGAATTCGTGAGCAACGAACGCCCCCATGCCGAAGGCCGCCGGTATTTTGATGTGCGCCGGGAACAGTGGAAACACCTGCGCATGGAATTTCTGCTCAAGAGCTCAACCTATACCCCGGACCAGGATTCGGGACGAGAGCCCTGTGACCTGCTGGTCTGCTGGGATCACGACAATGAAGACTGTCCGGTTGAGGTTCTTGAGTTGAAGAGTGTAATCCGCGAGATTGGTGAATAACCCCCCTTCGCGACGGTGCCGCATTCCCCGGCGCCGCTTGTCTTCACCCTACTCGAAGCGAGAACTTGCCGGGGTGGTATGGCGCAATTTTCTTGGCCCGTCCAGGAAATCCGGACCCGTTTTGCCTTTTCTTTCACCCACTTCTGAATGGTCTTCCGGGGAGGGAGAGGTGACGATGGTTTTTACCGGGGACTGGATGCCCACGGGCGGAAAAAGCATTCGTTTCGGAGACGGACTCCACCGGTTTCTTTCTTCCGCGGATTACCTGGTGGCCAATTTTGAGGGTGTCAGCTTGCCGCCGGCTTATCGTGTCGTCATGCAGCAAGTGCATGGAGAAGAAACCCTGGAGGCCCTGGCGGCGATCGCTCCTCCGCACCGCGTTGTGCTTTCCTGCGCCAACAATCACGCGGCGGATCATGGATTCAGCCTGTTTGAAGAACATGTGCGCAACTTGAAATCCATGGGTTTTATGGTGGTGGGAAGCCGCAACCGTCCGGTTGTGGAGCTGGTTCCCGGTATTCGCCTGGCGGCCTTGACGCAGTGGAGCAACCATCCGGGCCCGTTTCTGGCTGATCTACAGATGGAAAAAGAACTGGCGCGCGACGGAATGTTCAACATTCTCTACCCCCATTGGGGATTTGAACTGGAATTGTACCCCCGCCCACCTCTGGTGGAAACGATGAAGAATTGGCTGACCCGCTGGGATCTGGTAATGGCACATCATTCCCATACACCGGGGCCGGTGGCGGCGTTGGACTCGCCGGCCGGCCGGAAACCGGTCGCGTTTTCGCTGGGAGATTTTGTCACCTGTTCACGCCAACGCAAAAATCGCTGGGGTATTGTGGTCCGCGTTTGCCTGGGAAAAGATGTCGAAGGGACTTTCCGTTTGCGGCGGCTGGATTGGCGGTTTTGCGTAACTGAATCCCGCGGCCGGGATTTGATCGTCCGGCTGGCGGATCGTTGTCCCTATTTCCCCGGCGCCGTTGGGCCTTGAATTGTGCGCTTGCCTGCATTAGAATGGAAGCACGATTCAGTATGATTCGGTTCAGGAGAGGGATATGGATTCTCAATTGGTTACGCGTTGCCTGGATTTGTATGAACGGTTGAACCGGGGCAACCTGGATCATTACGCGTTGCTGGGCCTGGATCGTACGGCTACGGTGGCCACCATTAACGAAGTTTACCAGCAATGGCTAGTCAAACTGACGGATAAAGAGGTGGCGACGATCGGCGACGCGACCGTTCGGCAGCGCCTGGAAGTGGTGCGTCGCCGCATGGATCGCGCCCACGCCGTGCTCTCCGATTTTGATCAACGGGCCGCGTATGAACGGCGGGGATTCCGGGAAGAGTCGGAAGTGATTCCTGAAGAAGATGATCCCCAGGAGAAGGCGAAAGAACTTTTCCGCAAAGCGAAAACCTTGTATGCCGGCAAAGAGTATGGACCCGCCGTACTGGCGTTACAGCAATCGTTGCGACTGGACCCGGACCGGGGTGACGCCCTGCTGTTACTGGGCTTGTGTCAGTACCGCAATCCAGCCATGAAGCGGGACGCGGAGGCAAACCTGCAGAAAGCCGCTCAGTTGGAGCCGTGGAATGCGGAACCCCTGGTGGCACTGGGGAACCTGTTCTATTCGGAAAAGATGATGAAACGGGCGGAATCATTCTATCGGCGGGCTCTTGAACTTGAACCCCGTCACGATATGGCGCGCAAGCGCCTGGCGGAAATCGCACCCCAGGAAGACAATTCCTTGAAAGCTTCGCTCAAATCAGCTTTAAAGAAAGGTCTTCCCTCACTTTTTGATCGCAAAAAACGTTAGGCGTTTGCGCCTGGAAGACCGGCCTGGAGGTTTCAAGGCCATGTTGGCAAACCCGAACCGGGGCGGTTACCTGGAGAACCACAGATGAAGGCATTGACTGAAGAGTACGCCGCGCGGATGCGCGAGTACCTGCAACCCGAATTCACAATCGATGAAGGGGATATCCGGTTTTCGATTCCGCCCAACCGCCGTTATGGCGATCTCTCAACCACCCTGCCGTTTCTTTTGGCCAAGCGCACGCAGCAAAAACCCATAGAGATCGGCAAACGCCTGGTATCTCTGCTGTCCGGAAAGTTTCTCCCCATGGCGGAAGTGTCCCTTGCGGGCGGAGGCTTTCTGAACTTCACCCTGGATCGGCGTTGCTTTCTGCGCTACCTGATCGACAATATTGACAGTCGACCCGGCGCCCGCAACGAACGCATCGTGGTTGAGCATACCAGCATTAATCCCAATAAGTCCGCCCATATCGGGCATCTGCGCAATTCCTGCCTGGGAGACACCCTGGCACGCAGCCTGGAGTACCTTGGCTATCCGGTAGAGGTGCAGAACTACATTGACGATACAGGCATCCAGGTGGCCGATGTGGTGTGGGGATTGCTCTACATGCTGAAGATGTCTGCGGACGAGATCCGCGGGATCGAGGATCCCGCTGCCTTGTTGTGGGATGTATATTCCCGGGTCAGCCGTCACCTGGCCGAGGACCCTGAGAGTGAGAAAGCGCGAAACCGTGTCCATCAGGCCATTGAGGAGCGCCGGGAACCCGAATACGGGGTTGCGGACTGGATCTCCTGTCGCGTGTTGGAAGACCATATCCGCGTGATGGCATCGATCGGAATCCGGTATAACCTGTTGGTACGGGAACGGGATATCATAGAACTCGATTTTTTCTCCCGGGCCGCGCGGATCTTGACGGAAAAAGGCATCCTGTACGAGTCCACGGATCCGGAAAAGCGGGGCTGCCGGGTGATCCGCTATCGTCATGAGGATCTCGAGAAAGTGGTGATCCGCTCCAATGGAACGGCGACTTATATCGCCAAGGATCTGGCTTACACATTCTGGAAAGTGGGTCGCTTCAAAGAGGATTTTCCGTTTCGCGAGTTTTCCCGGTATGCGGACGGCCAAGTCATTTTGACCACGGATTTTCGCGGTGGCCGGGAAAAACGTGATTTCGGCCCTGCACACAGGGTGTTCAATGTAATTGATGTACGCCAATCCTATCTTCAGAATATCATCGCCCAGGTACTGGAAGACCTGGAGCCCGCGCCTTGCGGAGAACGTCCGTTTGTCCACTTTTCCTACGAAATGGTGGCGTTGACTCCCAGGTGTGTGCGGGAACTGGATCTTCCCCTGTCGCCGGAAGATGAAAAAAAACCCTGGGTGGAGGTTTCGGGGCGCAAAGGAATCGCCGTCAAAGCCGCCGATCTGATCCAGCAACTGACTGTGCGATCCCGGGTGGAAGTCGACAAGCGCAATCCGGATTTGAGCGAGCCCGCGCGCAACGCCATCGCGGTTCAGATTGCCGTGGGCGCGCTGCGGTACTTTATGATCAAGTTCAACGCCCGCGCCGTGATCGCGTTTGATTTCAAGGACGCCCTGGCGTTTGAGGGAGATACGGGTCCGTACCTGCAGTATACCCTGGTACGGTTGAACTCCATATTGCGAAAACTGAACAAAGCGGATCAAGCGGTTTCGGGCGTCGATATCGACCCGTCCTGTCTCGATTCCGGGGAATCCGCCGAGTATTTTGAACTACTGCTGCAACTGTCCGATGGAGACAATCGTGTTGAATCCGCTCTGGAAAATCAGGATCTTTCCGGAATCGCCAACCATGCCTTCGCTCTCTGCCAGGCATTCAATCGCTACTATCATGGATATCCGGTCATCAACGAACCGGAGTCGTCGCTGCGTTTCCTCAGGGTCCAATTGCTTTTGCTGGTCCGGGAGCGGTTGGGACGCTTGCTGGCCATCATGGGGATTCCGGTTCCGGAGCGCATGTAAACGGGTGCCGAAATCACATTGAACCCGGTGTGTCCCTGTGATATATTCAAAAAATGATGGGTGTATCAGGAAAATCCCGGGTCAGGTTCATCCTGTATTCACTGGGGTTGCTCCTGCTGGCGGGAATGCTGGCCCTGACCGGATATTTGCTCCGGGTCCGGGCGATGCACCATGGCCGTCTGGACGGGCTCAAACAGGAGTTGAACCTGGCGTTCATCCAAACCCGTGAACCGGCGCGAACCCGTGAATATCGTGCCGAGTTTTATGCAAACCGCTTCCTGTTTTCTTTTCCCAATCGTCAGGCCCGGGTCGCGGCTGATTTTATCGCATTGATGCGGCAAGCGGCAAACAAGACTTCTGTGCGGGAATGGTCCCTTCAAGCCGCGGGCATGGGCCTGCGTTTCAATATCGCGACGATGGGGGCGGCGGAACCTGGAATAATCCGGGCCCTGCTATCGCATTCCGAGGTCTTGCGCCTGGATCGCTGCGAACAGCCGGCAACCTGTCTGCGGGGACTGTTGGGTATTCCCTGATGTTACGCAAAACGCTCCGGATTTTTTTCGTGCTGGCTGTGGTTGCGGCCGCAGTGTGGGTATACCTGAAAATGGTGGCCGAGCCACTGGTCCGCGACATCAACCATTATAAACGTGAGTCCAGGGAGTTGCGCGATCAGCGGACCAGACTGGAACAGAGCCGGGTGGATGTCGCGAAAATGAAAACGGCCGAGCATGGCAGACTGAGCGGCTCGCGGCGAATGTTGCGGACACGGATGGTTGTACCGGGTGATTCTGTTCCCCTTCACGTGAAGAGCGTTCTGGTTGCTTTGCGATCGCGGGCCCGGTTTCTGGGACTGCGGATGCACAAATTGGAAGAATCCCCTTTCAATGACAAACAGCGCGCCCGGGTGGACCTGCCGATTACCGGAACCCGGATGCACCTGATCTCTATACGAATCCAGGGCCCAAGCCGTGAATGGGGGCGTTTCCTGGAGGCGGCTTCACACCTGCCCGCGTATCTTACCCTGAGTTCAGTTCAGGGGAATTCGGGGCCGAACGCCCAGATGCGGGTTGAGTGGATCCTGCACCATATCCCTGGAAATGAACCCCTGCCGCGGGTGCGACCCAGCCTGGTCAACTCCGCCTCTTCCCTGCTGGATCGTCCCATCCCGACTCTGAAACCGGGACGCTTGCCCGGCGTGGGAGGGCGATGATGCGGGCGGTGATTCAGCGGGTACTGCGGGCCCGGGTGACCGTTTCCGGCCAGGAAACCGGGCGGATCGGACCGGGGTTGCTGATTTACGTAGGTATTGAGCGTGGAGACAGCGAAGCGGAGGTGGACTACCTGGCCGCAAAGATCCCCCGCCTGCGGGTGTTTGCCAATGAGTCGGGACGCATGGATCTGAGTATCATGGATACGGGAGGTGAAATCCTGTCTGTATCGCAGTTCACCCTGGCATCCCGGATTCGAAAGGGCCGCAGGCCCGATTTTACCCATGCGGCCGATCCCGTAGCGGCTGAACAGTTCTACCTGCGGTTCAATCAGCAGCTGGCTTCTACCGGAATCCCCGTGGCAACGGGAGAATTCGGGGCATTCATGCAGGTCGAGTCCATTAACGACGGCCCTGTAACGTTTGTGGTTGAACGTTCCGGCTCGTCTTGTTTTTCAGAGGCTTGAAACAGGGCAAAAAATGCATATCCACACACTTGAATTGCCGAATTCCCGGGGGGTGAAGGCGTTTGTCCGTTTTCCCCGCAGATTGTATGCAAACAACCCCATGTGGATTCCCATGTTGGAGCGGGATGAACGGGGGTTGTTCAATCCAGCCACCAATCCATCTTTCAGGGATGCCGAGGTGCGCCTGTTTATGGCTGAAGAAGATGGCCGCATCCGGGCGCGAGTGGCAGCCATTCTCAGCCATGCGGCCAACCGCAAGTACGGCACCCGCAACCTGAGATTCGGCTGGTTCGAGTCGGAAAATCGCCCGGACGTGGTGGAAGCGTTGTTCCATGAAGTGGAAAAATGGGGCCGCGGAAAGGGCATGGAGTCATTGACCGGATCCATGGGTTTTACGGACCTGGATCCCGAAGGCATTCTCGTAGAGGGATTTGACCAGGTACCGACCGTGGCGTCCAATTACAACCCGCCCTATTATGCAACGTTGATGGAACAGGCCGGTTTCGCAAAAGAGATCGATTATATAGAGTTTCGTGCGCGCACTCCGGAAAGCCATGTGATTCCCGACAAACTGATTTCACTTTGTGATCGCATCCGCCTGCGGGGTCGATTTCACGTGTTGCGGTTCAAGAACCGGCGTGAAGTCCTGCGCCGGGGAGTGGAATTGTTGACCCTGCTGGATGAGTCCTTTGATGAGGTTTACGGTTCCGTGCCCCTGACCCGGGATCAGATGAAATACTACCTGAAGCGTTACGCATTTTGTGCCCATCCCGACCTGATCATCGCGGTGGTGGATGAGAACGGCGAAATGGTCGGCTTCATGGTGGCCATGCCCAGTTTGACCCGGGGGTTTCAGCGGGCGCGCGGCCGGCTTCTGCCTCTGGGTTGGTGGCACATCCTGCGCTCCCGGCAAGCCCGTCACACCCTTGATTTTTACTTGGCGGGAGTTAAAAAAAAGTACCGTGGAACCGGGATTGATCTGCTCATGCTGATAGAGATCGCGCGCACGGCCAAGGATATGGGTTTCGTGTATTCGGAATCGAACATGGAACTGGAAACCAATTTCAAGATCCATGCCATGTGGAAGTACTTCAACCCGGTTCAGCATAAACGCAGGCGGATTTACCGCCGCGGTATTCCTTTTGATTGAAGCGCTTTCCCGCCTTGGGTATAATGCCATTCGGTGCGAGGCATGCGGGTGGAACGGTAAGCGCGCAACTTTGGAGGTGATCCATGAAGGTTGACATTCAGACCGTGGATTCGAAAAAACAACTCAAGCAATTTGTCAAAATGCCTTTCCGTTTCTTTGAAAAAGACCCGTACTGGGTTCCTCCTCTGATCATGGACGAGATGGAGACATTGGACGCCAAACGCAACCCCGCCTTTGAAACGGCTGAATCCAGAATGTTTATGGCATTCAGGAACGGCGAACCAGTCGGCCGCATCGCTGCCATTCTCAGCCATGCCGCCAACGAAAAATACGCTTCTTTGAACCTGCGTTTCGGCTGGTTCAACGTGATCGAGGATTATGCGGTGGCTGAGGCGTTGCTGGATGCCGCGGAATCCTGGGGCAGAGAAAAGGGCATGAAGACCATAACCGGTCCCCAGGGTTTCACGGACATGGATTCCGAAGGCATGTTGATCGAGGGCTTCGACCTGATTCCCACGATAGCCCAGATCTACAACCCTCCGTTTTATCCCCGGTTCCTGGAACAATACGGTTTTGAAAAAGAGATCGATTATCTGGAATTCCGCGCCAAAGTGCCCCGGGAGTTGCCCGAACGGTTGTTCACACTTTCGGAGCGACTCAAACAACGCAGCAACCTGAGAGTACTGGAATGCGATTCCAAGCGCCGGTTGCTGAAATACGCCCGCCCCATTTTTGAACTCCTGGATGAAACCTTTGCCGAAATCTATGGATCTGTCCCAACCACGGAGAAACAGACGGATTACTACACCAAAAAGTACTCCATGTTTCTTGACCCCCGCCTGTGCAAGGTGGTGCTCAATCCAGAGAACGAGCTGGTGGGTTTCATGATCTCCATGCCAAGTATGTCCGTGGCTTTTCAGAAAGCGTGCGGCCGGATCCTGCCTTTTGGCTGGTTCCACCTGTTGCGCGGTCTGCGCCAGCGCAAGGTGCTGGATTTTTACCTGGCGGGAGTGAAAAAAAAGTTCCGGGGAATGGGAGTGGACTTGATGCTGGTATTGGCGGTTGCGGAAAACGCCATGAAAATGGGTTTTGAAACCGCTGAGTCCAATGTGGAATTGGAAACCAACACCAAGATCCATGCCCAATGGAAATTTTTCGAGCACTACCAGGCCCGGCGCCGCCGCATTTTTCGCAAACAGATTTCGTGACACTGCTTTCGTCCGGTCATAGCCTGCCTTCCATTTTTGACGGTTTCTCGCTGAAAGAGAAAATCGGGCAGATGATGATGGTCGGCTTCGCCGGTCCCCGCCTTACTCGAGATCTGCAGGAGCGGTTGTCCCGCGGCGCGGCAGGATTCGTACTGTTGTTTCACCACAATGTCGAATCCGTTGATCAAGTTGTGGCCCTGACAAACGAAGTACACGGAAGTTTTGTTCCCGCCCCCATGATCTGGACGGATCAGGAGGGCGGCAATGTGGTGCAGTTCGGGGAAATCGCCGCGACGGTCCTGTCGCCGATGGGGCTGGCCGCTACGGGGAAAAGGGCTTTTGCGCGCCTGGCGGGACGGATTATGGGCGGGGAAATGCGTGCCCTGGGGGTGGACGGAGTGCTGGCGCCGGTTCTTGACGTCAACACCCGAAGCGACAATCCCATTATCGGGTTTCGTTCCTTCAGCAGCGATCCCCGGGTCGTGAGGCGGTTCGGAGCGGCCCTGGCCGGCGGGTTGCGCCGCGGGGGGGTGGCTACCTGCGGGAAACATTTCCCGGGTCATGGCGGGGTATGTTCGGACTCACATCTGGACCGCCCCAGGTGTCCAGCATCGTCAAATGAACTGGATGCCGTGCACCTTTCCCCGTTTCGAGCCCTGATCCGTTCCCGCTTGTTGGATGCCGTTATGCCGGCGCACGTAGTGTACCCGGAGGTGGATGCGAACACGGCATCCCTGTCCAGCCATTGGCTGGCGACTGTGCTGCGACGACAATTGAAATTCAAGGGGCTGGTGATTTCGGATTGCCTGGAGATGGGAGCCGTTTCACGCTTCATGGATCCTGGAGAAGCCGCCGTGATGGCCGTGATCGCCGGTGTGGATGTGGTTGCGGTCAGCCGTTCAGCAGAGGCCCAGGAACATGTTTTCAATACCCTGGTCGCTGCCGTGAAAACGGGGCGCATCCCGATTTCACGTGTCCATGAAGCGGTAATGCGGGTCCTGGAAATCAAGCATCGCCGGCGTTTGCTGAGAGTGCCGCCCCGGCGAGAGATCGGCAAGGCCCGGGAGAGGGCCCGCTCACACTACCGGGACGAATTCCGCATTGCCGCTGCCTCGATCACGCTGGTGCGGGATACGGACAATATCCTGCCCCTGGACCGCGGTTGCCGCCTGTTCCTGGTGGAATGGAAAAAAGTCGTGGCTACCGAGGCGTTGAGCCAGGCAACCGCCAGGTCGGTGCTGGCTGATCCCCTGAGGCGATGGTTTCCCCATGTCGATTCAGAGATGCTGGATTTGAGTCCGGATCTGCCGCAAACAACGGAGAAACACCTGCAATCGGCCGGACGGGTCGTGCTGGCGGTGTTTTCCCGTTCAGCGGAAGTGGAAGGAATTCAGGCCGCAGCCGTGCAACGCGCATTGCATATCCGACCGGATGCGATTGTGGTCGCGTTGGGGAATCCCTTTGACTTGCGCGGATTTCCCACAGCCCGGGTGTTTCTGGCCACTTATGGTTACCGCAGAATCCAGGCGGAAGCCCTGGCTGCTGCGCTGGCCGGAGAAATCACGCCAAGCGGCCGCTTACCGGTTCAGATTTTCTGAAGTGAAAAGACGAAAGCAGGGGCGAAAAATTTTTCGCCCCTACGACTGGTTCCTGGCCAATAGAGGATTGCAAGGGACAGGTGTAGGGGCAACCCCCTGTGGTTGCCCATTCAACATGCCTCATGGCCGTCCCGGTTAAACTATGACTATCTTTTCGGGCCGTATGGGTGCATCAGGGCGGCCACAGGGGGCCGCCCCTACTTTTTCTTTTCCAGGTAACGGTCCCGGCACGCCTTGGAGCAAAAATACAGGGTTTCACCGTTGATTTCCGTTTGTTCCGCCTGGGTGATCGGTACCCAGGTCCCGCAAACCGGATCCATTTTCATCTCTTCGGGATGTGGCTTTCCGGCACGGCCCCTTTTCCCCCACTCCCGGCGCCGGCCGGAGCGGGGAAAAATCAGACGCCAGACCAGGTAGATCGCCAGCGCGAAAAAGAGCAGACGCAACCATACCATGTTTGCTCACCTCTCTCGGGAATCAGGACCCATGGTCAGTGTTTGCCCAGAATCTCCAGGGATATCACGTGCTTCTGGATTTCGTTGGTGCCTTCATAGATCTGCAGCAGTTTGGCATCTCTCATCATCTTTTCCACCGGGTATTCTTTCATATACCCATAACCGCCCATCAGTTGGACCGCCTCAATAGTGACCTGCATGGCCACATCCGTGGCCATCACCTTGGCCATGGCGGATTCCTTGGATGCTTTGATACCCTGGTCCAGCATCCATGCGGAACGGTAAACCATCAGGCGGGCGCTCTCAATCTGGGTGGCCATGTCGGCCAGTTTGAAGGCGTTGTGCTGGAAGTGTGCGATTGGCTGGCCGAACTGAACACGGTTGCGGCTGTATTCCAGGGCTTCCTCGTAGGCGGCTCGTGCCACGCCGACGCCTCCGGCACCCACGGCCGGACGGGCGTAGTCCAGTGTCTTCATGGCGATAATGAAACCGAAGCCTTCCCTGCGCAACAGGTTGGCCGCGGGGATGTGAACGTCGTCAAAAAAGATTTCCGCCGTGTTGGATGCCCGGTGTCCCATTTTGTTTTCGTGTTTGCCCACTGTAACTCCGGGTGCGTCCATGGGCACGATAAAGGCGGATAAACCGCGGGCACCGCGGGTAGGATCCGTGGAGGCGAACATGACTCCGAACTTGGCTACTCCGGCGTTGGTGATGAAGGTCTTGGAACCGTTGAGCACGTATTCGTCACCATTTTTTACCGCAGTGGTCTTGATGGCGGCATTATCGGAACCCGCTTCCCGTTCCGTCAGGCCGAAACAGGCAAAAGTCATTTCGCGGGTCATGGGCTCAAGCCATTGCTTTTTCTGTTCATTCGTGCCGAACAGGACGATCGGGGTTGTGGCCAGGGTGTTGGCCATCATGGAGGTGTACATGCCGGCGCAGCCCCAAGCCAGTTCTTCGCATACGACGGCGTTGGTGAGGTTGGAGAATCCTGTGCCGCCGTATTCTTCGGGGATTCCGGAGGTCAGGAACCCAACGGCAAAAGCTTTCTCCATGACTTCCATGGCAAACTCGTTCTTTTCGTCATATTCTCCGGCAACGGGGCGGATCTCATTGCGGGCGAATTCCCGCGTTAATTCCTGCAATTCAAGTTGCTCTTCATCCAGGGCAAAATCCATTTTTCCCTCTCCTTTTGTGATTATTCGGTTTGAACGGTTTTGATTATGTTCAACACTTCCTGTGCACTTTGATATCGTTCCTCACGCTTCTTGGCCATGCATTTTTCGACCACCTCTTCCAGGCGGCCGGGAGTATCGGGCCGCAATTGGCGCATGGACGGGACGCCTTCGAAAAGGTGCTGATAAAAGACATTCTCGCCCTTGAAGGGCACCCGCCCGGTGATCAGGTGGAACATGGTGGCTCCAATCGAGTAAATGTCGGTGCGGTGGTCGGTGGGTTGCCCCTGGATCTGTTCGGGAGACATGTAGTAGGGGGTTCCGGTGATGATGCCGGTTTCTCCCTTTTTCATATCGCCGCGGATCACGGCCAATCCGAAATCCATGATCTTGATTTCCTTCTGGCGGGTGATCATGATGTTATGTGGCTTGATGTCCCGGTGGATAATGCCTTTGCGGTGCGAATAGTCCAGGGCTTTAAGGACCTTAATGGTGATGTACAATACCTGGGGGATGGAAAACTGGCGGTTGTTGCGAATCAGGGACATGAAGTTCTCGCCTTCAATGAACTCCATGGAAATAAAATGATCATCTCCCAGTTGCCCCACGTCATAGACGGTGACGATATTGGAGTGGGAAAGAGAGGCCGTGGAGCGGGCTTCCGTGTAGAATCGTTCCAGACTGCGCTTGTCCTTGATCAGGCTGGAATTCAGGACTTTAAGCGCTACAATGCGTTGCAGTACAGTATCTTCGGCTTTGTACACCGTCCCCATGCCGCCTTCACCCACTTTGCGGATGATGCGGTAACGCTGTGAGGAATCTTCCTGTACCAGGGCCATCTCCTTGTACTTCTGGATCAGGTTCTCTACGTCCTTGACCCGCTGGTGGACATCTTTGTAGGAGTAATTCTCGCTGAGAACGATCTGGTAGATGGAGTGGGCTTTCTTGAAATTCCCGGCGTTTTCTTCCGCTTGTCCCAACAGGTAATACCAGTCGATGTTTTTGGAAGAGATGGTTTGATCGGCAAGCAGTTTGCCGAGTTTCTCGATCACCAGCTGGTGCTTGCGGTGTTTCAGGAAAATGGTTGCCATCTGGGTGATGGCGGCCGAGTAATCCGGTGAATTGGGATGAACCTGCTGGAAGTTTGCCAGGGCGCGTTTCTCATCGTCCACTTTGAGAAAAGATCCCCCCGCCTTAAAGAATTCACCGGCTTTCTCAAAAAGTTCTCCGGCTTTCTGGTAGCGTTTGTATTTCAAATAGATATCCGCGGCGGGCTTCCACTGTTGGGCCATCTCGAACATCTTGGCTGCCTCTTCTTCCTTTTCCGCTTTCAGGTAATTTTCCGCGGCAGCTGCAAAATTCTGATTCATGAAATAGCAATACGCCGCTTTTTCAAAACTGCGGTCCCATTCAAACAGTTCCGCCGCGCGGGTGTAATCCTCTCCCTTCAGGTACCATTCTGCGGCTTCACGTGTATTCCCCCTGGCAAAGGAGTCTTCTCCGCGAAGCTGGTACGCCACACGATGCTGGCCCAGTTTTTCGTACAAGTCCGCCGCCCGGATGGGCATCTGGGCTTTTTCGTACAATTTGGCGGCTTCTTCAAAGCGTTCCATCTTTTGCGCCAGTTCGGCGGCTTTGTCGAACTTGTCCTGCTGCACCAGCAGGTTGAATGCCCGTTCGTTTTCTCCTACCCGGGTATACAGTTCCACGGCTTTCATGAGATCCTGTTCCAGGCGCGAATCCTTGTGAAATCCTCCAGTTGTGTCCGCGTTGGAGAGGAACCATTTCTCGAAGTTCATGGCCGCGCGTTTCAGGTTGCCGTCTTTTTCGTAGATGTAAGCCGCCTTTTTAAAGAAACCCTTGCGTTCATAGATCTGGGCGGCTTTCTCAAATCGTTCGTAGTTGTAGTAAATCTCGGCGGCTTCCTGAAAACGGTTGTTGGATTCCAGCAGTGAACAGGCCGCTTCAATATTGCGACGCTTCAAATACAGGCGGATAATGCCGTCCAGGTGTCCGATCTGCTTGTAGATTTCGATCGCCTGGGTTTCCCGGTTCAAGCGCTCGTTCAATTCTCCCATCTCGGTAAACAACTGCCCGTCTTCATATGTTTTAAGGGCTTTGCGGAAATCCCCGATCTCTTCGTAAATTTTTCCCGCTTTGAGAAAATTGCCTTCTTTTGCCGCTTTCTTAGCCTGGGAAATAAGGTAGGATTTGCGAAAAAGCATTGAATAGAGGGCATCAAAAAAGGACTTTTCCTGAACATTAAGAATTTTCGCGACCTTCAGGAGTTCGTAGACGAGTTTCAGCACTACCACCACAGCGATCAGGATCAGGACGAGTTTGATCTCTCGGTGGTTCTGTATTGTGTCCAGTATAGCGTCCATGCCAGCCAGGGTTGAAAAGTATAGCAAAGGCCCGATCAAAAATCAATTGGATTGACATCCAGCCTCTGAACCCATATAATAAAATTCACTTCCAGTCCGAAATTTGCGCGCTGGAAACCCCGATGAGCGCCGAAAACGGAACCGGACAGCCATGTTCCCGTTGCCGGGGACTTCACCCCCCTTGCGGCGGTGAAATCGTCGTCGTGGGCGGGTATTCGGGATGACGGGAAAGACGATGACGCTTCAAGTCAACCAACTGAAAAATACCAACGAATTCCGGCAAGCGTTTTTTCCGGACTTGAAACTGGATGACCGCGCCCTGAACTGGGAAACTACCGAAGAGTTGCTCCAATACGACATCCATATGCTGGACGCCCTGATCCGGGCGGAAAGCCTGCACAAACTCAAGCATGTCGCGGCCAAAGACGGTGCAGCCCTGTTTGATCCCGATCCGGTATCTGCGTTGGCCCGGATTCGCAAATACCTGGCCCGCTTTGATTCCAAACTGTTTCTGTTCGGCCGCTCGGAACGCCAGACTTTCGGATTTGTGCTGGAAAATCTGGGTGAATACCTCTATCGGCGAGACGGCGCCGGCAGCGATCGCGAGCGCCAGCAGTTATTTCGTGATTACCGCTTCTGGGCGGAGAACTTTTTTACCATCCTGGACCAGAAATTAACGGGCATGATTGTCCAGGTGGATGATAAAGAAGAAATCGAAACGGAGACTCCTTACCTGCGTTTTGAAAGCGATGCCATTCGTATTCCCCTGTATCCGTTTGTGTTGATCCGGGATCAGAGACGCCTGTTTCTGGAACGGGTCATTCCCGGGGGGTTGGAATACCTGGATATCATGGAAGGTCATCACCGTCGATTCACCCGCAAAGACCTGGATCTGCCCGTGTTTACCTACCTGTGTTCACTTCTGGATATCGAGACCGCCCGCCTGGTGGCGCCGAGGTTGAGTCCGCGGGATCATGAGCTGGCGGATAAGCTGGATCTGCTGCAGCGTGCGATCAGCCTGTATTCAGACCGGGCCTATCCCACCTGCCTGGAAATCCTGGAGCGTTTGTCACCCGAACGCATGCACTACCCGCTGCTGGTGCTGATGAAAGCGCGGTGCCATCTCGCCCTGAAACAACTGGCCGAGATGCAGCAGTTGTTGCAGAAATTCGTGCTTTTTTTCCCTTTTTATGCGGACACTTTTGAGTTGATGGGCGACGCGTCACGTCTGGAAGGTAAGTTCGAACGGGCTGTGGGATTTTATGAAAAGTTCCTGCGTCTTTCTCATTCAACCACTGTAACCGAAAAGGTAAAAGCCGTTCGGGAACGCATGAAAACGGAGCAGCCGAAGGAATCCCGCCCGGATGAGCCGTTTCTGGAGATCTGCCCGCCGGCCGAGACGGCGTTGCCGGATCTGGTGGGACGCGAACGGGAAATTCGTCAGATGATGGAAATCCTGATTTCCGGCAGCCGTTCCAATGTCCTGCTGGTGGGGGAGAGTGGTGTGGGACGGAGCGCCCTGATATCAGCCTTATCCCGCCGCCTGGCCGACGGTGACGTCCCCGTCATGATGGAATCCCGGGGGATGCGGGAAATCAATTTTCTGCACCTGTTGGCTGGTGCTAAATATCGGGGGCAGTTCGAGGAAAAGGCACTGAAATTGTTGAGTGATTTTTCCAGCCGCAACGACATCCTGGTGCTCGAGGACATCCATTTAATGATGTCTCCCGGAGGCGCCCGGGGAACTTCGCTGGACCTGGTCAATATCCTCAAACCTTTTCTGCGTGACGGCTCCATCCAGGTGATTGCCACCACCAATTACGAGGAAATGAAAAACACGGTGGAGAGGGATCACACCTTAATGGGTTTTCTGCAAAGTGTCCAGGTTGCTGAACTCTCACATGAAGACACAAGGAAAATCCTGCGCCGGAGGGCAGACACGGCGGCCCGGGAGCTGCGCATCGATGTAACCGACAGTGTGCTTGAAATCGTGGCGGAGAGTGCCGGGCGTCACTTGAAGTCCCGGCGGTTGCCCCTGTCCGCGTTGCTTTTACTGGAACGCTGTTTTGCCAAACTGAAACTCAAAGTTCATGCCGGCTACACCCGGCGCATGGAGTTGACTGAAGATGAGGTCACCGAATCCCTGGCGGATATGCTCAACCTGCCCCAGAGCCGGCTTTCCGTTTCCATGAACCGAGTGCTGTCCGATTTGCCGGATCGGTTACGCCGTCAGATTGTGGGCCAGGATAGCGCATTGCGGAGACTCTCCGCCGTGGTGACGATGAACAAATTGAACCTGGGAGTCAAATCCCGGAGACCCGACGGCGTGTTTCTTTTTGTGGGTCCCACCGGGGTGGGCAAGACTGAAACCGCGCTGGCATTGGCGCGGGCGCTTTACGGTTCGGAAGATCACCTCATCCGCATTGATATGTCTGAATACATGGAACGTTTCACGTATTCGCGTTTTGTGGGCGCGGCACCGGGATACGTGGGCTATCAGGATACGAACCAGTTGACCGACCGGGTGCGCCAGAATCCCTTCTCCATTATTCTGTTGGACGAAGTGGAAAAGGCGGATGCCCAACTGCTGAACATCTTTTTGCAGGTTTTTGACGCCGGACGCCTGACCGACGCCAGGGGCAATATAGTGGATTTTTCTCATACCACGTTTATCATGACATCCAACATCGGCACTTCGCTCTTCCAGGCGGAACGCCTGGGTTTCCACGGGGATTCGCCTGGGCGCGGAGTTTCAAGAACGGCACGTGAGAAAGCCTTGCGACGATTCTTCACGCCGGAATTTCTGAACCGGGTGGACGAGATCGTCTATTTCCGTCACCTGGACAAGGGGAACATCCTGAGGATTATTGAACTGCAACTGGAACCCGTGAGCCGTCAGCTGAAACGTCAGAACAAATGCCTGGTGGTGGCGCAAGATGTGCTGGAGGTTCTTGCCGCGGAAGGGTATTCCCTGGAGTTTGGCGCCCGGAACCTGACCCGGGTGATTCAGAACCGGTTGCTGGAGCCCATCTCCCGGATGGCATTGGGATCAGAGTGGGCAAACGCCGGAAAAGTGGAATGCGTACTGCAGAAGAACGAGATCGCGGTTGTGTTGCGCATGAACGCGGCCGAAGCCGTGGATGAGCATTCTCTGACTGAAAAGGAATCGGAAATACTATGAAAAAGATACTGGTGGTTGATGACGAAAAAAATATCCAGGTTTCCCTGGCTTCCATTCTGGAAGACGAAGGTTATCATACCTTTTTTGCCTCTTCCGGAGAAGAGGCTTTGGAAAAGATCGGCAATATCAATCCCGATGCGGTTCTTCTGGATATCTGGCTGCCTGGAATTGACGGTCTGGAAACCCTGGATCGCATTCTGAGCCTGGATCCTTCCCAGATCGTGATCATGATTTCCGGCCACGGCAGTATCACAACCGCTGTGCGCGCGGTGAAAATCGGGGCTTACGATTTCCTGGAGAAACCATTGAGCCTGGATAAAGTGATCTTTGTGCTCAAACGCGGACTTGAGCACAAACAGGTTCTGGAAGAAAACATCAAACTCAGATCGATGCTTGAAAAGCAATCAACTGAAGCGACCAGGGATTTGGATGAACCCGGCCGCAAGCGGGAAAGTTCGGGGGTGTTGACCTTTGATTATACGGATCCGGATGTTTCCCGGCCTCAGCGAACGGTTAAAGAATCCGGGATTTTTTACGGAATCGGTCTTCATTCCGGGCAGAAAACCGGGATGGTGATCAAGCCGTTACCGTTGGGCAAGGGTATCCGCTTTGAAAACATCTCGGAAAAGGGCTACGTTCCGGCCCGGGTCGAGTACCTGGATTCAACCAACCACGCCACCTCGGTAAAAAAGGACCGCCTGGAAGCGCGCACCATCGAACACCTGATGGCCACGTTGCACGCGTTCGGAATCACCAACCTGGCGATCAAGATCAACAAGGAAGTCCCGATCGGGGACGGATCGGCTTCGGCATTCTGCGATTTTATCCGTCGCAGCGGAGTTGTCGATCAGGAAGGATTCATTCCCGAAGTGGTAATCGACCAGCCCCTGGTGGTTGGAGAGGAATCACCGGATGGACGCTACATTCGCGTGGAGCCCGCGGATGGATTCGAGGTGAAGTACACCCTGGTTTACCCCCAGCCGCTGGGGCGGATCTCCCACCATTTTGTTTTCAAAGGGGCGGAGAGTTTCGAAAAGGAAATCGCTCCGGCACGAACTTACGGCTTTGTACACGAAATGAACGAGTTGTCTCAACTGGGACTGGCGGAAGGCGGGCGCATGAACAACTTCATACTCATCGACAAGGGCGAGGTGATCAACACCGAACTGCGTTTCCCCGATGAGTTGGCCCGCCATAAAATCCTGGATATCATGGGTGATTTTTATCTGCTGGGAAGGCCCATCCGCGGCCGAGTCACGGCCCAGAAAACCGGCCATACGGACAACGCCCGCATGGTTAACCTGATCCGGGAAAAATATCTTTAGCCCGCATTTCTCACAACGATCTGCTGCAATGGTGGATCTGGCCGCATCGACTGCGTTATGCTCCGTCATTCCCCTCAGCCATAGCGCTGCTATGCCTTCGGCGAATTCCGGTCGCCTGCCTTGTCGCTACAACCATCTACACCATTTCGCGACAATCCTTGTGAGAAATCCGGGCTAACTCGCACTACTCACACCGATTTACTGAACACAGAGTTGAAAAATTTGGATCTATTCCGTTTTGTGTGGGTAAATACATATTGGCAATCAGTAAGCAGTTGTGAATATGAGTGCCCAGAGGGCATACATACCCAGAGGGCACAAGTACCCGCAGGGCATAAAGCATAAGCGAACGCAAACGTAGGTTCCGGG
>JAFGNX010000045.1 GCA_016926835.1 Candidatus Aminicenantota bacterium | reverse complement strand
TTGGCCTGCAATCGCTCCGTCCTGGATCATTGGGTATTCTGGAGCCGAGAAATCCGTACCAAAACCCGCACATCCCAACTGGACAAAAAACACGCATTGATTCAACACCTCACATCCTACTGGATGCCTTCCTATGATCGCCATTTTCTCCTTCGCCTGGATTTATCGGTCCTGCAGGAACGGTTGGGACCGGTCGCGTCCAGAGAATACGCTCTTGATGATTTAACGGAATTGGATGAGGTCTACCAGCAGGTGATCCGGGAACTGGGCATCCAGGTGATTGAAATCTGGAACAACGGCTCCATAGACGAAACCACGCAAAAACTGGTGGCTGCCCTGGGTGACGCCATGCCCAAAAGCGGGTAGCCCAAGCTCTATCTGTTCTTGTAGAAGGTAGAACGTATAAAGTAGAAAAAGCATACTGATCCAGAATCCTTTAGCCCCTCTTGCCCATCGCCCCTGGCCACTGGCCGAGTTTTTTACTTTCGACTTTAACCTTTCAACTTTCGACTGATTTTCCCTGTCACCTGACACCTGGTACCTGTCACCTTCGTTCCCATTCGCCCCTGTCCACTGGCCGAGTTTTATACTTTCGGCTTTTCACTTTTCACTTTCATGCCCCTTCAAGTAAGAATTGTCAAAAAAATACGCGTTCTTCCTTAAATTTTGCTTGCTTTTTGGACCGTATAATCATAGAATGGAAGATTCCGATGCACAAAAACCTTGATATCCGATTGGCCGGTTTCAACGTAGACGCGGAACTGTTGCGATCACTTGCACCGGCGGATTCCCGGGCCTTCACCCCGGAAACCATCAGCGCGGCCTACGCCCGCATCAGCCGCAGTTCCGCATCCATTGATGAACTCCGGCAGGAAGCCCGGCGGGAAGTCAGCAGGGCGCGAAAATCAAATTCCCGTATCATTTTCGACATGGGACATCATTCCATAGCCGAACACGCTGTATTCAACTTTGACATCATGGGTGTTTCCCGCCTGGCCATGGAAGAGATCGAGACCATGCGCCTGGTATCCTTTACAGAGAAGTCGCAACGCTACGTGCGGCTGCACAAGGACACATTGGTGCCCGCGGAGTTGCTCGATTCCCCCCACAAAGCTGAATTCAGACAAGTCACGTCCTGTCAGAACCAGTTCTACAGCGACGCCCTGGAAATCATTGAGGCATATCTTTTGGAGCAGGCAACAAAAGCCGGCATGGACAAAGCATCTTCTCGGCAATTGCGCAACCTGGCCAAGGAAGATGCCCGATATGCGCTACCCCTGGCCACGCGGGGTCAACTGGGAATGACCATTAACGCGCGCAACCTGGAATACCTGTTGCGGCGCAGCGCGTTGAGTCGATTGGATGAAGTCCGTGAAATCGGCCGTCGCCTCTTTGAACTGGTTCAGCCGGTCGCCCCATCCCTGATCCTGTTTTCCGAACCGTCCGCCTTTGACCGCAGACTGGCCCACGGCCTGCGATTGCCTCCCGAACCGGAACAGCCGGGCTCGCAAATTCCCGTTCCCCCCTATTCCCTGACCGAAGCGCCGCAACAGGGAGATGATACCGTGTTGACCGCCCTGCTGGCGCGCACGCACGGCTTAAGCTGGGCAGGAGCCGCCTCACTGGTACGGCGACTGCGCCACGCGGATAAGCGGGCGCTGTTTCTGGACATGTTTTCCGAAATGGAATTTTTCGACTCCTTGCCCAGGGAATTTGAAATGCCCTCTTTTGCATTTGACCTTGTGGTCAGTGCCAGTTGTTATGCCCAGTTGAAGCGACACCGCATGGCCACCCAGCTTGCCTCGCCCTACCGGACCGATCTCGGGGTGACGATACCCGATGTATTCGCCCGCGTCGGACTGACAAACCGCTTCCGCGACCTGATCATGCAAACCGAGCGGCTATACGAAACAATCTCGGCATGCCAACCTGCAGCCGCCGGTTACCTGCTAACCAATGCGCACCGACGGCGCGTCTCCGTCAAAATGAACCTCAGGGAAATCTATCATTTCGTGCGTTTGCGTGCCGACAGTCACGCCCAATGGGATATCCGCAACCTGGCACTATGGATGGTTGAACAAACCCGGCACGCCATGCCCTTGTCCGCCATGTTGTTGTGCGGCAAAAGCGATTTCACTGCCGTTTATGAAACTGTTTTTCTTCAAAAACCGCATCACCAAATATAAGGAGAGTGATTCATGTCTGACAAATCGTTCAATGCATTTGAAATGGCGCAGAAACAATTCGACACCGTCGCCGAACAGCTGGGACTGGACAACGGCACCCGGGAGTTGTTGCGCACGCCTCAGCGCGAATACCATTTCACCATTCCCGTTCGCATGGATGACGGCACTACCCGGGTTTTTCAGGGTTTCCGTGTTCAGCACAACGATGCCCGCGGCCCCAGTAAGGGAGGCATTCGTTTTCACCCCCAGGAAACCATTGACACGGTGCGGGCGCTGGCCACATGGATGACCTGGAAATGCGCCGTTGTGGACATCCCCCTTGGCGGCGGCAAAGGCGGAGTAATCTGTGACCCCCACAATCTGTCCATGCGTGAACAGGAGCAGATCTGCCGCGGATGGGTTCGTCAGGTTGTGCGCAACGTGGGTCCCATCCAGGATGTTCCCGCTCCGGACGTAATGACCAATGCCCAGCACATGATCTGGATGATGGACGAGTATGAAAGGATCATGGGAGGGAAATACCCGGGATTCATCACCGGCAAGCCCGTGGGCGTCGGCGGATCTCTGGGCCGGACCGAGGCCACCGGGTTCGGACTGATCTATACGCTCAGAGAAGCCCTGAAAGAACTCGGCATCGACATCAAGCAAACCACGGCATCTTTTCAGGGTTTCGGCAACGTTTCCCAGTACGCGGTCCAGTTGTACCACGAGTACGGCGGCAAAACCATCTGCGTTTCCTGCTGGGACCAGCAGGACCAGACCTCATACGCGTTCCGCAAAACCAGCGGTGTCGACCTTGAGGAATTGCGCGGTATTACCAACAAGTTCGGTGATATCGATAAAGACAAAGCCAAGACACTGGGTTACGAAATCCTTGACGGTGATGCCTGGATTGAACAGGACGTGGACATTCTCCTTCCCTGCGCGCTGGACAACCAGGTCAACAAAAACAACGTGAACAAGATTTCCAGGCAGGTCAAGGTGATGGCCGAGGGCGCCAACGGCCCCACTACGCCTGAAGCCGATGTTGTGCTCAAAGAGCGCGGCATCTACGTGATCCCCGATTTCCTGGCCAACGCCGGCGGCGTCACCTGCAGCTATTTTGAGCAGGTTCAATGCAACATGAACTACTTCTGGAGCAAAGAAGAGGTTCTGAGCAAGTTGGACCAGATCATGTCCAAGGCGTACCATGAAGTCCATCGCCTGCACATGCAGAAAAAAGTATTCATGCGCGACGCGGCCTACATGATCGCCATTCAACGTGTGGCGGAATCCTGCCGGATCCGCGGCTGGGTATAATTCGCGTTCACAGGCGGGGAGGACACCCTCCCCGCCTTTTTTTCACCCTTTGTTTCCGAATTGGTTTATAATCGATTGGCATGACGGAAAAACGATCGCCGGAAAGCAGTCATCCGCAAGAAAACGGTTCATCCAAACCCGAATGGCGGATCGTGATCGAATTGCTGGAAAAGGTCGACCTGGTATTGCTGAACCGTTTGTTGCGCCGCATGATCTATTACCTTTTCAAGCGCAACGTAAGCGAGATCACTTCAGTGCTGCAGATGCTTGAACCCTCCTATTCTTCCGGCGATCCCTCCGATTCCCTTTACACCAACGTACCCAACCCCAAAGTGGACATCCAGTCACTCCGTCATTTTACACACGAGATATTCAAAATCGCCGAAGAGCATCTTCCCCAGGAAGAGATCACCAGTCAAATCCATTCCTGGATGGCTCAGGAACGCAGCCGTTTCCTGGCCATTGCCGTGGAGAATATCAACATCTCGCTCATGGACATCCGTGAAACCATCAACCGTTTCATGAACATCCCCCGCGGCGAAAGTTACCTTTCCGCCGATGAGTTCATGAACATCCGTGTGGCTCTGATCCGCCGCTTTTTTTCCAACAACCTGAAATTCATCAACGTGGCCAAGCACTACATCAAGGTCATCGATTTCTACGAGATTCTGGGAAAAACCATCGGACCCGGGAAAGGCAGCGGCAAGCTGGGAGGCAAGAGTTCCGGCCTGATCCTGGCCAGCCGCATCATCGAATCCGAACGCGAAAAGAACCCCGACCTGGAAAACGTACGCATTCCGCGCAGTTGGTACATCACTTCCGACACCATCATGGATTTTATCCACATCAACGCCCTGGAAGAAGTCATCAGCGTCAAATACCTGGAAAGCAGTGAAGTCCGCGCCGGATATTCCTATCTGCAACAGTTGTTCAAGCATTCTTTCTTTCCCCCGGATATCATCAACCAATTGGATTCCATGCTGACCGAAGTCGGTGACAACCCGATTATCGTACGCTCATCAAGTCTGTTGGAGGACAGTTTTGAGGCCGCTTTTTCCGGAAAATACAAGAGCCTCTTCCTGTCCAATGCCGGTACGCGTTCCGAGCGCATGACCCGCCTGCTGGATGCCATCGCGGAGATTTTTGCCAGCACTTTCGGTCCGGATCCGATTGAATACCGCAAAGAAAGAGGCCTGCTGGACTTCCAGGAAGAGATGGGAATCCTGATCCAGGAAGTAGTGGGCACCCGGGTGGGAGACTACTTTGCTCCCACTTTTGCCGGCGTGGCATTCAGTCGCAACGAATTCCGCTGGTCCCCGCGCATCGATCGTTGCGACGGCATGGTGCGCATGGTTATGGGCCTGGGCACGCGCGCGGTGGACCGCGTGGGAGATGATTACACTTTTCTGGCCTCTCCCGGCAAACCCGGATTAAAAGTGAATATCAAATACGAGGATGTGATCAAGTATTCCCAATCGAAAATCGATGTCTTGAACCTGAATACCAACCAGTTCGAAACCTTGCCCATCTCACGCTTTCTGGCCGACTATGCCCTGGAATTCACCGGCGTTGAAAAAGTCGTATCCATCGACCGCCATGGCAACCTGGTCCCCCCGATGGGCTCGTTGTTGAACGTGGAACAGGACGATCTGGTGGTCACGTTCCAGAACCTGACCGATAATTCGCGCTTTTTCACTCAAGTCCATGCCATTCTCAACCTGCTGGAATCCGCGTTGGGGACCCCGGTGGACGTTGAGTTCGCTTCCGACGGCAGGTACCTCTACATCCTGCAGTGCCGTCCACAGTCTCAGATTCGCAGCCATGCCGAAGTCCCCATTCCCCGGCATGTCCCTGACGAACACCTGCTGTTTCGCGCTACCCGCTTTATCTCTCCCGGTTCATTACCGGAAATTCAATACGTCGTTTTTGTCGACCCCGCCGGCTATTCCGGCCTGGCTTCCGCCGAAGAGATGAAACACGTGGCCGTTCTGGTGTCCAGGCTCAACCGCTTGATTGCCAAACGCAGTTTTGTGTTGATCGGCCCCGGTCGCTGGGGTTCGCGGGGAGATATCCGTCTCGGCGTACCCGTGTCGTACAGCGACATCAACAACTCGGCCATGATCGCCGAAATGGCAATGGTCAAGAACGGTTATGTGCCGGAATTGTCTTTCGGTACGCACTTTTTCCAGGACCTGGTGGAAGCGGATATCAAGTATCTGCCGCTTTATCCTCATGAAAGCGGTAACATGTTCAATTTCGAACTGTTGATGAACGCTCCCAATCGGCTGACGAATTTCTTTCCCCAGGAATCCGCCATGGAAAAAGTAATTCGGGTGGTCCTGTGTGAAGACCTTTTGCCCGGTTCCGTTTTCACCGTAGCCATGGACAGTGAACACAGCGTGGCCATCGGGTATTTGAGACAGAAAGTTGAAAAAAGGTGACAGGACACCAATGAAAAGT
>JAFGNX010000008.1 GCA_016926835.1 Candidatus Aminicenantota bacterium | reverse complement strand
GCTCTGCGAGAACACGTCATGCGTGAATACTCTCTGGAGAAGATGCTGCAACAGCTTGACCAATTGTATACGCAATGCCAGGAAGAACATAAAGTGGAAAGTGAAAAGTTGAAAGTCTAAAGTTTAAAGTAAAAAGGCAAAACTCAATGCTTTTTTCTACCTTCTACGTTCTATCTTCTACAAGCACCACAACGGCCCATGGAGTGCCTTTTTATTCCTTCTTCCTTATTCTTTATTCAGAACCTGACGGGCGATTGGCTAAGTGGTTTGCGGTTCCCAGGTAAAATGGATTGGTGACAATCCAGGGCAAGTTTGCGAAATGATTGCCGGGCACGTAGACTTCCACGCGATAAATTCCCGGATTTGCAATATCCCAGACAGACCGCCCACGCGAGCTGGAAGGCGCAGTTGCCACCTTTTCTCCGTTGCGAATCAGCATTACCCGGGTGGGGAAGGTAAAGGGGGTGTCAACCTGCAGTTTTCCCTGGAAACGAGGATCCATATCTCCCATTTGTATCACGTCAGCTGATTCCACCGGATAAAAACGGGCGTCAAAACCGTTGGCTGCGGCAATGGCTTCAATCGCATTAAAGAAATGTCCCGCCTTCACCGCATTCATCACCATCTCCATCGATTTTCCGGGTTCTTTTACCAGTTCCCGGTCGATTCGCACGTACACGGTAAGAATCTCAAACATGGAACGGAACGATGGCAGCGTGGATTTTGTAACGCCGGGCAATGACAAACCGCCCTCAGTGCCCAGGCTGAAAACCCCTGTTTTGCGCCCTGTTCGACAGTTCAGATCCCATTGTGACAGGGAATCTCGAGGGTGGTCGATGGCACTGAGCAAGGCGTAACTGGAGTTGAAGAGGTAACGGGATACGTGAATCACTCTGGAAAACCGGGACACTTTCCGCAAGCTGTCATACAGGTTGACCAGGTCGATGTCGGCGATTTTTGCCGGAGACTCGATTATCAGGGTATTTTTGCACCAGGATGCAGCGTCAGAGAAGGATTCGCCGATGTTGCCGTCTGGAGACAAGATGACAAACTGCAACGCCAATTCGTTTGCGGCGCGGCAAATCGTTTCCCTGTCCGCAGACATTTTCGTTGGATCGACCGCGGAAGCCACCACCCCCTTGATAAATCTGGACGGCAGGGATGTCAGGTTGGCTTCCTTGCGATAACGCATGATGGGGACCACCAGCAGCGCAAACAGAACCAGAACAACCAGAGCCGAGAGACGCAGTTTTTTTTGCATGGATTTTCCAGGATTGCGGTTCGATTATACCATCCGGGCGGGGAAGCCGTCAAAGGACTTCGTGGTTGACACCCCGAGCGGGAGGCTATAGAATAAACAAATGAAATTCCGCGATTCATCCATCCCCGTGGTCCTGTTTGCTTTCGGGGCCAACTTTATAATCGCCGTGGTGAAATTCGCGGTTTTTCTGTTGACGCGTTCATCAGCCATACTGGCCGAGACCGTCCATTCCATGGCCGACACCATGAATCAGGTGCTTCTGCTGGTGGGAATCCGCAATGGACGCCGCGAACCGGATCAACTTCATCCTTTCGGTTTTTCCGGTGAACTGTATTTCTGGTCTTTTATCGTGGCCATGATGCTTTTTACCGCCGGATCGATCTACTCGATCTGGCAGGGGATCCACAAGTGGATGAATCCCCAGCCGGTGCAGCAGATTCATTACGCCTTCGCCATCCTGGGCGTGGCGATTATCGCCGAAGGCGCGGCTTTCATGAAGGCCAGGCGCATGGTTCAGAAAGAACGCCGCGGCATGAGTGTGTACCGCTATCTGCGCTGCACCAAAAAGTCCGAACTGATCGTTGTGTTCATGGAGGATCTGGCAGCCCTGACCGGTCTCGGCATTGCGGCTGTATGCCTGATCCTGGAGCAATTGACCGGCTGGCTGGTATTCGACGCCCTGGCATCGATCCTGATCGGGTTGCTGTTGGCTGCGGTGGCCTTATTCCTGGCCCTTGAAACCAAATCCCTACTGGTGGGGGAGGCGGCGGACCCGCAAATCATTCAAGGGGTAAAAGCCATTCTGGGAGATGATGACAGTGTGAACCACGTGATCGCCCTGCGAACCCTGCATCTTGGTCCCGAAGACATTCTGCTGGCGGCCAAACTTGAATTCAATGATCGTTTGAACGCGCGTGAAATATCCAACCTGATCAACGGTTTTGAGCGGGATATCCGTGGAGCCTATCCCCAGATCCGGCGGATTTTCATTGAACCGGATGTTTTGCGTTCAGGAACCCTGCGCCAATTGGGATAAATGAAGACAATCGCAAAGCAGAAGGCGCCGGCATGACGCTCAACCCGATGGACCGGCATGAGAGTGAGTTCGACCGCAATTATTTTGCTGACTTGGAAAGCCGGATCCAGACCGCGTTGACCCGGGACCTGGATCCCCGTAGAGGCACCCTTGAAGCGGCGGTTCACTACGCCCTTGATGTGCGTGGAAAACGGTTGCGCCCCCTGATCATGCTGAGTCTGGTGGATGCTTTGGGCGGTGACCCGGAGCGGTATATCGACCTGGCCACGGCGATGGAGTATATCCACACCTATTCGTTGATTCACGATGATCATCCCGCCATGGACAACGATGATTTCCGGCGCGGCAAACCCACAGTTCACCGCCGTTTCAACGATGCCATCGCCCTGCTGGCCGGAGATACACTGTTGACCATGGCGTTTGAGAAGATCGCGGCTCAACCCGGATTGCCCGCTCAAGTCCTCATCCGTTTCATCCGGCTGATTACCGCATGCATCGGTATTCGCGGCATGGCCGGGGGCCAGGCATTGGACCTGGAATTTCGCGGAAACCCGCAGGTGATTCCTGAAATCCACCGCATGAAAACGGGTGAATTGATTCGCGGCATCATGGTCGGTACAGGAGAGTTCATGAACCAGGATGCAAGCCGGATCCGGGCCCTGGATCGTGCCGGCAGCGAGATCGGCACGGCTTTTCAACTGGCCGATGACTTGCTGGATCTTCAGGGAGATGAAAGCCTGGTCGGCAAAAAACTTCACAAGGACGACAACAATCACAGCCCCAATGCGGCATTGTTTTTTGGGATTGATACCGTGCGAAAAGAAATCGACCGTTCCTATCGCATCACCATGGATGAGTTGGAACGGGCCGGAATCACTTTTCCGCCGTTCCTGACCTTGATGCGCATGATGGTCTACAGGGAATACTGATGCCTTTACTTGAACGCATAAACGGACCTGATGATCTGAAAACACTGGAATTTCAGGAGTTGGAGGAATTGGCCGCTGAGATTCGTGATCTTTTGATCGACGTGGTGTCCAAAAGCGGTGGTCACCTGGCCTCCAATCTGGGCGTGGTGGAATTAACCCTGGCCCTGCACCGCGTCTTTGATGTGCCGAAAGACCGGATTATCTGGGACGTCGGCCACCAGTGCTATACCCATAAAATCGTAACCGGCCGCCGTGACCGCATCCATTCCATTCGCAAGAAGGGAGGGCTCTGCGGTTATCCGGATATATTTGAAAGTGAATACGATTCCCTCAATACCGGACACGCTTCCACTTCGCTGGCTTTTGCCGGCGGTATGGCGCTGGCCCGTGACCGGCAGAATCAGAACCATCATATCGTGGCCGTGCTGGGAGACGGCGCATTGACCGGAGGAGTGGCCCTGGAAGCGTTGAATCATATCGGCCAGGTAAAACCCCGCCTGATAATCATTTTGAACGACAATAAAATGTCGATCTCTCCCAATGTGGGGGGAATATCCAAGCATCTCAATTACCTGGTGTCCGGCCGCCCCTATATCCGCTTGAAGGAGTTGGTTCAGGCGATCCTCAAAAGCATTCCCGGTATCGGTAAATCGATGGCGGATCTGGCCCGCAAGATCGAGGTGCTGATCCGTTCCATGATGGTCCCCGGTTCCCTGTTTGACGAACTGGGTGTCAAGTACATCGGTCCGGTCAACGGTCACAACCAGGCTGAACTGGAAAAAGAGCTCCGCGAAGCCCGGAAATACGACTATCCCGTGCTTCTTCATGTTGTGACCGAGAAAGGACATGGATATCGGCCTGCGGAAGAAAATCCCAGCTCTTTTCACTCTTCACTGCCGTTTGAAGTCGCCAACGGCAAATTCCTCAAGGCCCATACACCTCCGTCTTATTCAACGGTATTCGGCCGCACCGTGCAAAAGATCATGCAGCGGGATGACGATGTCGTGGCCATTACCGCCGCCATGCCCGAAGGTACGGGGCTGGATATTTCTCAAAAGGAATTTCCGGACAGGGTGTACGATGTGGGGATCGCGGAGCAGTACATGTTCGATATGGCCGGAGGACTGTCGCTCGGTGGACTGAAACCCGTAATCAGCGTGTATTCGACCTTTCTGCAGCGGGCGGTGGACCAGGTCACCCACGATTTGTCTTTGATGAAGATACCCGTAGTCGTGGGAATCGATCGGGCCGGCCTGGTGAGCGGCGACGGCCCCACCCACCAGGGGATTTACGATATCGCCCTTCTGCAACCGCTGCCCCACGTGGTCCTGATCGCGCCCCGGGATGAAAACGAACTGCAACACGCGATTCACTCAGCGTTTTCATACTCAAGCCCCGTGTTTATCCGTTATCCCAAAGAGCCCGGCCAGGGCGTGGACATGGAAGCACAGTTCCGGGACATTCCCCTGGGAAAGAGTGAAGTTCTACGGCAAGGCAAGGATCTATTGATCCTGGCAGTGGGCCCTCTGGTTTATCAGGCCCTGAAAGCGGCACAGAACCTGTCCCGCAACAACGGCATTGAAGCCACCGTGGTTGATGTGCGCTTTATCAAACCCCTGGACAGGGATTTGATCCTGAATCACCTCCAGCAAATCAAGCATGTCATCACATTGGAAGACGGTGTTCGCAAAGGCGGGTTTTCCACTCTGATCCGTGAACTCATTCTGGAGGGAAACGGCAGCGGCTGCCGCCTCCTGTGCCTGGGAGTGCCGGAAGAAATCGTGGTAACGGCCAGCCGCTCAGAATTGCTGGCCCAGTATCAACTCGACGCCGCCGGGGTGGAACGTGCCGCCCGCGAATTCATGCATTCGTAAAGAAAAATTTTACCGGCCCGGCGTCATCGCGGTTGCAATGCCATGGGATTCTCCGTAGAATGTCGGATGCGCCTGATTTCACCATTCCGTGCCGTCTCACTCATCCTGGCGGGCCTGGCAGTAAGCGGTTGCGCCAGCCGTATTGCCGCTCCCAGGCCCACGCTCAATTACCTTGAATACAATCGGGGCAAGTCTTTTCCCACGCGCTCAGACCTTCAACTCGATTGGAATGCCCACTCCTTGCATCTTCAAGACGTGCATTTCACAGATGATTCATTTTTCCCCGACAATTTCATTATTCCCAATGCGTTTCTGCGTCCGTTGATTCAACTGCGCTTCAGCGATGCCTTGAAGGCATTTACGGAACCCTATTACGGTTATCGCCTGATCCACTTTTTTCGCAGCAATCCCCGTATCGGACTGGGAATCGAATTTACCCACCATAAACTCTTTTTAAACGACCCGAACCAGCCGGTCCGGGTTTCCGGTACTTATGAGGGCAAACCAATGGATCAATCTCTTTCGGTAAACGCGTTCATTGATTACCTGAGCGTGTCTCATGGAGTCAACCACCTGAATCTGATTGTGACTTACCGTTGGCTGCTGTCACCAACCATTGCCATACCGGATGGGCGCTGGCAACCATACGTCGCCGCCGGGTTCGGTCCGGCTTTTCCTCATTTGGAATTGAAACTGGCGGAGGATGCTCCTGAATGGAGTGAATACGCGTACCGGTCCGGTCCCCGGAATTTCAATTTTTCGTTTGGTATCGGCACGCGCTGCAAATTCAGTCCGCACCTGGGAGCCTATCTGGAATACAAGTTTTCTTATTCACACCTGCACGACATGCATTTTTATGGAGGGGCCGGAAATCTGGCCATGGAGTTTGTCACCCACCATTTGATGTGGGGGATATCCCTGATATTCTAAGTCGCAAACTGGAGCGAATCATGCGTACACAATGTGTGGCCCGGAAACCTTTGCTTGTGCGATTCGTCCTGTTGTACGTGATTCTGTACGGCGGATGCCTGCACGGTAAGGAAACCATCGCCCTGTCTTCACAAACCACCCTGGATCTGGAATTGGATTTCAGGGCGTATACTTTGAACGACCAGCGTTTGTACTGGAGCGGCGTGGAGTTTTCTTTCGGCGCGGAAGCGGCCCTGGGACTCCAGTTGCGCAAAAAAAACCAGTGGGGTCTGCTGAGCGTTGAAGCGGAACTCTTCTTGAACCAGCCGTTTGGCAAAAACATCCTGAAAGATGAATTCAGGGACGATTACCTGGCCAATTTCGCGGTTGACGCCGTGGTGATGTCGAAGATGAACCTGCGTTTTGATATCGGACAATTCCGGGTAGTCATCGGCAAAGCCATGACCCCGTTTGGCCGTGTCTACTTCCAGTCCCTTACAAACGATTTGAATTTCGCCGCGCCGTTCATCCGCGCTGAAGCCATCCTGTGGCGGGAAACAGGGATCTTCCTGCATTGGGAAAACCACTTCATGGAGTTGGACATCGCGGCCACAAACGGTGGAGAAAACCGTGACACCAATTCTGGAAAAGCGGGGATTTTCCGCATCGGTTTTCATGGCGACAACTGGCGCTTCGGCGCATCTCACAAAATTCATGATGGCATGGGGTCGGAATGGCAGAAGCAGTACAACGATCATACCGGCCTGGATTTCATGTTCCGGTTTGGCAGATTGCGCCTGTTCGGTGAATGGGTATGGGACCGGTATGGCTTTCATCGACCCATCGACGCAGATGAGATTTTCTGGCCAAGAAGCCTGTATTACCGGGATATCTTTTTCGCATACAAAACCCCGCTGAAAGGCAAAGGCTGGTACGGCGGCATCAATTTTCAGGCAAAAAAATGGCTGATCGACCTGAATTACGGACAGTATCATCCCCAGCAAATCGGCAACACTCTTCATGACCGTGTAAACCGGCGGCTCGTGGCTCGCGTGTCATACCGTTTTGCGCCTGAGGCCCGGTTCTATTTTACCGGCCTGGTGGAAAACGAGCGTGAGAAAGAACCGTGGAGCCAGGGAGCGAAGCCGTTTGCCGTCCTGGCCGGTTGTGAGTTCAGCCTGTAACGCAGGCTCGGTGATTACCGGTCGTTAAAGGGGGACCCCGCGGGTTCCCGACTCAAACCGGGATGGTTCGCATCACCAGGTCATACACGGCCTTATACACGGTTTCCCGGTCTCCGGTGCCATCCACAACCTGGATGTGGCTGCCCGTCAGTTTCAGGTAGTTGGCTCGTACCTGTTCCAGAAAATGGCGGGTTTCAAACAATGGAGCGGTTGAGTCGCGTCCGGCCCGGATCCGCTCCAGTGCCGTTTCAACGTTCACGTCAACCAGGATCATCAGGTCCGCTTCCGGAGCGAAGAGGCGGTTTTCTTTCAGGATCTCTTCCATGTCCAGGCCCCGGGCCCCTTGGTAACAGGCGGTAGAATAGAAGTATCGATCCAGAATCACGCTGCGGCCCGATCTGAGGGCGGGAAGTATCCGTTGAAACACATTCTCGTGGCGATCGCGCATAAACAGTCGCAGTTGCTTGCGGGCGGGTACCGCTTTTTTCTGTTGGGCCAGGCGCCGGATTTCTCTGCCCCAGCGGGAATCGCCCGGTTCCCGAAGCCAGACAACGGGGATGTGTTGTTCAAGGTCGGTGGCGAGACGCTGTGAGATCGTGGTTTTTCCCGATCCGTCAATGCCTTCAAATACGATCAGTTTGCCTTTCATGATCGGGCCGCCTCTTTCCGGGTTGTTGTCTTTTTCAATTGGCTCTGCATCCGGTTTTCCAGGATGGCCGCCTGCAATTTTTCCCCGGCGAGATCCAGGCTCAATAGAACCTTCTTATCCAGCCGGGATGTGCCTTCCAGTCGCAGCCGTTCCTGGCGGAGAAAATAATGGGCCGTTTCAAGGGCGGCTCCGGGGTCGCGATGTTGCAGGCTTTGCAAAAACGCGGGATGGTGCCCGTCCGATTGCCCGCGTAACATGTTGTTGAGCATTTCAAAAGCGGATTCAACCCGTTCGACCAGTGGATAATCCAAACAGGGAACGGATGATCGCATCCATTCACGGAAGCGGAGCTGTTGTTTGAACGGCGATTGAGAAACCCAGGCAAACAGCGGTGTGCACGGATATGGGATCAGGAAGGGCGAATGGGGCAGGATGTGAAAGTTGGGGAATTTTTTCCACCAGCGCGTGATCAGGCACAGTTCATCCGTCATTTCCGGCCATCCGGAGATGTGATCGCTTGAGATCCAGTAATGGTGATGGCGGATGTTGCGGGCCTGAAACAGAGAGAAAAGTCGCTCCATCTGTGTCGCGGAAGGGACCGGCTTGCATAAGCGCTTGCCGCGCCGGGGCAAAAAAGCATCTGTGCCGAACCAGACCAATGGCCCGTTCGCGAAGTATTCCCCTCGTGAAAGCAGGTCGATCACTTTTTCGTGGGGCTTGCCCTGATTCAAAACAGATGAAAGCGAAGTCTGAACCCCCCACAGACGGAACCCGGCCCGGTGAATGCCCTGGAACACCCGGGCGGCGTAATCCGCATCCTGGAGGATGTCATCGTCGTTGATGTTGAGAACGGCCGCCAGGGGTTTACCCGAATCCGGCGGCATGGCTTCACGGATTTTTTCCAGCATTAACAGGGTCGATGGCTCCGGCATGCGGCGCAACTTGTTTCCCTGCGCCCGGGAGCAGAAAATACAGGTCCGTTCACAACCCCGCGTAAGGTTGATCTCAATGCCTTTTTTCCAGGCTTGCGGTTCAATAAACGAGAAATCAAAATCCGGATCCAGCGGCAATGAAGGCCGGTTGATTTTTGAAAATTCCCAGGCCATGAGCAGATTCTGCTTTATCAGTAAAACCCCTTCACAGTTTTTCAACTGAAGCAATTGCGCTGATTCCAGGGCCTTCAGTACTTTGGGGAACACGCCCTCTGCTTCTCCGCGGATCCAGAGATTCCCCCGGGGGAAATGGGCCACGGCCGGCAGGGGGTTGAGCGTGACCATGGGGCCGCCCGCGGCCACCCAGTCAGGCAGTTTGTCGCCAACGGTTCTGCTCCAGGAACGAACCGCCGGAAACAGATCCTCGTATAGCGAAATCCCCAGAATATCCGATTTTTCAACTATCTGCAGCGGGGGTCCGGAGGGAAATTGCGGGTGGGTAACGGAAACCCGGTATCCCTGGCGGGTCAGAGCCGAACCCAGTATCAGGTCCGATGCGGTTACGCCGATACCGTCCCAGCGCTTGTCACCCGTGACAACCGGAACGACCATGACGATGCGCCGGCCCGCGGGAGATGATATTGCCGGTGCCGGAATGTCCAGCGCCGCACTGGATGCACGCAGGGGGAAGGGACGGGCCTCGTTCAAGCAGATGCGCAACTCATGGCGGCAATGTTCATAGACGGAAAACGTGTGATGAGAACTGATTCCGACCCTTACTTTACCGATCCGGGGAAAGTTCTGCTCACGCCACTTTCCCAGACACATCCACAGATCCAGCATCGATTCCCTCGAAGGTGGGTGCGGCGTATGCCATTGCATCCGCCATTCTCCCGATGGGATAAAGCAGGGCTGGTAAGATGGCATGGGTGGGGAGAACGGACCGGCAAGGTGCTGCGCAGGCCCTACCGGTCGTTGCTTGTGGGCCGTATCCGGGTCAGTAATTGACTTTGCGGTTCAGGCTCTTGGCTTGTTCAATCCATTTCGCGACCTGGTTGGCTCCGGGAAGCTGGCGTACCAGTTTTTTGCTTTTATTGACTTCGCTCATTTTGGCATAGAGGTTTTCCGCTTTGCGTTGCGCCAGTTCGGGTACGGTATCGACTCCGGCGGCTTCCAGCAGGTCGGAATACTCTTCACCGATGCCCTTGATGCGGAACAGGTCAGCCATGTTGACCCAGCGCAGGATCATTTTGGGGCTGATGCCTGTACGTTCCTCTAATTTGTGGCGCCCGGCGGGTGTCGCGCCTTCATCCAGTAACTGGTTCATGGTACGGATACCGATGGCGTTCAATTTGGATGTGAACTTGTCGCCGATACCTTCGATCTTTTTGATGCCTGTCATGTTTTCCTCCTGAAACGGGTATACCTTGAATATGCCATTCACGGAAAACAAAAGCAATGCTCTGATATTGACCAAAATGGCCTGGTAAGGTATACTAAAAACCGGTACCTCCGGGAGCACGTTCTAGGAGGTTATCATGGAAACGTATATTGCGGTAATGACAATGACCGCGAAGGGGATGGACGAGATTCATCTGATCCCCGGATTTGTCAAAGGTTTTGCCCGGAATCTGGAAAAAAACAGTGGAAAATTTCACGGTTTCTGGAAAACCATGGGCGAGATCGATTATGTGTGTGTATTCGAAGCCCCGGATGGCAACCACGCATTGACAGCCATCATGGCCCTCGGAAAAACCGGGTATTTTTCCACCACTACGTTGAAAGCGTACAGCATGGATGAGATGTCCGCTTCACTGGAGCGGTACTCGGAAAAATTTACCTGATTCAGCCAGACCCACCCGGCCGCTGGTTCCGGATGCGTTGGAACCGGCGGCCGGATTGATCTGCAGGGATTCAAAGGTTTTCCTGAGCGCCTGAGGTGTTGGCCGACATGAAACAAAATAAAAGATCGATTGTGATTGTGGGTGCAGGCGCGGTGGGAAGCGCGCTGGCCATGGCGTTCAGCCATCGTGCCGATCTCGATGTGATCGCAATCGGGCGGAAATCTCATGTTGAGCGTATCCGCGAGGCAGGATTGCAGGTCACTGGCATTCGTGACGAAACCGTTTTCTTCTCAGCGCAAGAAGGCTTTCCGAAATCTTTGTCGCGTGCGTTGGTGATCGTGGCGGTCAAGGCATATGATTTAGAAACCACCCTGGAAAGCCTGCGTCCCGCTCTGGACGCTTCATCGGTGATATTACTGATTCAAAACGGGTTCGGAATTCGCGAACTGGCTGAAAAAACGCTTTCCGGCGTTGTACCCATGCATCACATCGTCGTGGGCATCGTGGGCATGGGAGTTACCTTTCAGGGCCCGGGTCATATTCAGTTCTGGGGCGGGAACGTCCGCCTGGAGCCCGTTTTTGCCGACACCGAATTCAGGGATGTGTTCGATGACACCCCGGTGGCGGGAAAGATTTCAACTTGCATTCAGCGGGACATGTGGCGCAAACTGGTGGTTAACAGCATCGTCAATCCCCTGTCCGTGTTACTGCAAACGTCCAACCGGCTGATCGCGGAACCACGACTGGATGAACTCAAGCAGTCCCTGCTCAATGAGGGACAGGCCGTGGCTGCAGCAGCGGGATATGATCTGGGCATGGATGTTGCTTTTTTTAACCGCTTTATCGAGAATGACAACTACACGTCGATGTACCAGGATATTGCCAAGCGGCGCATGACTGAAGTCGACTTCATAAACGGGGGAATCGTGGCGGCGGCCGAATCGCTGGGTTTGGATGCACCCCTCAACCGCTGGATCTGCCACCTGATCCACGCGGTAGAAATCGCGCGCACTGAAGGTCGAATGCGTGCGTTTCCCGGTACGGCTTCCGACTGATCCCGTCTGCTTGACAATCTTTCGGAGTATGACCAGAATCGGGTTATGAAAAAGCAACCTTTTGCTTTGTGGTCAAGGCTGGCTCGTTTTGTCAGGATCACTGTTCTGGGTGGCGTGGCCGTATTGCTTCCCATACTGCTTTCATTCCTGTTGCTGCGCTGGCTGTATCGGACGGGAGTGGCCCTCATCCAACCCATCACCCGTACCCTGATAGAAACGGCAGCTCTCCAGGAACTGGCTGCGCAGACAGTTGCCGTGGTGCTGGTTGTGGCTGTTTGCTTCCTGACCGGATTGATTGTAAGGACACGTCTGGGGAACTGGCTGCTGGAAAGCATGGAGAACTACCTCTCGCGAATCGCGCCTGGGTACTCTTTGTTTAAGGAAACACTCAAGCAGCTTTTGGGCAGCGGGAAACGGCCCTTTTCGGGCGTGGTTCTGGGGCGGGTTTTCGGTGGAAATACATTGATGACGGGATTCATAACAGATGAGTATGCCCCTGCTGGAAGGGTGACGGTGTTTTTCCCATCAGCGCTGAATCCCACTACGGGTCTTCTATGCCATTTGCTCGAAGAGGATGTTCACCGTCTGAACATATCCGTGGAAACTGCCATGCGTACCATTATCAGCTGTGGCGGAGGTTCCAGCGTTCTGTTGAAAACAATGGACGGTGATGTTGAGCAAACCGGCCTGGAATCGGGTGGCAAATGACAAGACGGATCGCGGTCGGCTCACGAATCGTCCGTCACATGTTTTGAAAGGGGATGGACATGACCCCTGAAGGAATCGAACCTTCAACCCTCTGATTAAGAGTCAGATGCTCTGCCAATTGAGCTAAGGGGCCATGCGGGAAAAGGGGATATTATCAGATCATCTCTTCTTCGTCAAGCCCCGCGGCCGCACCTTATTCCTCTTCCGGCGGCAGAATGGGTGAGCTCTGCAAGGTCTGACTGCGAGTGCCGTTTCCCTGCTGGTTGAACGCTTCAATACACCGCAGCAGGCGGGGTTCGAGGTAGGTCATGCCCGCTGCCGGCGTGTCAAAGAAATGAAACAGATCCAGGTCCTCTCTGGCAATGAATCCATGATTCACCAACTTGTCGAAGTTGATCAGATCGCGCCAGTATTCCCGATCATACAGCATGATCGACAGGTTGTGTTTGTGCACTTTATGTGTTTGCACCAGGGTGAGGGTTTCAAACAGCTCGTCCATGGTGCCGAAGCCTCCGGGAAAACAGATCAGCGCCTTGGCATGTAAGAGGAACCACAATTTGCGCATAAAGAAGTAGTGAAATTCGAAGTTGAGTTCGGGGGATATATACGGGTTGGGAAATTGTTCGTGGGGCAAGGATACATTCAAACCGATGGAATGGAAATCCGCTCTGGATGCTCCCCGATTGGCCGCTTCCATGATCCCCGGACCGCCGCCGGAGCAGATAGCCAGGCTGCGGCCGATGCTTCCCTGCATTTTGGCCCAATTGGCGATCAGGTAAGCCAATTCCTCCGCGGCATCGTAGTAGCGCGCGGTCGGGCCACCGCCTTCACGCGAGGATTTGACCCGCGCGGAACCGAAAAAAACCACTGAATGAAGAATGCCCAATTTGTGAAAACGGGATTCCGGTTCAAGATATTCCGCCAGGATGCGTAGAGGACGGGCGTGGTGGGATTGCAGGAATTCAATGTTTTTATAGGCTTTGGGCGCTCTTTTCATGAACGGATCTCCATAAGCGGCGGGGATGGAGACGGCTGCCCCCATCCCCGCGGCGGGTTACAACTGACTGAGTTTCTTGTAGTACTCGTGCTTATCCTGTTTGGATTCAACAGCACGGCGGTACAAATCATCGGCGATTTCGGGGAATTGCCGGCGCAGCGTATTGTAACGGGTTTCATTCATCAGGAAGTCCATCATGTCCATCTTGGGATCTCTGGATTCGTAGATGAAGGGGTTCTTGTTTTCTTCCGCCAGGGACGGGTTGTAGCGATAAAGCGGCCAGTATCCCGAGATCACGGCGTTTTTTTCTTCTTCATAGGTGCGGCTCATGTCAATGCCGTGGGCAATGCACGGCGCGTAGGCGATAATCAGGGAGGGGCCGTTATAGGCTTCGGCTTCCTGGAAGGCCTTGACGGCCTGGTTGGGGTTGGCGCCCAGCGAGATGGATGCCACGTAGATGTAACCGTAGCTCATGCTGATCAGGCCGAGGTCTTTTTTGGCCGTACGTTTTCCCGCGGCCGCGAACTTGGCGGTTGATGCCAGGGGGGTGGCCTTGGATGCCTGTCCGCCGGTATTCGAGTAAACCTCGGTGTCCAATACCAGGATGTTGATGTTGCGGTTGGATGCCAGCACGTGATCCAGGCCGCCGTAACCGATGTCATAGGCCCAGCCGTCACCACCGAGGCACCAGACGGAACGGTTGACCATGTAATCCTTCAATTCGATGATTTTCCGCAGCAGAGGAAGTTGATCCGCAGCGGCGGCTTCCAGCGCCGAAGCCAGGAGTTCTTTTGCGATGCGGGCACGGTTCTGAGCGGGCTCACCGGTGTCGTTCCAGTTATCCAGCAAATCACGGACGGCAACCGACAGGTTTTTATCCGTGACCGATGCCAGGAGTTTTTCCAGGTTGGCGCGCAGTTGACGCCGGTTGGCGTCCACAGCCAGGCGCATGCCGAAACCGTATTCAGCGTTGTCTTCAAACAACGAGTTGGCCCAGGCCGGTCCTTTTCCGCGTTTCGACTGGGTATAAGGAATGGTGGGGAAGGTGCCGCCGTAGATTGAAGAGCATCCCGTGGCGTTGGCGATCAACAGGCGTTCACCAAACAGCTGGGTTAACAGCTTCACATAAGGGGTTTCGCCGCAGCCGGCACATGCGCCGGAGAATTCAAACAGGGGAGTGCGGAACTGGGAGGCCTTGAATCCCGATTCCGGCACACCTTCGGTAATGTTGTCCGGCAACGATTCAAAAAAAGCCTCGTTCACATTCTCTCCGGCTTTGCGCTCGGTTTCGATCGGGCTGAAAATCAGGGCTTTTTCCTTGGCCGGGCAGATGTTGATGCAATTGCCGCAGCCGGTGCAGTCTTCGATGTATACCTGGACCTTGAATGCGAGATCATGATCGTTCTTGGTGTTGGATTTCAGCGTAGTGAAGGATTCCGGGGCGGACTCCAACTCCGCGGGCGGAATCTGCTTGGCGCGGATGGCCGCATGGGGACAGACCAGCGAACACATGTTGCATTGAATGCAGTTATCGGCAATCCAGCGGGGCACTTCCGGGGCGATTCCACGCTTTTCCAATCGCGTGGTTCCGGTGGGTACGCTGCCATCCAGAGGCATTTTTGATACGGGGATTTCATCTCCCTTCAGGTGCATGATGGGACGGATTACATGGCGGGCGAAATCCGTGGCGTCCCCAGCGATCAGGCGCGCGGGTTCGTGGCTGTCTGTGATCGCGTCCAGGCTATCCGGGACGGGAACGCGCTCAAGCGCCGCGCTGGTGCGGTCAACCGCTTCCCAGTTCATTTTAACGATGTGTTCGCCCTTTTTCTGGTAGGACTTCTCTATGCTGTCCTTGATCAGGCGGATGGCTTCCTCTTCCTCAAGCACACCGGACACTTTGAAAAAGGCAGCCTGCATCACGGTGTTGATGCGGTTGCCCAATCCCACTTCACGGGCAATGCTCAAAGCATCGATATTGTAGAAGCGGATCTTTTTTTGAATGATGGTTTCCTGCATATCGCGTGTCAGGTGAGAAAATGCTTCTTTATTTGACCAATCGGAGTTGAGCAGGAAGGTGCCGCCTTCGGTAATACCTTGCAGAATATCGTAGCGTCCGATAAAGGCGGGGTTATGCAGGGCTATGAATTCGGCCTGGCGGATCAGGTAGGGAGACTGGATGGGACTTTTGCCGAATCGCAGGTGCGAGATGGTGATCCCGCCTGATTTTTTGGAATCGTAGGAGAAATATCCCTGGGCGTACATGTCTGTGTGATCGCCGATGATTTTGATGGAGTTCTTGTTGGCGCCTACGGTTCCATCAGAACCCAGGCCCCAGAAAATGCAGCGTTTGACGTCCTTGGGCTCGGTGGAGATCTCCGGTCCCATTGGAATTGAGAGGTTTGAGACGTCGTCGTTGATGCCCACGGTGAACCCGTGGAACGCTTTGCCCTCCAGGTGGTCGTAAACGGCCTTGACCATGGTGGGAGTGAACTCTTTTGAACTGAGGCCGTAGCGGCCGCCGATAATCTGGATGTCACGGCCGGACAGAGCGGTTTTGATGTCCAGGTAAAGGGGCTCACCAATGGAGCCGGGTTCTTTGGTACGGTCCAGCACGGCGATGCTCCGCACGCTTTGCGGCAGGGTGGAAAGGAAAGCTTCGACACTGAACGGGCGGTAAAGACGGACCTTGACCGCGCCGACTTTTTCTCCGCGGGCGCAGAGGTAGTTGATGGTTTCCTCAATGGTGTCGCAACTGGAACCCATGGATATAATGACTTTGTCCGCATCCGGCGCGCCGATGTAATCAAAAAGATGGTATTGGCGGCCCACTCTGGCAGCCAGTTGATCCATGTATTTCTGGACCAGTTCCGGAACACGCAGATAGTGGTTGTTGACTGTTTCACGTCCCTGAAAATACACATCCGGATTCTGGGCGCCCACTTTGGCGAACGGCTTGTCCGGATTCAATGCCAGATGCCGGAAAGCTTCCACATACCGCATATCCAGCATGGCTGCCAGGGTATCGTAATCGATTACCTCGACTTTCTGGATTTCATTGGAAGTGCGGAAACCGTCAAAGAAGTTAACAAAGGGTATGCGTGCTTCCAGGGTTGCCAGGTGGGATACAACGGCCAGGTCCATGACTTCCTGGACAGAGGCGGCGGCCATCAATCCCCAGCCGGTATTGCGCACGGACATGACGTCGGAATGATCACCAAAGATCGAAAGGGATTGCGCGGCCAGGGAACGGGCGGAAACGTGGAATACGGCGGGCAGCATTTCGCCGGCGATTTTGTGCATGTTGGGGATCATCAGGAGCAGGCCCTGGGATGCCGTAAAAGTAGTGGTCATCGATCCGGCGGAAAGGCAGCCGTGAACGGCGCCGGCCGCGCCGGCTTCAGACTGCATCTCGATCACATCCAGTTTCTGGCCGAAAATATTCAAACGGTCTCGCGCGGCCCACGCATCGGCCAGTTCCCCCATGGCGGAAGAAGGTGTAATGGGGTAAATGGCCGCCACTTCGCTGAACGCGTAGGCGACGTGGGCGGCGGCGGTGTTGCCGTCAATGGTTGCTTGATTGTGTTTCATCTCGTCTCCTCTGAATAGGCCCGACAGAGACTGAATCATCTCTGCGGATGGTTCGAAAGTAAATTGCAGGCATGTTTTCTTTCACAAAGAAATGTAGCACATAGAAGAATCGGGTGTCAAGGTAATGTTGATGAGCTCTGTGACTTGGAATCAAGTAAAATTTCAAAGTATATCCGATGCATCGGCAACTGCATACGCATAAAATATAATTGACAAATCCGTCGAATCATACTATATAGATTGACCGGAACCTGCTCCGCCGCTGAATACGGATAATGGAAAAACTGATAGAAGTGAAATTGATGGGCCTGATTATGGACCCCATCTCAAAATCCCCGGTAATGATCCTGAAGCCCCTTCAGGACAAAAAAATCATTCCAATCTGGATAGGCGGATACGAAGCCAATGCCATCACCATGGAGCTGGAGGATATCGCAGCGCCCCGTCCCATGACGCACGATCTTTTTAAAAACATGCTGTTTCAATTCAGTGCGAAATTGGAAAAAGTGGTGGTAACGGATATCGTGGAAAACACGTACTATGCGGAACTCCATATTCGCCGCGACAACGATCTGTCCGTAGTGGATTGCCGCCCCTCAGATGCGGTGGCCATTGCCTTGAAAAGCCATGCGCCGATTTTTATCTCGCAATACGTATACAGCACTTCGATCTTATCGGATTTTTTCTGCAATTTCATCCACAGTGACGAGAAACTGGAAGAGTGGTTCAACTCTCTGTGTCCGGATGATTTTGGTCAGGTCGAACAGTAATCCATCCCGGTAGCTGAATCGAGTATAAAACTGGTGAGTGTCAAGTGAAGTAAAGCAGGTATTAGGTCACAGTGTACACGCGGTTCGCGAACCGCCCCTACTTTTCAATTTCTTTCCTCTCAACTTTCCAACTCTTCAACTCTTCTTCTTTGCAATCCCGCCAAAGGGTTTCCCATTCTTCCAGGCTCAGGCGGGCGGGAAACCCACCTTTTTCGCGCAGACGGGATTCCATGGACCGAAAGCGTCGGGTGAATTTGAAATTGGCTGCCTGCAGGGCTGATTCGGCGTTTATGCCCAGCAGCCTTGCCACATTCACCGTGGAAAAGATCAGATCCCCCAACTCTTCAGCGACCTGTGCCGAATCTTTGTGTTTGATGGCGTATTTCAGTTCCCGGGTTTCTTCCGAAATTTTTTCCAGGGCCAGTTCCGCAGCGTGACGCCGGGCACCGGGCTCGTTCTGCGAATCCGGCAATCCGCACCAGTCAAAACCGACGGCGGCGGCCTGTTCGCCGATTCTGGCGGCAACCGACAGGGCGGGCATGCTGTTGGGATAATCGGAAATGACGCTGTCACGTCCTTTCTCCCGGCTTTTGACCTGTTCCCACAACTGTTTGACTTCAGCCGCTGTTTCCGCGCGAAGCGAGCCGAAAATATGGGGGTGGCGACGGATTAACTTGCAGCGAAGCCGGTGAATGACATCGCGGATTGAAAAGTGCCCTTTTTCCTGATGGATTCGCGATAAAAAAACCACCTGCAGCAATACGTCTCCCAGTTCGTCTATTTGTGAATCCACGCATCCGGATTGAATGGCTGCAGCCAGCTCATTGGCTTCTTCGATAATGTGTTTCGCCAGGCTCCCGGGGGTCTGGCTCCGGTCCCAGGGGCAGCCGTTCACTGGGCTGCGCAGGCGTTTCATCAGTCGGATCAAAAGGTCGAATTCTCTCATGGCTTTTTTTTCGTACGCCGGTTATGGTATATTACCATCACAATCATATGATGAAACCTGCTGCAGTGCAAGCCAGCGACAGAATATCCCGGGGGCATTTTTACAAAGGGAAATCATGAAACGCGACATCAATGCCATTACCGTTTTGCTGGCCACCCAGGGGATGATCAACATCGGGGCCATTCCAGATCCAATCACTCACGAGACGCGCAAGCAACCCGAGAAAGCTCGAGTATTTCTTGATCTCCTGGAGGTCTTGATGGAAAAAACACAAGGGAATCTTTCCCTGAATGAAGCGGATTTCCTGAAATCAGCGGTTCATAACCTGCGCCTGGTGTTAGAGCAGGGTGCCACCAATGGGGGCGGCAAATGAAGATCAGGGCGTGGTTGGGTTGCTTGCTGTTGGGCGCGTTGCTGCCCATGCAAGTTCCGGGAACGGTCGAAGATTCCCTCAGCGTAATTCGCAAAGTGAACCTCTATCATTCGCAGGAACAGACGGAAGCGATGATCCGGCAACTCGAACAACTGGATACTTCCGCCGACACCCATGCCCGGAAACGTTTTATCGCCCGGATCCTGGAAGGCTACGGGGACCACTATCGCCGTGAGGGAAAGCCCGACCTGGCTGAGCGGTTTTTCCGGCAGGCCCTGCGGGTCAACGCGTCTGAATGGAAACTGTTTAACAAACTCAACGAGTTGCATGTCGGCAAACACCAGACCCCCCTGCACTTGCCCTCCGCCTTCCGGCAGGTTCCGCAGCTGCTGCAGAATTTCCATCCCGCCTATCTTCTGTTGAACCGTATACTGAATTCACTGTTCATAGCGGTTTGCTGGGTATTCATGGTTCTGGCCGTGATGCTGCTGTTCAGATACTTCCCATTGGCCCAGACAGACCTGTTCAGGGACGGCGAGTGGCGTGTCAACTGGATTCAGTCTGTTGCCGTGATAGTGCTTCTGGTATGGCCGCTGGTCGTGGGCCCGGGCTGGGGAGCCCTGGCTTTCCTGATCCTGGGTTTCCTGTGGGTATACCTGGAACGCCCGGAAAGAAAAAGTATCCTGACCGGCTTGCTGGTTTTTACCGCGGTGATCCTGTTGGCCGCGTTTCAACTTGTTCTGGATCGTTCCGTGCAGTCCAGGGAGTTCGCTACGACCCTGAAAGTCTTTTCCGGCCAGCCCCTTGAAGCGAAAGAGATTACCGGATTGGATCCCCAACTGGTGGTGATGCGGGCTTTTAACGAGTACGAAGCGGGAAACCTGGAAAAGGCGTTGGAATTACTGGAGTCAAGCGGCGAAGAATTTCGTGGAAAACTCAAATATCAGTTATTGGCGGGTATTCAATACCGTTTCGGCAATATCAAGGAGTGCATTGCAAACCTGAGGCTCGCATTGCAGCTGGATGACAAGGATCCTGTTTCCTTAAACAATTTCACGCTGGCGTTGCTGGAAAACGGCAACCGCAAATTATTGGACTCCTATATTCAGCGTTATCCGCAGATAAAGGAACTCAAAGCGCAATATCTCCAATTGAAACAACCCATGCCGGATCCCCTCTTTCTGTGGCGCAGACTGTTCAGTCAGGGTCACCCGCAGGTATCCATTGCCGCATTTCTGAGAAACTGGGGAAACGCGGTGGTTGAATTTCCCGCAGCATGGTCACTTTTGCTGTTTTTTTTGTATCTCTTTTTGATCCCCAAAGTGTTTTCAGGAATCGGCAAAAGCATTCGCTGTTCCAAGTGTGGAAAGCACATTGACCGCACGGCGGTTCATCGCTCCTATAAGTTGTGCAATGAGTGTTACCAGTTATTCATGATCAAGGACGTCATGTTCCTGGAGGCCAAGGTGATCAAGGAAAAGGAGTTGGTGCGTCGCCGGCGCTCTGAAAGAGTCCTTACACTGGGCCTGTCCCTGATTGTGCCCGGTTTGAACCTGATTGCCCGCTCCCGGCTCACTGCATATATTCTGCTGGCCACACCGGTGTATTTCCTGCTGGCATTTTTCTGGACGTCCAGGCATGCATTCAAGGAAACATTTGCCGCGGTTCCGTTGTTTCTGCAACTGGTGGGAGTCGCGTCGATCCTGGCGTATATTCTGATCAACCTTGTTGCCGTAAAGGGAGAGGATGATGGCCTTTAAGGGTACGCTCAAGGAATTCAACGTTCCCGATATCCTGCAGATGTTTTCCCTGCAGAAAAAAACCGGGATATTGACGTTTACCAGTGCGGATGGATTCATTACCCTGATTCTGGAAGCCGGCATGATCGTGGGCGTGGACGCATTTCCAAAAAAACTGAGTATGCGCGTGGGAAATGTGTTGGTGAAACAGGACCTGATCAGCGAAGAGATGCTGCAGCGGGCCTTGTCTATTCAGAAGAGAACCAACCAGCGTATCGGTGAGATCCTTTCGGGAATGGGGTTGATCGGCGATTCTCAGATTCGCGAAGCGCTGCGAAACCAGGCCGAACAGATTGTTTTGTCGTTGTTTAAGTGGAAAAAAGGGGAATACAATTTCAAGGTGATGGAAAATCTGGATCCCAGCCTTTACAGCATCAATCCCATGCCCACGGACGGCTTGATTATGGAAGGGGTGCAGATGATGGATGAATGGCCCCTGATCCGCAAAGAAATTCCCAACAACCGCATGGTTTTTGAGCCCGCACCCCTGGACATGCAACATCATGAGATCATGATTGTCAAAGAGAATGAAGATGAACCTCCCGAGGGTGACAAGATTTTCCTGAGTGACACCGAGGCCAACCTGCTCAAGTACATCAACGGCCGCAACACGGTTCAGGATCTGGTGGACCTGGGAGGATTCACCGAATACAAGGTGTACAAGAGTGTCTACCGGCTGATAAAAAAGTCGATTATCCGCCATCGCGAGTTGCCGGTCGAGCCCGACGAAATCGACGAAAGCCTGCTGGAAGAGCGGCGCATTCAAACGCGGCGGATAATGCACGTCATCCTCGGCGCACTGGCATTTATCGTGATCACCTGTTTTATCACCGGCCTGTGGACTCCTTTCCGATCAAACGGTTCACTGCTGGAACCTGATCCGACTGTTCAGCACCAACTGCTTTCTCAAGTCCCATAAGCGCCGCCCATGATTGAACCCTTACCCAGTGCAGTGGCGGTCGGCAACTTCGATGGCTACCACCTGGGTCACCAGCAACTCATCAAGAGGTTACGCGCCCTGGCTGAAAACATGGAACTGTCGGCCCGGGTGCTGACGTTCCGCCCCAATCCGAAAGTCTATTTCGGCCGATCCATTCCCCTGATTTTTACGGATCAGCAAAAAGCCCGCATCCTGAGGAGCCAGAAAGTGGACGAGGTGATTTTTCAGCCCTTCGGCCGCATAGCCCACCTGAGCGCGAAAGAGTTCGTATGCCGCTTTCTGATTTCAAGGTTGGGCATGCGCGCCCTGGTGGTGGGAGAAAATTTTCGTTTTGGAGCCGGCCGCACCGGCGATACTGATTTTCTCAAAGACATGGCTTTCAGTGAAGGTTTCCACCTGGAAGTGGTGCCATCTCTCACCTGCAACAACGGCAGGGTTTCTTCTTCGCGCATTCGTGAATTGTTGTTGCGAGGCGACGTGGAGGAAGCGGCTCATTTGCTGGGACGGCATTACTTTATCGATGGAGTCGTGGTCAGCGGTGAAGGAAGGGGGAGAAAACTCGGATTCCCCACCATCAACCTGCGCACCGAAAACCAGGTACTGCCCAACGGGGTTTTCGCCACTCGAGTGGAATGGAAAAACAAGTTATTTCCCGCAGTCACCAATATCGGTTCGTCACCGACTTTTTCCCGCAGTGTACGCAAAGTGGAAACCCATATTATCGATTTTGACCAGCAGATCTATCAGAACCAGGTGCGGCTGCATTTCCTCTACAAGCTTCGCAACGAATTCCGTTTCGACACTGCCGCTGAACTGGTCGCGCAGATCCGCCACGATGTGCGCAAAGCATTCGTTGACAAAAACTGAATATTCTGCTATATTTTCCCTGCCAAAAGCGTTGTGTTTTCAATCGCCCAGGTCGATGGTTCCTATCCGGCCTATTTGCCCAGGAGATAACCGATGAAAGAAAAACCCCAAACCGGCAATGAACTCCCGCAATCGCAAACAGAGGATTCCGCCGGAGATCAAAACACGATAACCGGAGCCTCGAATCCGGTTCAGGCCGATAGTGAAGCCCGGAAAGAGCAAACCCCCGACCTCTGGGTTGAGTTGGATATTCACGCACCCAGTGATGAAGTGACCAGGCGCATAGACGCGCACGCGGAACGATATGCGGCCAAGGCCGCCATTCCTGGATTCCGTAAGGGCAAGGTGCCGGCTGAAGTGATCCGCAGGCGTTATCGCCAACTCCTGATTGACGAGGCCCTGAACGATGTGATTGAATCCTTTGTGTCAGAAAGAATCCGCAATGACAACCTCCAGGTGGTGTCGCGCCCGGAAGTAAAGGATGTGAAATACGAGGAAGGAGGGGATTTGCATGCCCTGGTACGGGTAGAGGTTTTACCCGAGGTCAAGCTCCCCGAGCTGGAGACATTTACTGTTTCCATTCCCGCTGACCAACTGGCTGTCAAGGAGTTCAACGAAGCTGAGCAAGTGGCACATTTCCTGGAACACAACCGCAAACGCGAGGCGGTTACAGATCGTCCGGTTGCTTCCGGAGACCTGGTCGTTCTGAAGCATCAGGCCATGAACCTGGATGATCGGCGCATGTCTCCCCGCAAACCCCTGCAAGTGCAGATCGAGGCCGAAGCGGACAACGAAATTCCCGAAATGGATAAAGAGTTGACCGGGCGCTCGATCGGGGAAACAGTCGTTTTTCGCCGCCGCTACCCTGAAGATTTTGCACGCAAAGCCTGGGCGGGCAAGGAAATGGAACACCATGTTACCGTTGAAGCGATTTACTCCATGGTGAAACCCGAGCTGGATGATGAATTCCTGAAATCCATTGGTTTTGAATCAAGCGCAGCCTTTCTGGAGAGGTTGAAACAGGAATACGAGAAGCAGTCGCGCCAGGCCAGAGATGAACGGATCATGGCCGCGATCGCTGAACAGTTGGCGGACGCGAACGCATTTCCGGTTCCCGAAACCCTGCTGCAGCAGGAGATGATGCAGGCAATCCGCCAGAATCCCGGCTTGTTGCAAGTGAGCGACGAAAAAGAGCAGGACGCGCGAATTCACGAATTGAAAACCCTGGCCGCGCGCAACATCCGCTTTTCCTTGCTGATTGAAGCCGTCAAACAGGACTTCGGTGTGAAAGCGGATGCGGAGGAACTGGAGAAACGCATGCGGGAGATGTCGGAATCATCCGGTGTTCCGCTGAAAGAGGTGCGCAAGTATTATGCCCCTGCTGAGCGTCGCCAACAACTGGTGGATTCACTCCAAAGAGACAAGGCATTGGAAATCCTGAGGGAAAAAGTTACAATCAAAGAGGTTTAGAGAGGTAGAAGATGGCGTTAATCCCGATCGTTGTGGAACAGAGCGGCAATGTGGAGCGGGCCTATGATATTTACTCGCGGCTGTTGAAAGACGGAATTATCTTTCTTGGTTCTGCCATAGATGACAATGTAGCCAACGTGGTGATCGCCCAGATGCTTTTTCTGGCAGCCGAGGACCCGGAAAAAGACATTTCACTGTACATCAATTCCCCGGGCGGTGTGATCACCGCCGGAATGGCGGTTTACGATACCATGCGTTTCGTCAAGAACGACATCGTAACCATATGCATCGGACAAGCCGCTTCCATGGCCGCCATTCTACTGGCGGCGGGAACACCGGGCAAGCGTTTTGCTTTGCCCAATTCCCGGATCCTCCTGCATCAACCGCTTGGCGGTTACCAGGGGCAGGCCACGGATATCCTGATCCATGCGGATGAAATCAGGCGCATCAAGGAGCGAACCATAGAGATCCTGGTTGAACATACCGGCAAACCCAAACGTCGCGTGGCCACGGATATCGAACGGGACTTCATCCTGGGTGCAAAAGAGGCCCTGGATTACGGACTTGTGGACAATGTGATTACGGAAAGCCAGAAAATGAAAACGGATGCGTCATGACCGAGAAAAAAACTCGTGATGCACGTTGCAGTTTCTGCGGAGTTTCGCAGTCACGCGTGGGCAAGCTCATCGCGGGCCCGGATGTGTTTATCTGTGACCGTTGCACAAAGACCGCGTATAACCTGATTTTCAATTCAAGTGAAGCGGAAACTACCCAGGCGCATGACAAAACCCCCATTCCCACCCCCAAAGAGATCAAGGAGAAGCTGGATCAGTACGTGATCGCCCAGGAAATCGCCAAGCGCAAACTGGCGGTGGCGGTGTACAATCATTACAAACGCATTCGTCATCAGGCGGAACTCGGATCCGTCGAGATCAAGAAGAGCAATGTAATGCTGCTGGGACCGACGGGTACGGGAAAAACCCTGCTGGCGGAAACCCTGGCGCGGATTCTGGATGTGCCTTTTGCCATCGCCGATGCAACCACGCTCACGGAAGCCGGGTATGTCGGGGAAGATGTGGAAAACATTCTGCTCAAGTTGTACCAGGCGGCGGGAGAAGACCGTCAGCGTACGGAACACGGCATTATCTACATCGACGAGATCGACAAAATATCCAGAAAAAGCGAGAACCCATCCATTACCCGGGATGTTTCGGGAGAAGGTGTGCAGCAGGCTTTGCTGAAAATCATTGAAGGTACGGTTGCAAACGTACCACCAACCGGTGGGCGCAAACATCCCCATCAGGAGTTCATCCGTATAGACACCCGCAATATCCTGTTTATCGCCGGCGGGGCCTTTGTGGGCATGGAAAAACTGATCCAGAGGCGATTAAAACATAACGTGATCGGATTTAACGAGGCGGAAGTCCGCAGTACTACGAATCGTGCGAATGTGATCAAACACGTCCAGCCGGAAGATCTGATCAAGTTCGGATTGATTCCCGAGCTGGTCGGTCGCTTCCCCATTACCGCCGTGCTGGAAGACTTGACGGAAGAACATTTGATGGCCATATTGACCCAACCCAAAGATGCCATCACCAGGCAGTTTCAGGTCTTGTTCGAATTGGACGGGGTGGAACTCGAATTCACCCAGGGCTTTTTAGAAGAAATCACCCGGGAGGCCGTTTCCCGGGAGGTCGGCGCCCGTGGGCTGCGCGCAATTTTTGAAGAAGTCATGCTCGACCTGATGTTTGATTTGCCTTCCCGCAAACGGGGCCGCCGCAAGATCATCATGGATGAAAAGCATATGCAGGGGTTGACCCGAGATGTCTCTTGAAAAAAAAGAATTGACCATTCCACTCATCCCCCTGCGGGAACTGGTCACCTTTCCTTCCACCATTATCCCCATCCTGGTGGGGAGGGAAAAGTCGATCAATTCATTGCGCCTGGCGGCTGAGGAATACAACAACTACATTTTTCTCTCTGTACAGAAGAATCAACTCAGCGATGTGCCGGAACCGATGGAGATTTACGATGTGGGTGTGATCGCGCGGGTGGAAAAATCGGTGGAGCAGAACAACGGCAGTTTCCGGGTGATTATTCAGGGGTTGGAAAGAGCCCGCATCCTCCATTTTATCGAATCTTCGAAACACTACCTGGTGCAGGCAAAGGTATTGGAGGACTTCCTCGGAGAACAGCAGGACGTATTCGAACTCTCGAAAAACCTGATCGCGCTTTTTGAGGAATATGTCAGCTTGCGCAAAGTCAAGCTGCATGGAATCATCGCCAAGTTGGAAGCCAACAAGCTGTCGGAAATCAGCGACATTATCATATCGGTCATCTCTGTTCCCCTGAAGATCAAACAGTCGATGCTGGAAGAGCTGGATGTGTACAAACGTGGTGTCAAGGTTTTCAACCTCTTAAAAAAAGAGGTGTTTAAATTGAGAACCGGTTCCCGGACCGATCCCCGCCGCGTCAGGGAAGATCCCCAGGAGTCCGATGCAGAGGACTACAGACGCAAGCTGCATGCCGCGAAATTACCGGTGCATGTTCTGAAACGGGCCGAAGAGGAAGTGGACCGTTTGGGCATGATGCCCCCGTTTTCCGCTGAAGGAACGGTATCCCGCTATTTTTTGGATTGGATCCTGGCCATCCCCTGGAAAAAAGAAAAACGCGAAAACAAGGATATCAAGCGCGCGGCCCAGGTGCTAGACGAGGATCATTACGGTCTGGACAAGCCGAAGGACCGCATCCTGGATTATCTGGCAGTGCGCCAGATGTCCGGACGATCAACCGGCGAGATTCTGTGTTTTGTGGGTCCACCGGGAGTGGGGAAGAGTTCTCTTTCCCGTTCAATCGCCAGGGCCCTGGACCGGGAGTTCACCCGGGTCTCTCTGGGAGGCGTAAAAGACGAGGCGGAGATCCGCGGCCATCGCCGCACCTATATCGGTTCCTATCCGGGCCAGATCATCAAAGGATTGAAGAAAGCCGGTGTCCGAAACCCGGTTTTCCTGCTGGATGAGATCGACAAGCTCAGTTCGGATTTCCGCGGAGATCCGGCTTCGGCTTTGCTGGAAGTATTGGATCCCGAACAGAATCACGAGTTCGTTGACCATTACCTGGACCTGGAGATCGATCTCTCCAAAGTTTTTTTTATTACCACCGCCAACAGCGTGGATCCGATTCCTCCGGCTTTAATGGATCGCATGGAGATCATTGAGTTGCCGGGATACACGGAGCGGGAAAAATGCGAGATCGCCCGCCGTTACCTGATCCCCAAACAGGCCCAAAAAGCCGGTCTTGATACCGAAAGAATCGTGATTCCGGATGATTTGCTTTTGGCCGTAATCAACGAATACACTCGCGAAGCCGGAGTACGCAACCTGGAACGACAGGTGGCCATGATCATCCGCAAAGTCGTGCGCGAGGTCGTGGAAAAGAAAAGTTCCGACAAAGGCGGGGCGGCCGTTCAGATCACCCGCGAAAAACTGGAACGGTTCCTGGGTGTTCCCAGGTTTTCCCACACCCGCAAACTGCAACAAAACGAAGTGGGCGTGGCAATGGGCCTGGCCTGGACCGTCACGGGAGGCGACATACTCATTATTGAAGCACGTTTTCTCAAGGGCAAGGGTGAACTGATCCTGACCGGTCGTTTGGGTGAAATCATGAAAGAGTCCTCTTCAACCGCTTTCAGTTGTGCCAAACTCAAACTTTTCGAGCTGGATTTCGATACGGACGGGCTGGAGAAGTACAACATTCACCTGCATATTCCCGAAGGCGCCGTGCCCAAAGAGGGCCCTTCAGCCGGAATCACGTTAACCGTGGCCATGGTTTCCCTGATCACGGGAATTCCGGTTCGTTCCGAGTTCGCCATGACCGGAGAAATTACCCTTCGCGGACAGATTCTGCAAGTAGGGGGGGTCAAGGAAAAGGTGCTCGCAGCACATCGCTATGGAATCCGCCACGTTCTGTTGCCCCGGGAGAATGAAAAGGATTTCCGCGAAGACATTCCAGATGATGTGCGCAACGACATGAAGATTCATTTTGTTCAATCCATTGATGAAGTGCTCGAATTGGTATTGGAGAAGCCGTTAAAAATAAAAAACATATCCAGCAAAGTGATCAAACCGTTTCTTGACACCAACCTGCAGTAACGGATCATCTGCTGAGATTACCGCCGGCATGAAAATTCGTCATGTTGAACTCTTTCGTACAGCCTTTGTTCCACGGGAAATCCCTGAAGAGGAGTTATCCGCCATTGCATTTATCGGGCGTTCCAACGTGGGCAAATCTTCGCTGATCAACCGCCTGTTGAATCGACGCAATCTGGCTCGCACCAGTTCGACTCCGGGAAAAACCCTCAGCATCAACTATTATCTGGTCAACAAAGAGTTCTTTCTCATCGATCTACCCGGCTATGGCTATGCGCGCGCACCCAAAACAGAAATCCGGCGCGTTCATAAACTGATGGATGCTTTCTTTTCTCATGGACCGAGATTGAAACTCCTAATCCATTTGATTGATTCCCGCCGGGGATTCATGCAGAGCGACCTGGAATTCATGCAAAAAATCGTTCACCTCGATTTTCCCATATTGACAGTCATGACCAAAAGTGATAAAGTAAATTCTTCCGTCCTCAAACGCCAGATCCAAACACTGAATGATCGTTTTGGAGTGAGATCGATTCCATTTTCCGTAAAATCCGATGCATGCCGAATGCAACTCGAAACCATCATAGACGAATCGTTAAAGGAGAGAGAATGAACTCTTTAAAAGAGCTGAAAAACATGTCTGTGCAGCAATTAAAGGATATTGCACTGCAATACAAACTCAATGAAGCGGATAGCAAGGATCGCAACGCGCTCTATTTCAATATTCTCAATGCCCAGGCCAACGCAACCGGCAAATTGTTTGCGGAGGGGGTTATTGAAATTCACAATGAAGGCTATGGATTCCTGCGCTTTCAGGATGCCGCTTATCTGTCCAGTCCCGAAGATATCTACGTTTCTCCTTCCCAGGTCAACAAGTTTGATTTGCGCACCGGGGATACGGTTTCGGGTTCGGTTCGCCCCCCGAAGGGCGGAGAAAAGTACTTCGCGCTTCTGACCGTTGAAGCCATTAATTCGGAAGAACCTGAATACGTGCTCAAGATGCGCCGCCACAAGCGCTTCGAAAAACTGACCCCATTGTATCCGGATGAACGCATTCTGCAGGAGACGGAACCCCATCTGATCACCGGCCGTGTCATGGATTTGCTCACCCCGATCGGCAAGGGTCAGCGCGGACTGATCGTGGCCGCCCCGCGCACAGGCAAAACCATGATCCTGCAAAGCATCGCCAAATCCATTGAAGTCAACCATCCGGAAGTGGTCTTGATTGTGCTGCTGATCGATGAGCGCCCCGAAGAAGTCACCGATATGGCACGCAACGTGAACGGGGAAGTCATTTCCTCCACGTTTGACGAGATTCCCATGCGCCATACCAAGGTGGCGGATATCGTGCTGGAGAAAGCCAAACGCCTGGTTGAGATGGGCAAAGATGTGGTTATTCTGCTGGATTCCATTACGCGTCTGGCGCGGGCCCATAATGCCATTACGCCGTCATCCGGGAAAGTTCTTTCCGGTGGCATTGATGCCAATGCATTGAACAAACCCAAAAAGTTCTTCGGTGCGGCCCGCAATATCGAAGAAGGCGGCAGCCTGACCATCCTGGCCACGGCCCTAGTTGAAACGGGCAGTCGCATGGACGATGTGATTTTTGAGGAATTCAAAGGTACCGGCAACATGGAAATCAACCTGGACCGCCGCCTGGTTGAAAAGCGGATTTTCCCGGCCATCGACATTTTCAGGTCGGGGACCCGCAAAGAAGAATTGCTCATCGATCCTTCCGACCTCAACAAGATCTGGGTGTTGCGCAAAGTGCTTTCCCAGATGTCTGAAGTCGAAGCCATGGAGCTTTTGATTGAGAAACTGTCCAAAACCAAAACCAATCAGGATTTCATAAAAATGATGTCCCAGGGCATGTGATCCATCGCACCCCCTGGAATTTCGGGAACAGGAGCGAGGCATGATACGGAATTTCAGTGACTTGAGGGCAGCTGCGGCATCCCGGCCGGAGGTGGTGGTGGGTGTACCGTCACCGGAGGACGACAATTCCATTCGCACAATTCTCTTGTGTCATCAGGAGGGCATTGGAAAATTCGTTCTCAGCGGCCGAAAAGATGTGATCGTGAGTCTCATTAACCAAAACGGCGGTAACCCGGAAGATTTTTCCATTATTCCTGCGGCTTCAACGACGGAAGCCGCTGCCGCGGTGGTGGCTCTGGCCCGGGAGCGGAAAGTCGATGTGATTTTAAAGGGATTCCTGTCCACCGCCGAATTGATGGCGCCGGTGTTGCACCGGGAGACTGGGCTGCGCACCGGGCGCTTGCTCAGCGACATCCTGGTGGTTGAGAATCCCAGGCCGCCGGAAAATCCCGGCTTGCTGGGCATGACCGACGGCGGGTTGAACATCCTGCCCGGACTGGAAGAAAAAAAACAGATCGTGGAAAACGCGGCGGCCGTTTTTCATTGCCTGGGCGTAACAGAACCCCGGATCGGCGTCATGGCGGCTTCCGAGAAAGTCAAAGACGCCATGCCCGCCACCCAGCATGCCCGGGAACTGACGGAAATGAACCGCAGGGGGGAGATAAAGGGATGCAAAGTGTATGGCCCGCTGGCTCTTGATATAGCGGTTTCCCGCGAAGCCGCTGAACACAAGGGAGTTACCGATCCCGTTGCCGGCAACGTGGACGTCATGGTGGTCCCAAGCGTGGAAGCCGGAAATCTGTTGGGCAAAGCGTTTACCTATTACCTGCAGATCCCGGTCGCCCACGTGATCATGGGGGCGCGGTTGCCCATTCTCATCCCTTCACGCAATGAAACCGAAACCGACAAGATCAACTCCGTGGCCCTGGGTATAGTCTGTGGCTCTGGAAGAGCCTGAAGCGGGTAATCCCTTGCTGTTCAGGCGATTTGCCGTAATCGTTCCGCTCACAATCCTGACCGGTTTAATTCTGTTCCTGGTTGTTCGTCCCCTGTTGCCGCAGGATGCCCCCTTGCCGTGTCCCGCTCTGGCTGCCGCGCGCGCCGCCATGCAATCCATGAAACCCTTCCGTGCCACATTCACGCAGCAGGTATACTATGATGAAGAACTGGCGATTGAAGAGAGCGGCGACCTGTTGTTTGTCGATCCAAACCGGATACGCTGGACCTACCGTGATCCTGAACTGAAGATCTTTCTGTTGGAGGCGGGCCGTTATCGTTTTTATGAACCGGAGGCCGGCCAGTTGACCCTGGGTACCATGGCGGGCGGACAAGGAGGCTGGATCTGGCGACTTCTGGCTTCAACCGATGCGGATGTGGTTGAATCCTGTCCACCTTCGGGAAAGGAACTGGTGCTCAGGGATCCTGAACACGGCACACGCTTCAGGCTTCGCCTGGATAGTCAGCACCGGGTGGTCCGGGTTGAACACACGGATTCCGGGGGGGCTCGTCACATTTACATGTTGCGCGAATATCTGGCCCGGGTTACGGTTACGGAAAATGACTTTCAACTGGAAATCCCGAAAGACACGGAAGTGGTGAACATGGATGCGGAATCACCTTGATCAATGGATCAGAAACTTTTTTTCAGGTTGTCCGTAAATGATAATGGATGATGATCAGACGTTGATTCGGCGGATCCTGAAAGGAGACAGGTCATCCTTTGAGCAACTGATGCAACAGTACAACAAACGCATGTTCAACTTTGTCTACCGCATGGTGCGCGACGAAGAAGTCGCCGTGGAGTTGACCCAGGACTTTTTTATCAAAATTTATTCCGTTATTCACAAATACAATTTCCAATACAAGTTTTCCACCTGGGCATACCGGATCTGCTACAACCTGGTCATTGATCATGTGCGCAAACATCCCGTATACGTGGATTCTCTGGATCAGAATTCGCTGTCGCGCAAACAATTGGCGCGCACGGACCAGGTGGTTCGCGAAGACGGCTTTTCCAATCTGGAAAAAGAAGAGACGCGGGATTACATCTGGGGAATCGTGGACCGGATACCGGAAAAATACCGCCACCTGATCCTGCTGCGTTATCAACAGGGGTTGAAATACGAAGAAATCGCAGGTGTAACCGATTTGCCGGTGGGTACGGTAAAAAACAGGATATTCAAGGCCAAGGAACTGATTCGCAGGGAGATTGCTGAAGATGGAATGCCCACACAATAAGGTACTCGTCCGCTACGCAGAGAACAGTCTCGACCCGATTCAAACGGCCATGATCCGTGATCATCTGGTTGGCTGTGCGGGTTGCCGTTCCCGGTTGAGCCAGTTTCTGAAAGTGGAAGAGGGACTCGCTCATCCGCCCATGCGCACGCCTCCGACGGGCATCGAAAAATCGGTCATGCGCCGCCTGTTTCCCGTGTTGCCGACATATGGGTCCGTACTGACCTTTGTCGCCGCAGGTTTTCTGCTTCTGGTTACCTGGATTTACGTTTACTTTGATTTTGCCAACAACAGCCTGGTTCAAGCCATGCAGTTCACTTCCAATCGGCTTTTTCGCTTTGCAGGGGGGATTCTTCAGGGGATATCCACGGTGTTTTCCGCGGTTTATGCCACTTTCAAAGCGTTTTCCAAGTTGATTTCCGCCGTGTTGAATGTCCAGATTCAAGCGGAACTCTTGTTTTTGCTGCTGCTGATCGCATCTGTCGGATCGGCCATGATTGTTTATCACATGGTACTTCCGCGCCGGCGGAAGCAACGGCAGACACGGGCGATATGATCATGCGACGATCTGTCATGATTTGCCTGGGGCTGATACTGGTTACCGCATGGCTACCGGCCCAGGGATTCAGGCTTCACCGTGACGTATCAATCGCTGAAAGAGAAACCGTGTCAAAGAATGTGTTGGCCTGGAAAGGCAATGTGGTCATTCAGGGAACCCTGGAAGAGTCGCTGTTTCTAATCGGAGGCAGCGCGCGAATTTCCGGTATTGTAAAGAAAGACGTGATCGGATTTTCCGCAGATATTGAGTTGGAACCGGGAAGCGTTATCCTGGGAGAACTCCTGTTGATCGGGGGAAAATTAAACCGCGGGGAAGGGGTCCGCGTCGAAGGCGGCCACCTCCACTTTCGCTATGACCTGAAACGCTTGCGCAGTTCGCTGCACCCCATTTTTTCCGAATCCCGGTCCCTGGGTTTTTTCCGCGCCGCCAAGATCATTGTCTGGTTTATCATTACCCTGTTGACATTCGTTCTGTTTCCACGCGTTGTCATGCACGCGGAAGGCATCCTCGCCGCTCGAACTTGGCGCATGGGGATAACCGGCCTGGGCGCGCTGGTGGTCTTCATTACGGCGACTTTACTGTGCCTGTTTCTCAGTTTCATTCTGATCGGGATCCCCCTGCTGTTTCTCTTGATTCTGGCCTGGTTCGCCGTGTTGGTGCTGGGAAGAACCGTGGTGTTTTTTGCAATCGGCCGCCGCATGATGCAACATGCAGGATACACAGGTTCCAGTGTACCGCTGGCGCTTTTGACCGCGACAGTTGTATTCGGCTTGTTGTCTTTCGTTCCGGTGGCCGGCACCATTGTATTGTTGTTGCTCAATCTGGTTGAAATCGGAACCGGCACCGCCTATCTGATGAGACGTTTGCGCAGGCATGCGGCTGCATAAATCCATCGGGGTCGGGAGTGGCAAATGCCCTAGGTCTTGGGCGCTCGTTGCTGAATTTATTCGCATGAAACGTGTCTTTTACGCAATTGTCGGTATTGTGATCGCCCTGGGCATGGCGGCATGCACCCAGCCCTGGCTGGAAAGCCTGGAAGCGGGGGAGTCTGTTCCCGCCGATTACGGAGACGTCATCCTGGTTCTGGGCGGCGGACTCAGGCCCAAACTGAATTTCGGCTACAGCACGGCCGAACGCCTGAAGCTGGCGGTTGCATTGTACCGGCAAACTCCGCGTAGCGTGATCGTTTCGGACGGTTCTCTTTACCGTGGAAGCCCGGCTGTACCCGTAATGAAAAACTGGTTGACGCATCAGGGAATCGCCCCCGAACACATTATTCTGGAAGGTCGCAGCCAGAACACCATGGAAAACCTCACCCACGGGTTGGAACTGGTGAACAGCTTGGGTTTCAGGCAGGTGATTGCGTGTACGTCACCCTATCACCAGGCCCGGGTGAAAATGATCATGCGGCATCTGGGGTACAATGATTTCCGTATCGCACGCATGCATACGTCCGAGATTCGTCTCAACTCGGGAGTACGACAATGGTTGCGCAACCTGCGTTTGCTCGCGCGTGAATACCTGGCCATACTGCGATTTCGCCTTTCCGGAAGTCCGTCACCTTGACATGAGGGCGCTTTTTCATTAAAATGGCGCTTACACTCTAACCCCCATCGCCGGGAAGGAGAAATCAGATGCAAAAGATCCTGCTGTTCGGAATTGCTCCAGTTTCAGCCGCCATAGCTCTTCTGGCCGCCTGGTTGTTTTACCGCCAGATCATGAAGTTGCCCGAAGGCAATGCCAAGATGATCGAAATCGCGGAAGCGGTTCGTCGAGGTGCCAAGGCGTATATCAGGCAGCAATACAAGATCGTGGCAATATTTTTTGCGGTTGCCGCCGTGTTTCTGGCTTTCCTATCGTATGGCCTCAAGGTGCAGTCCCCCTGGACGCCGTTCGCGTTTCTTACCGGCGGGTTTTTCTCGGCGCTAGCCGGTTTTATCGGTATGACCACCGCCACCCTGGCGTCCGCGCGAACCACCAACCAGGCCAGGGAATCCCTGGACAAAGCCTTGAAAGTCGCCTTCCGGAGCGGTTCGGTGCTGGGCCTGGTCGTGGTTGGTCTGGGACTGCTGGATGTTTCGCTCTGGTTCATCATCCTGCACATCTGGCTGAAATACAGCCTGGGTGTGACCACCGTAACCATGCTCTCTTTCGGCATGGGGGCTTCGCTGCAGGCTCTTTTTGCCCGCGTGGGCGGCGGAATCTTTACAAAGGCCGCTGATGTGGGCGCGGACCTGGTGGGAAAAGTCGAAGCGGGTATTCCTGAAGACGACCCGCGCAATCCCGCCACCATTGCCGATAATGTGGGTGACAACGTGGGTGATGTGGCCGGCATGGGGGCGGACCTCTATGAATCCTACGCCGGATCCATTCTTTCCGCCGCCGCCCTGGGCGCTTCCGCTTTCGCAGCCATGAAAGAGTTGGCCTTTAACGCGGTCATTCTACCCATGGTGATCGCCGGAATCGGTATCATTGCCTCTATTTTCGGTGTCTTTCTGGTCCGGACCCGTGAGGGAGCCACCCAGAAACAACTGCTGCAGGCCCTGGGTCGTGGCATTAACTTCAGCTCTTTTCTGATCGTGATCGGTTCACTGGGCGCGGTATTTCTGCTGTTGCCCGGAAATATGGGTGTATTCGGTTCCATTATCGTCGGGTTATTCGTGGGCATTATCGTGGGAAGAAGCGTGGAATACTATACTTCATCCAGTTTTCGTCCGACCGTGGAAGTGGCTGAACAATCCAAAACCGGAGAAGCCACGATTATTATTGCCGGGCTTTCCTCCGGCATGATATCAACCGCTGTTCCCGTAACAGCCATTGCCGCGGGAATCATCGGAGCTTTCGCTTTTGCCGGCGGATTTGCGGATCCCATGCACGGCTTGTACGGGATCGGTGTCGCTGCGGTCGGCATGCTCTCCACTCTGGGCATTACCCTGGCAACCGATGCCTATGGTCCCATCGCCGATAATGCGGGGGGTAACGCGGAAATGGCCGGACTCCCCAAAGAAGTGCGCCAGCGCACGGACGCCCTGGATACGCTGGGTAACACCACCGCGGCAACCGGAAAGGGGTTTGCGATCGGTTCCGCCGCCCTGACCGCTTTGGCCCTGTTGGCCTCCTATATAGAGGAGATCAAGGCCGGCATGATCCACATCATTCAACGAAGCGGAGAAATCGCGGTTGGCGCCGGAAAAGTCTTTACCAGTATTGAAGAGGTGGCACGCATCAACATCAGCGGATTCATGTCCCTTTTTGAAGTCAACCTCATGAATCCCAAGGTAATCGTAGGGATCTTTCTGGGATCCATGATGGCATTCGTTTTTTCGGGATTAACCATGAAAGCTGTGGGCCGGGCCGCTTCCGCCATGGTGGACGAGGTGCGCCGACAGTTCAGAGAGATCTCGGGAATCCTGCAGGGAACGGAAAAACCGGACTACGCCGCTTGCGTGATGATCTCTACCAAGGGAGCGCAGCGCGAAATGATCCTGCCGTCATCGCTGGCCATAATGATTCCCATCCTGACCGGAATCATTTTCGGCGTCCCCGGGGTGATGGGATTGCTGGTCGGCGCGCTGGGAGCCGGTTTTGTTCTGGCCATCTTCATGGCCAATGCCGGCGGATCCTGGGACAATGCCAAGAAGTACATTGAAGAAGGCAATCTGGGCGGTAAAGGATCTCCTGCGCACAAAGCCGGTGTGGTCGGAGATACGGTCGGTGACCCACTGAAAGACACTTCCGGTCCTTCGCTGAATATCCTGATCAAACTGATGAGCATGGTGTCGATCGTGGTTGCCGGGCTGATTGTCGGTTATTCCATTTTGTAACCTTGTCCGAAAAAACCGGTGAATGGTTGAAAAGCTGAATTCCTTGTTTTAATCTATAGGCAGCATAGCCGCGTTTTTCGCCAAAGGGTGCTGCAGCGGGCAGAAGGGGTAAGATGGATACCAAGTCAAACAGTACTGAAATTTCTACGGTGGAATTGCCTTTCCCAAAATTCAAATCGGGAAAAGTACGTGAAGTGTTCGTGGTCGGGGACCAATTGCTGATTGTGTCTACGGATCGTTTGTCCGCGTTTGATTACGTGCTTCCCACATTGATCCCCGACAAGGGCAAGGTGCTGAACCGCCTGTCTTCTTTCTGGTTTCACCAGACGCGGAATTTGATCCCCAACCACCTGGTAACGGACGCGCCGCATGAACTGGAGTTATTCAAACCGTATAAAGAACAACTGATGGATCGCGCTGTTCTGGCACGGAAACTGGATGTTTTTCCAGTTGAAGCCATTGTGCGTGGTTATCTTGCCGGTTCCGGATGGAAGTCGTACACTGCTTCCGGAGAAATATGCGGCATCACCTTGCCCAAAGGGCTGAAATTCAACGATCCGCTTCCCGAGCCGATATTTACTCCCTCCACCAAAGCCGAGTCCGGGCATGATGAAAACATCACTTTCAAGGAGTTGTCGTCTCGGGTGGGTATGGAGAACGCAGCCAGGATCCGTTCCCTTGCCCTGGAGCTGTATCGTTTCGGCAATCGTTTCGCGCAGGAGAAAGGCATTATTATCGCGGACACCAAGTTTGAATTCGGATGGGATGCGGATGGAACGATTGTACTGGTGGATGAGATTTTCACTCCCGACTCTTCCCGTTTCTGGAAAACGGAAGAGTACCGATCCTGCCATGCCGCCGGCAATGAGCCCCCGGCATTTGACAAGCAGTTTGTCCGGAATTATCTGTTGAAAACAGGTTGGGACCGCAACAGCCAGCCGCCGCAGCTGCCCGGGGAAGTCGTCCTGCAAACCCGGAGCAAGTATCTGGAAATATTGAGAATACTGACCGGAAAAGAACAATAATGGGTAGCGGTTTGAACTGGCTCGACATCGTTTTCATCATCCTGATCCTAATATCCACGGTAATGGGAATTGTGAAAGGATTGGTGAGGGAGTTGCTGTCATTGTTCTTTTTTGTGCTGGCCGTGGTTTTGTCATTCCTGTTCTTCCGGGATCTCGGGCTTCACCTTTCCGCAACCATCCGCAACAGTGAAATCGCCAATCTTGTGGCCTTCGGCACGATTTTTGTCAGCATACTCCTGTTGGGCGCCCTGGTTACATGGGTGGCACGAAAGGTCTTTTCCGTTGACCCCCTGCGCTCCATCGACCGTATTCTGGGGGGCGCATTCGGAACGGTCCGGGGGATCTTGATTTCCGGGATCATTGTATTCCTGCTGGTTGTTTTTCCCGTGAATGAACGCATCACACGCGAGTCAAGACTGTCACCCATACTGTTGCGGACCGTCAACCTGGCACTTCAGGCCGTACCCGGTAAGTATCGCCAGCAGGTTCAGGATTTTTTCAGGAAAACAAATGGACAAGAAAACCCTGGAATTGGCTGATCAATTCAGCAACTTAACCATCAAGCGCCAGATGAAAATCCTGGCGGTGAAATCAGCCAATTCCCGTTTGTATTTTCAAGAAATCATGCAGGAGTTTGAAAAGACATTGCTAATCGCAATTCTTGAAAAGAACGATTACAACGTATGCCGCGTTTCTTCTGTGGTGAAACTGCATAGAAATACCATTAAAAAAAAGTTACAAAAGTTGAATATCAAAGAAAAACGTAAAAAATCAGAGAAAACGCAAGAAATAAAAAGAAAATAAATTTGAATTATACTTTTCCCGCGTATAACTATAGTTAATTGCGTTTGACATCAACGCTATCTTTATATTATAATACCACCCTAAAGAAAACCTGACATTTCTGTCTAAAGGAGGAGAAAATGGCAAAGAAAATCACCTTGGGTGAGGATGCACGCCAGGCCATTCTGCGTGGCGTTAATCAGTTGTCGGATACGGTGAAAGCCACCATGGGGCCCCGTGGCCGCAATGTTGTGCTGGAAAAGAAGTTTGGGTCTCCTACTGTTACCAAAGACGGCGTAACCGTGGCCAAAGAGATCGAGCTGGAAGATCCCCTGGAGAACATGGGAGCGCAGATGATCAAGGAAGTGGCTTCCAAAACTTCCGATATCGCCGGTGATGGCACCACCACCGCCACTGTGCTGGGCCAGCGGATTTACCAGGAAGGCCTCAAAATGGTTGCCGCCGGGGCCAATCCCACGCTGATCAAGAAAGGCATTGACCTGGGTGTAGCCGAACTGGTTAAGAACCTGGAGGAAATGAGCAAGAACGTTTCCGGTCAGATGATTGCGCAGGTGGGAACCATTTCCGCCAACAACGATGTCTCTATCGGCAGCATCATCGCCGAAGCCATGGATAAGGTGGGCAAAGACGGTGTAATCACGGTTGAAGAGGGCAAGTCTCTGGAAACCACCCTGGAATTTGTCGAAGGTATGCAATTCGATCGCGGTTTCCTCAGCGCCTATTTTGTAACGGATGCAGAGCGCATGGAAGTCGCCATGGAAAATCCGTTTATCCTTCTGCACGAGAAAAAGATCTCCAACCTGCGGGAAATGCTGCCTCTGCTTGAACAGATCGCCAAGTCCGGCCGTCCGCTGGTGATTGTCGCCGAGGACGTTGAGGGCGAAGCGCTTGCCACTCTGGTTTTCAACAAGGTCCGTGGCATGCTGAATGTCGTTGCCGTTAAGGCTCCTGGATTCGGTGACCGGCGCAAGGCCATGTTGGAAGATATCGCCATCCTGACCGGCGGCAAAGTGATCTCCGAGGAACTGGGGATGAAACTGGAAAACGTCAGCCTGGATTACCTGGGTTCCGCCAAAAAGGTCACGGTGGACAAGGACAACACCACCATCGTTGAAGGCGGCGGTACGGATGCGGATATCAAAGGCCGGATCCAGCAGATCAAGCGCCAGATTGAAGACACCACTTCAGATTACGATCGTGAAAAGCTTCAGGAACGCCTGGCCAAGCTCTCAGGCGGTGTCGGCGTGATTCGCGTCGGTGCGGCTACCGAAACTGAATTAAAGGAAAAAAAGGCCCGGGTGGAAGATGCCATGCACGCCACCAAGGCGGCCGTTGAAGAGGGAATCGTACCCGGCGGTGGAATCGCGCTTTTGAAGAGTGCGGATACCCTGAAGAAAATGAAGCTGGAAGGCGATATGCAGTACGGTATCCTGATCCTGCTCAAGGCCATTGAAGAGCCCTTGCGCCAGATTACGGCCAACGCGGGTTACGAGGCCAGTGCCATTATCGAGAAGGTTCGCCGTTCCCGTAACCTCAACTTCGGTTTCGACGCATTAACCGAGAAATATACGGACATGCTCGAAGCTGGGATTATCGATCCCACCAAGGTTGTGCGTACGGCACTGCAGAACGCGGCCTCTGTCGGCGGTCTGCTGTTGACCACGGAAGGACTTGTTTCCGAAATCCCCGAAGAAGACAAAACACCTCCCATGCCCGCCGGCGGCGGAATGGGCGGGATGTATTGATCCCGGCTCATACAGGACAGATCCAGGGGCCCTTCCTGAAAAGGAAGGGCCCTTTTTTTTGTAGGCAAAAGCAGGTGGAAAAAATCACGGTTCCCGGGTTGAAAAAAGGGCAGAAATTGGTATAATATAGTTTCCAGAGCTGGGAAGTCGTCTAACGGTAGGACATATGACTCTGGATCATAGAATTGGGGTTCGAATCCCTGCTTCCCAGCCATCGCATCGAATCGGACACGCGGATCCCGGGATGGATTGAAGTAGTGTCCGTGATCGAATAACCGTATTTTCCGGGCGGCGCTATCGTCTAGGGGTTAGGACGGGTGATTCTCAGTCATCAAACCGGGGTTCGAATCCCCGTAGCGCTGCCATTCGCAATTTTCAAGTAATTCACAATTTCTGTCTTTATTTCCATATTATTCGTGAAATTACCTAATTACGGGGATGAGAACCCCGGAGTACCGGGTTCGACTGATCCGGCATATCCGGATCAGCACGGCGAGTGTAAACGAGCCGCCCGCAGGGTGAGCGGCAGCAGCCGCTCATCAATCCCCGTAGCGAGTGAAACGAGCGTGGGAAGCCTCGCCCGGATGCTTCGGAGTACCTCAGCATGTCGAGGCGTTCCCGTAGCGCTGCCACTCATCATTTTGAATTCATTTCCAATTCCTCTTGTATTCCCGATTTATCGTAAAATACCCTCACTACGGGGATGAGAACCCAAAATCAGGTGACAGGTGACAGGTGGCAGGAAGACACTCAGTGAAAAGTGAAAAGTTGAAAGTGAAAAGTTGAAAGTGAAAAGTAAAAGCCTTGTGACGGCACTAAGGAGAGTCGGTGATGAGGAATCCGGCCAGGCGGCTCAGTTCAGAATGCCTGTCCGAACTGTGATAATGCTCTCATGAACACTGTGATGATACCTGCCTGTGGGCTATGTAATGGATTTTCATCACAAGTCCCGGGAAGTTCTCATCACAAGTTCTCCTGAGTTCTCATCACTAGCCCGTAGAGTTCTCATCACTGGATAGAAGTCGAAAGTGAAAAGTCGAAAGTCGAAAGCAAAAGCCCTGTAACCAAAAGAAAAAAACAGGTTGAGATAGTTGAGGGTAGGGGCAGGAGAAATGAGGTGACAGGTGTACGGGCGAAAAATATTTCGCCCCTACATTTTCAACTCTTCAACTCTCTTATTTCAACAACGCAGTCGAGAGAAAGGGAAGGTAGGTGATCAACAAAACGGTGATCAGT
>JAFGNX010000044.1 GCA_016926835.1 Candidatus Aminicenantota bacterium | reverse complement strand
GACTGGAAAAACGCACCTTCCCATTCTTTTCCTTGCTGACTTCCCTTATTACCACCTGATCCGCTCCATCGGGAACGGGAGCTCCGGTCATGATGCGCATGGCCTCGTGGGTACCAATCACTCTGCCGGGGGCGTCTCCCGCGGCCACCACTCCTGTTACCGTAAACTCCCCGGCCTTGTCTTGCGTGTTGACCGCATACCCATCCATTGCCGCCTTGTCGAACGGCGGCATCTCAATGGTTGAAATCAAATCCGCGGCCAGGATCCGTCCATATGAGCGGTTCAAGGGAACCGCCTCTATAACAGGCCTCAGATGGGCTTCATGCAGTATGGACAGTGCGTCTTTTAATCCAATCATGTTCTTACCCTCAATGTTCAAAACAGCGGATGGCCGAAACTTTGAGCGTCAAGACGACCTCATCTCCCACCCGGATACCCATCTCGTCAAGGCTGGTACGGGTGATTCCCACCACCAGCTCGACTCCAGCATCCACCAGTACCTCCGCACCAGTGGAATACCCCAAAACCCCGCTGATACGTCCTTTTACATGGTTGCGCGCGGAAGACTCAAGCGGCTTACGTGATATCAGGATATCCTCGGCACGGATAGCGGCATAGGCAAATTCAGATTCTTCCAGCGGTACCTGAAGATCCCAATCGCCGACCCGCATCCGTCCCTGGCGCACCGGACCGGAAAAGATGTTCCGGTACCCCATGAAGTCCGCGACATCTCGACTCACGGGACGGGTCAGGATCTCATCCGGCGGACCTGTCTGAATCAAACGCCCGTCCATCATCAGCGCTACCCGGTCTGCCAGGCTCAAGGCTTCTTCGAAATCATGGGTCACCTGGACAAATGTCGCGCCGGTCAGGCCGTGAAGCCTGCGCAACAGTTTCTGGGTTCGCAACCGGTTGGCCCGGTCCAATGCCGCCGTGGGTTCGTCAAGGAGCAACAATTTGGGCCGAATCGCCAACGCACGCGCAATGGCCACGCGCTGCTGTTCACCACCGGAAAGGGTGCGCACGTTCCGCCGCAGAAGATGCAGCAGGCGCAACTCCTCGGCCAGGTTATCCACACGCGCGCGGATTTCTTCCTGATTCATTTTCCGCACTTTCAAGCCGTAGGCGATATTTTCAAATACATCCATATGGGGGAAAAGCATGTAGTCCTGGTAAATGAACCCCAATGCCCGGCCGTTCACGCCGGTTACCCGTCCGCAATCCGCAGTGGTAAGCCCGGCCATCAGCTCTAGCAGGACGGTTTTCCCAGCTCCGGACGGCCCCATAAGCACAAAGTACTCTCCTTCAGCGATACAAAGATTGATATCCCGCAGGGAAAACCTGCCCAGGTTGCGTTCGACCCCTTCCATGCGGATCATCGCCGCCGTTCCTCCACCAGCCTCAAGCCGATAAATACCAGTAGGCTGATCAGGATCAACAGCACGGTGACCGGTAACGCGTATTGCAACCCAAAATTCTGAAAGCGTTCAAAAATCATTACGGGTGCCGTCATGGGATGATAGGCCAGGATAACCACAGCCCCGAATTCCGATATGCCCCGGCCCAGCATCATGATGGAACCCGAGAGGATGGATTTTCGCACCATGGGCAAACTCACGGAGAAAAAGGTTTTCCACGGTCCGGCACCCAGACTGCGGGCGGTTTTCTCATAGCGCTCGTCCACCAGCCGAAAGCCGCTCTTTGCCGCGTTCACCAGAAACGGGACCGAAACGAAAAACATTGCCAGGGATATTCCCGCTTCCGTGCCTACCACTGTTACTCCGGTAAAGCGATGAAACAGGGATTGTCTCCCCCAGACAGACAAAAGCGCGATACCGGCAGCCGTATGCGGGATGATCACGGGCAGATCAATGATACCTTCCAGAACACGCCGTCCCGGGAATTTGTGCCTGGCCAGGATCCAGGCCAGGGGAACTCCCAGAACCAGCGCAGCCAGGGTCGCCCACAGAGACGCGCGCAAAGTCAATATAATGGCGGAACGAACTTCATTGTCAGCGGCGGTGCGGGATAATTCCGTTGCATCCACCACCAGGAGCATGCGCAGCAGAGGCACGGCGATTACAAGAATCAGGATAAAGCCGAAAACCGAAAAAACCCCCGCAAAAACCCTGCGACCGTTCCCCGTATACGCTTTCACTGTGGACTACTCTCCGCCGGCCACCAACTCCGCCAGCTTCCGGGGCAAACGTTCCGGATGATCCACCCTCGGAGGCAAAACCGGAGGCTGGCCGTTTCTACTCATGATGCGCCGGCCTTCTTTTCCCAACAGAAAAACAATGAACTCTTCTCCCAGTTCCGGATGCTCGGCATTGCGAGGCAAAGTGATTCCATATACCATCGGAGCCCCGCGCATCGTGATCCATTTTCCCGGAGCATCTCCGGTCAGGCGTACCGAGGCGGCGGCATACCGCTGGGCATGATCGGGTGATTTCAGGTTGATCTCATCGGGCAAGGCCAGGAAAGGCGCGTTGTGTTGCTCAGCCACACTGCGATAGATAAAAATGTAGTCCAACTCTCCTGCTTCCAACAAGGCGATCAGGTCCACTTCTTTCGGCCGCAGATTGCGTTGCGGCATACCGGTGCGAAGTTTCCCGGCCAGGCCCACCGCCTGTGGATCTTTTGCTGCGTAATACCGTTCAGCCAATTGCCACGTCATCAAGGTACGGTAGCCGCAGGGATCGGCGTTGGGGTCGGAGTGACCGTATTGCACTTCTTTTCGCAACAGGATCCGGTACCAGTTATCCGCGTTGATTTCGCCGCCATGGCGGCTGTCATTGCGATACATGATCACCATCTCGTTGGTGGCGAAATCGATGCACCAATCCGCGTGGTCGGGAATCAACAGGTTGCGGATCACCTGGGAATCCGCTGACGCCATTACCTCTGCTCTTCGCCCCAGGTCGCTGATTTGGCGGGCTGCTGTCCGGCTGCCGTGGGCTTCGAGCCTGACGTCTATGCCTGGATGTTCCGCCATGAAGGCCGTTGCTGCTTCACGAAAAGGTACGGATAATGAACCGGCATGAAACACATGCAAGGTAACGATTTCGGTTCTGGAGCAGGATATCCCCAGCAGCAGAGTTACCACCACCAGAAATCGCCACTTTCGCATGCATTCCTCCTTTTCTGGAAAAGGAGGACCGGGGTGATTCTCCTTTCCATGGCGGCTTTGAACCGCCTTTCGGGAGGCTGTTGGATTTCTCCAACAACCCTATCGGCCCCCACGGCATGGCCGGTACCGGCCGCAGCCGCGGAGGCTCGGAGAACAGTTTGATTCTACATTGATTTGTCTTTTCCGTCAATGCGATCATGGCGCAAGCGCATGCCGGAAATTCCCTCCCGGATTTCAACCGTTGATCCAGCGTGACCACATGCCGAAGAAACTCTCAAGCCACAATAAGTCACGCCTTTGAGCATGGGACGATCGCTTCAAGCCATCCGCATCATGGGTACGCGGATGTGCCCGCCATTATGCCTGTACCCTTCCCGCGAATCAAATTGTTTCTCTTCGGGAAAAAAACAAACACTTCGTGTTGAGATAATTGCGTTTGCAATCATATATTGAGAGTGGTTTCCCAATTGATGGAAATGATTGGGGCCGGAGAGAATGAACCATGAAAAAATGCAAACTTTTGCTGTGCGTGATCGCCGTCTTTTCGCTGTCAACCATGATGACGGCCCAATCCATTCAGGTATTATCACCCAATGGGGGCGAGGCGTGGAGAATGGAAACCCTCCGGGACATTATCTGGAGTTCATCAGGTATTGAATCCGGACAGTTTCAGATCACATTGTGGAAAGAAGGCTCCAACCTGGGTGTCATCGCCACCGGACTGCCCTGCACCCAGCACTCCTATGCCTGGAACGCAGGCAGGCTGGCAAGCGGTGGTCTGGTGCCGGCCGGCTCCGGTTACACCATCAAAATAAGGCTTCTGGGAGAAACCGTCAACGATTTCAGTGATGCGCCTTTTTCCATTGAATCAGACGCCCCCAACATCCGTTGTGAGAGCATGAGGGCCATTGGTTGGGATTATACGTTTCTTCCGAGCACATTCGGGGCCGGGGACACAGTGACCATTCATTACCACTTGATGAATGACTCCGCTTCAACGGCCGGACCATTTCAGGTGGGCCTGCGCGTGGGAGGAACCATCGTAGACCGCAATGCCGTCGCTGAACTGGGGAACGGGGATGAAATCGCCGGCCGATTCACCTGGACCGCCGTCTGCGGTGTTCCGGTTGAGATCGTGGCGGACTGCGACGATACCGTCGCCGAAAGCAACGAGGGTGACAACATCATGACCGATCCGGGGCTAACATGCAGCCAACCCAACCTGATCGTGTGGAATGCATCTTTCAGTGGAACGGATCCGGAACACGCCAAAGCCGGCTTGAATTACCGTT
>JAFGNX010000043.1 GCA_016926835.1 Candidatus Aminicenantota bacterium | reverse complement strand
CGCCACCTTCCGTTATTCGGGGCGAGACATGTTGCTGGGCGGACTCTTCATGGCTGTGGCCCTCGTCCTTCCCATCGTGTTTCATGCCGTGGGCATGGGCAGCGAGTTTCTGCCCATGTTTCCTCCCATTATCATGGCCGGGTGCCTGACTGCCTGGCCGGTGGGTCTGACCGTGGGCGTGCTCTCGCCCCTAATTTCCGCGGTGTTGACCGGGATGCCTCCGTTTTTCCCCCCCATTGCCTGGATCATGGCCCTGGAGGGGGGCGTCATGGTGTTGCTGGCCCGCCGCCTGTATCTTCTGCCGCGTTTCAACCTGACGGCCACGGTGATCCTGGTGTTGTTGGCGGACCGCCTGGTCCTGTTGGGAGCCGTGCTGGCCGTGGCCACCTGGCTGGATCTTCCCCGCGGCGTTCTGGGATTGATTTCCGTGGTCCGGGGCGTGCCGGGAATCGTGATCATGATCATCACATTGCCGCCCCTGATCCGTATTGTGGAGTCGCGGCTGCGATCCATCCCCCAGCCGGAGTAGAATCGGAATGGCATGGATGCGATCAACGATTAACGATCGTCCGGGACCCGGCATCCGTCTGCTCTCGTTCCTGATGCTGTATGGGGCCGTTTTGTGGATTCCCCGCGATGAGTGGCCGCGTTTTGTTTTCGTTTTCGCCCTGGCCGCCGTGCTGGTACCGTTCGGAAAGCAGGCCTGGAAAAGGGGCGCGCGCATGTTGCTGGTTGCCGTGCCGTTCATTGCGGCGCTCGGGGTGATGATCTGGTTGTTCGGAACCCTCGGAGGGGTTGCGCGCGGGAAGGTATTTGTGGATTTGATGGTCCGCACCGTGGTGACGATCAGTGCCGCCGCCCTGGTATGGGGCGGGGCGGGCATGCGTGAATTCCTGGCGGCATTGAGCCAGTTGCGGGCCCCGGCCATCGTGGTTTCGGTGGTCACGCTGGCATTGCAGGCCGTGACGCGTTTGGGCCGCGAGGCCCGTGACACCTTGGACGCTGTTCGCTCCCGTAGTGGAAAACGTCTTTCCCGCCGCCGCCGCATAACCCTGGTGGCGCCCCTGACACGGCACTTTCTGCTGGGAGTGATCGAATTCCATTTTTACCAGCACGCCGCCTTGGTTTCCCGGGGATATGCCGGGGGTCCGCTGCGCATGATACGTCCACGCATTTCCTGCCTGGAATGGCTGTTTCCGACCGTTTACGCAATGGCGATAGTAGTGGTGGTTGCGGCGTGATGAACCCAGCGATCATCGATATTCGGGAACTCTCTTACCAATACCCCGACGGCACTCCCGGACTGAATTCCGTATCATTGCAGGTTGAGGAAGGGGATTGCCTGGCAATCGTCGGTCCCAACGGAGCCGGCAAATCCACGCTGCTGCGTCACCTCAACGGAGTGTTGCGCGGTCAGGGCAAGATCCGGGTAGCCGGCATTGCGGTCGAGCGGGGCCGATTGGGAGCCGTGCGCCGCCGAGTGGGCATGGTTTTTCAGAATCCGGATCACCAGCTTTTCATGCCCACTCTGATGGACGATGTGCTGTTCGGGCCTTTGAATTTCGGATTGGGGGAAGCGGAGGCCTGGGAGCGGGCGGAAGCCGTCATGCGCGAGTTGGGATTGTGGGAATTGCGCCAGCGCTCACCGCTTCACCTCAGCCTGGGAGAAAAAAAGAAAGCGGCATTGGCAACGGTTCTGGTGATGCGTCCCGAGATCGTTGTCCTGGATGAACCCCTGGTCAGCCTGGATCCGGGAAGCCGCAGGCGCCTGCTTGAGCGCATCAACAATCTGGCCGCCACCCGGGTTATCGCCACCCACGATTTGGAAATGGTGGTGCGTATCTGTAACCGGGTCGTTCTGATGAACCACGGCATGCTGGTCAGCGAAGGAACACCACGTGAGTTGTTCGCGCGCAAAGAGCTTCTGGAAGCCAATGATCTGGAAGTGCCTTCGTGCCTGCAAAAGCAGGGCGCCCGGTAGAGCGCGGTACTTGATTTCCCGTGGCTTTTGAGTAAGATGAATTCAGAAAAACCAGTGGAATTGAGATCGATCCGGCGTACAGGAGGAGCAGATGCGGTTTGAATCTTTTATCCGGGATATTCCTGATTTCCCCAAACCGGGAATCATCTTTAAAGACATCACCCCTTTGTTAATGGATGCTGCGGCCTTTGACGCGGCCCTGGAACGTATGACGAAACCATATCAGACCGGCTCCGTCGACAAGATAGTCGCCATTGAATCCAGGGGTTTTATTTTCGGTGGCGCCATGGCCCGCCGCCTGGGTTGCGGCCTGGTTCTGGCCCGCAAACCCGGCAAGCTGCCGGCTGATGCGATTCGCGAAGAGTACACGCTCGAGTATGGCACCAACGCTTTGGAGATCCACACCGACAGCATCCGTGAAGACGAGCGCGTGGTAATTGTCGACGACCTGCTGGCCACCGGAGGCACGGCACTGGCCTCCATCCGCCTGGTGGAGCGCTTGAAAGGCAATGTGGTCGGCCTGGAGTTCCTGATTGAACTGGATTTTCTCAAGGGGCGGGAGCGGATCAGACAGTATCCGGTTCGCTCGCAACTCCATTATTGAAGCGGGGAGGCCGGCGAGCGATGCGCATCTGGATTGCACTGGCGGTGGCCGTGCAGCAATTCCTGTTGCTTCAACCCGTCCAGGAGGCGTTTGACTCTCATGAATTTTCCCGCCTGAATCCCATTTGTGCCACCCGTGTGTCGGTAAAAATGGAAGAGCCGTTTACATTGAACGGTTTTTTGCGTTCACCTCGTTTCGTGCGTGAATTTTCCAAGCGTTTGAGTGAGTACGAGGTCAAGCAACTGGAGTGGTCTTCCAATTATATAGAGGAAAACTACGCCATTCAGTCTCTCAACGTGCAGTTGACCCATCGCCGTATCCAACGCACGGTGATGTACAAATTCATCTTTTTTATCCGTCGTGATCCGGAATGGAAACTCTATTATCTCAAAGGCGTGCGGCTTTAGCCCGGCTTGCGCCGGCCGCGGTCCTGATGCTGCTGGCGGGATTGTGGGTGTTCGCATTCGGGTCCGCCGTCTCTCCTGAGAAAGTCATCTCCCGAATCCGTACGCAGGTAGCTGAAAGCGACGCCTTGCTGCTGGAGCGCATGCAGGCCATTCAGAAACGGGCGCATGAATTGGCCGCGCTTTCCCGTGCCGGAAGAGATTTGCCGGATCCGCTTCCCCAGGAAGCCCTGATCAAGCTGGTGGAGGGCCGAGTCCAATGGTACCACGGCAGCGTGCCTGTGTCTCCGGTGGCTTTCAGCGGCGGAAATAACGACTGGGGGCTGGAACGGCGCGGCGATCGCATTTTTATGATGGTGGATGCCGGAGGGGCGTTGCGCTATATCGCGCCGTTGTTTCGGGTGACTCCGGATTTCATTCCGGGCCGCTTTGATTTCCCCCTGGCCCAGCACGAACTGATGATTCTGCGCAACCCGTCTCCTCAAGCAAGGGATCAATACGAATACGATGGTCTGTCCGGCGTATACATCATCAGCGTACCGTTGAGTGCCGCTGAAGGCCGCCTGGTCCTGAACATGAAAGTCATCCATAACCAGGTACTTCAGCATCTGAGGCAGCGACGCCTGCTTCAGGCCGCCGTACCGGCCGCTTTGGCAATGATGCTGATTCTTCTCTGGCTGGCCCGTGTCAAGCGGCCGTTTGCCCTGTGGCTGAGCGGATTGATCGGTCTGGTCCTTACGCTGGCAGCGGCTTACCTGGCATCTTTCTGGAGCCGGGGTTCACTGTTGATTCAGATTAACGGCCTTTCCCTGCTATCGGTATTCCAGATACTGGTCATGAGCCTGTGGCTTTTTTTTCTCTCCTTTGCACGAATACGGCGTCCCATTCCGTTCAAGCCGGCGGTGGTTCTGGCCGACGGAGTGCTGATTGCTGCAATATGGGGCAGCTATTCGTTGTTGCAGCGCGTCTCTTTTCATTTCGGCACCTTCACCTTGAAACCGGAATTCCTGGCCCTGATACTGACCTTGTTTCTGTGGCAGGCTTTTCCGTTGCCGGGACTTCATCGGGTTCGTTTTCCGTTACAAATTGCGGCCCGCGCGGGTCTGTTGGGTTTCCAGGTTGCTGCTGTAACCGTTGTGGCCTGGCTCTGGCCGCCGCTGCTGGTTCCTTTCGCCCTTGCCGCCGCCATGGTGCCGGCCATGCTGCTGATGCGACCCGGTATCTTCCGACGCGTACTGGTGATGGGGCTGCTGGCCTTGTCGATCTTTTCCCTGACCACCACCCGCGATGAAGCCAATAAACGTGAGTTCATCACAGACAACCTGCGGCACATTTTTCTGAACCAGGGGAATTACGCCAAATTGATCGCTCGCGAAATCGTGCACGAGATAAACATGGCCGCCCCGGATCTTTCCGTGTTTTTCACCATGGAGGGTGACACCACTCTGCGTGACCTGTGGCGCAACACACTTGCAGCCAGGGAAAATATTCCTTCCAGTATCACCATCCTGTCTCCCGAAATGGAGGTGGCCAAGCAGTTCTCTCACCAGGTACCCTACGTATCGGCTGAGGATCCCCGGTTTTTCCCGGTCTGGGCGGTGGAAGACGCGCGGGCGCGCCTGTACGGGCGTGAAATCGCCATGGCAAGGGCGTCGATTTCCGTATCTTCCCGGGGCCGTCACCTGGGCTTTATCGTGATCCAGGTACTCAATTCGCCCGAACTGATTTTGCGCCAACAGGACGAACGGAATATTTTCGCTCTGGACCCGCGCCTGGGGCCGACCCCGATGAACTACATCAAGTTGAATCGCGACCGCGAAGTGCTGGAAAATCCCGGCCAGGTCAACCTCCAGGATGTAAGTGATCTGTTTCGTTATGACGGGCGCTGGGTGCGTTTCAAACATGAAAACGCGGTGTTTGCCGGGTACGTATTCACCGGTGGCGCGGACCCCATCATGATCTACTATCGACTGCCATCGTTGTTGGGCCGCCTGGCCGGCTGGATCCGTCTGCTGCTGTTCTTTCTGGCCTTGTCTGTACTGCCGGCTTTGCAGTCATTGCGGGTGATTTCCTGGAAACGCCTGACCCATTCCTTTTCCATGCGGGTGTTTGCCATTCTCGTACTCATCGTCCTGTTCACCGGGGTGATCTTTTCTCTGTTTTCATTGAACTTTCACCGCGATTCTATGCAACGGGAGCGCATGCGTCATATGTTTGACCAGGGGCGCACGGCCCAGAACATTGTCAACGGCATGTTGGACCTTGAAGAGGGTATATCACGCAATCAGGTCTTTTTCCTGTCGCGCATGATCAACGCGGATGTAACGGTCTTCCGTCGCGGTGAACGCCAGTTTACTTCAGATATCCGGCAGATCCTGCGCGGACGCATTCCCGAGTACATGGATTCACGAGTCATGGAATTGCTCAGCCAGCGCAATCAGAAATTTGTTTTTCGCCGCCGGGAAGAGAAACAAACCGTATATTTCCGCAACAGCGACCTGGTGTTCCGCCTGGATTTCGATCACGCGTGGCCTGGCCTGTATGGCGGAGGAGATTCCTACGCGGACTTCATTATCGTAATGATCTTTTTCATGGGGCTGATCGGCGTGGCTGTGGCTGTTTTTTTCCGTGATCGTATCCTTGATCCCATCCGTACACTCAACCAGGGTATGGCGGAAGTGGAAACAGGCGGGCTTCCCATACTGAAACCCCTGCCCAGGGAACATGAACTGCAGGCGTTATACAACGGCTTCAACAAAATGATACGCGGAATCACGGCGCAGAAACGCAATATTTCAGAAATCTCACGCATGAAAACCCTGGTTGACCTGGGACGCAGGGTGGCTCACGAGGTCAAGAATCCGTTGACTCCAATCAAGTTGTCCGCGGAACAGATCCGGCGCTCCCTGCAGGACAAGCGCGCGGGCTATGAGGAGACCATTCGCAAATCCGTTGATTTCATCGTGGATGAAACCGAACATTTGAAAAAGGTCTCTTACGGGTTTCTCGACCTTTCCCGCCTCGACACCATTGAAGCCGGTGATTTCCTGCTGGATGAACTGCTCCGGGAAGAGGTCAATCATTTCCGCCAGGTCTATCCCGGTATTGTATTTCAGTTGGACCCGGTGCCTGACCGTCTCAGCGTTCGCATGGATGTGGTAAAGATCCGCCAAATGGTTAAGAACATCCTTTCCAATTCCGTTGAAGCCATGGAAGAAGGGCCGGGAGAAGTCAGGGTCGGCCTGCAGAAAAAAGCATCCGAAGTGGAGTTGACCTTTGAGGACAATGGGGCCGGGATGGATTCAGGGGAAGTGGAGCGCATGTTTGATATGGATTACTCGACCAAGGACAGCGGAACCGGTTTGGGCATGTTTATCATCCACCGCATCGTGGACCTGCACAATGGACGCCTGCGGGTGGAATCGCGGCGCCGGCGGGGGACCCGCGTGCAGGTGATTCTGCCGCTCAACGTGGAGCCCGGGGAGTGAATTCGTGAATCCCGGCCAATCCCCGCTAAAACCATTACCATTGCGTCCCGGAGACCGGGTCGGTCTATTCGTGCCGTCTTCTCCCGTGCGTGAACCGTATCGCAGCAATGGGCTGGCGGAATTGAAACGAATGGGACTGGTTCCCGTGGAAGTTCCAGGCATCATGGATCGCGGAGATTTTGTGGCCAAGTCTCCCCAAGCGGTCGTGGCGGACCTGCAGGCCCTGTTCCACGCAGAAGATATCCGCGCTTTGTGGGCGGCCCGGGGAGGATACGGGGCGAACCTGTTGTTGTCCTGTCTGGACACCCTGGAGATACCCGAACCCAAAGTCGTGATCGGTTCATCCGATGTTTCCATCCTGTTGTGGTGGTTACTGGAGAACCGCGACATGGTGGTCTTTTTCGGTCCCATGGCCTTTGCCTCGCTGGCGGACAACGCGGCCGCATCGGATCAATGCCAAGCCTTGCTCTACGGCATACGACCCACGCCGTTTTATTGCGGCCGGCCCCTGATCGCCGGAGCGGCAAACGGACGTTTGACCGGAGGGTGCTTAACCAATCTGGTCTCACTGATCGGCACGCCCTGGTTCCCGCGGTTGCGGGGCCGGATCCTGTTGCTGGAGGATGTGGCGGAACGACCCTACAGCCTGCATCGCCTGTTCTGGCATCTGGCTCAGGGCGATCGGCTGCGTGGAGTGCGTGGAATCGCGCTGGGAGAATTCCCCGGGTGTTTCAAAAATCCTGAAGAACGCTCCGCCCTGTGGCAACGATTGGTGGACCTGTTTTCCCCGTTGGGGATTCCCGTGATGACCGATCTGCCCCTGGGGCATGCCCGCAGTGCCCAGATGATTCCACTCGGTGTCCAGGTTCGCATGGAAGTCGACACCACCGCCCGCCTGCAACCCACGGAACCCGGGACCGCTGCGGGTACCATGTATTGATCCTGTACACGTATTGATCCTTCTTGCCCGATCCCGGCAGGGGTGATACAATGTCACCCGCAGTGAAGCCGCGGTTTCACTCGAACCCGTCATGACCAAAATACCCGGACATGCTGAAGCGTTGTTTCAAAAGCAGGGCGAGCCATCCGCATCCGGGGGAACGCGTCAACCAATGAAAGTTCACTTTACGGGAATTGCCGGGTCGGGAATGAGTTCACTGGCCGGGCTTTTCTGTGCTCGCGGGGCCCGGGTATCGGGATCCGATACCGGTTTTTACCCTCCGGCTGGGGAAGTGCTGGCCGCATTGCCCGTCCATCTACACAAGGGGTTTTCCGAGAGCCACATTCCGAATGAAGTCGATCTGTGTGTGGTGGGAAACATCGTTTCCCGGGGCAATCCGGAAGCTGAGTGCCTGTTGAATCACCATCTGCCCTACGCTTCCATGCCTGAGGCGTTGTACAGTCACTTTATCCGCGGCAACCGTTCAATTGTAGTCGCGGGCACCCATGGAAAGACCACGACTTCAGCTTTCATCGCTTTTCTGTTGACCCGTGCAGACAGAAACCCCGGTTACTTTATCGGCGGGCGGCCGCTGGATCTGCCGCACGGATACAGACCGGGAAGCGGCAACGATTTCGTCAGCGAAGGCGACGAATATGAAACCGCTTTTTTTGACCGTTCATCGAAATTTTTCAAGTATCATCCGGACATCCTGGTTTTGACTCCTCTGGAATACGATCACATCGATTTTTTTCCAGATCCGGCCTCTTATCGTGCCGCTTTTTCAAATCTGGTCAACCAGGTGCCGTCCGCGGGACTGATCGTCAACTGCAGCGATTTTCCCATGAACCGGCAAGTGGCGGACAACGCCTTCACTCCGGTAACAGGTTACGGTTTCAACACAGGGAATCAGCTCACGATGGAAGACGTTGCCTGCCACTCCGGCGGGGGGTTCTCGTTTGTTTTGTCAACAAAAGAGCAGTTGATGCGATTCGAATCACCCATGTCGGGAACGTACAACGCCGGAAACCTGGCGGCGGGGATCGCGGTGGGACTCCATCTGGGAATCCCTGTTTCCGTGATCCGTGAGGCCGTGGCTGCTTTCCGGGGAGTGGCCAGGCGACTTCGGCGTTTGCGTACCATTGGAGACAGCCATTTTTACGAAGATTTCGCCCATCATCCCACCTCTCTGGCCCACATGTTGGAGAGTCTCAGGCAGATGTACCCGACACACCGCCTGGTTTGCCTGGTTGAACCCCGCAGCCGCAGCCTGCGGCGCAGGGACTTTCAGGAACGCCTGGTCGAAAGCCTGTACGGGGCTGATGAAGTGGTGATTCGCCGTCTTTCTTTGCCACACCGGGCAAGGGATGCGAGAGAAATGGACGAGTCGGAAGTGGCGGCCGCCCTGCGACGCTCAGGTCGTAAAGTGACGCTCGCAGTGGATGGTGAAGCCGTGCGCCGTTCTGTGCGCGCACTGGATCTGTCCCGGCCGGTAGTGGTTGTCGCCGCTTCCAACGGTGCGTTCGACGGCATTCCCAGTTGGCTTGCCGAACTGGATCCGGAAAACGAGGGATTACACACATGAAGATCGACGTACTTATGCATGAAGAGCCCCACCTGCACCTGGGCATCAAAGGTTCTCTGGACCGGGACGGGGCCCGCAAGTTAAGCCGTTTCCTGTTGAGCCGGGATCGACGCGCGTTCACCCGCCTCGAACTGGACCTGGCGGCTGTGGACTTTATCGGCTTGTCCGCGATTGCCACCCTGCAGGAGTTATGCCAATCGTTACAGCAACGCGGCGGAACCATGACGCTTCTGAACGTGTCCAGGCAGTTGAAATCGGCCCTGGAGTGCCTGGGTGGAACTCCATGTTGGAACCTGCGAAACGCTGATTGCGAGAGTCAAGACAAGGATGTGGGCGGTTGAAAGACCCGACCGCTTATGGTATGGTGAATCCATGAACATGACAATGTTTGCCCTTCTACTTCAGGCCCCCCCCCAGCAAAACAACCTGCTGAGGCTGGTGTTCAAGGCATCACCTTTCGGCAAGTTCATTCTGATCCTGCTGGTGGGATTCTCAGTGATTTCCTGGGCTGTAATCATCTTTAAAATGCTCGAATATGGAAAGGCCAGGCGCCTGTCGGAGCGTTTCATGGAGCATTTCCGCCAGACCAAAAACTTCTCAGAGATCCATAAATTCGCCGGGTCGGTCCCCAAAAACCCGTTGTCGGAAATATTTCGCAGCGGATTCCGCGAACTTTCGCTGCAACTCTCCCCGGGAAGGAGTTCCACCGAGATCGATATCGAAAGTATCCAACGATCGTTGATGCGTTCCTCTTCCGCCCAGATCACCCGCCTGGAACGCATGAACGGTTTCCTGGCCACCACAGCGGCGGTCACGCCCTTTATCGGCCTGTTGGGTACGGTGTGGGGGATCGTGACCGCGTTTCATGAGATCGGCCTGCAGATGAACGCCAACCTGGCCACCGTAGCACCGGGTATCGCCGAGGCCCTGATCGCCACCGCCATGGGGCTTTTTGCCGCCATTCCGGCGGTCATATTTTACAACTGGCTGCTGAGCCGGCTCAAGGTGCTGATCTCTACCATGGAAGAGTTCATCATGGAGTTTCTCAACGCCAGCAGGAAAATCAGATAATGCAGTTGAACGCCAATGGCAAGTTGCGGTCCAACCTGTCGGAAATCAACGTCACCCCGCTTGTGGATGTCATGCTGGTGCTGTTGATCATCTTCATGGTTACCGCGCCCATGATGAACTCCGGCATCAACGTCAACCTGCCCGCAGTTGAGACCCGTACCCGGCCCAGTTCCGGCGGACTCGTACTCACGGTCACAAAAGAGCGTTATATCTACATGGAGGATAGAAACGTCAACTTGTACCTGCTGGAATCCCGCATCCGCAATTACTTTGCCGCAAACGAAAAAAAGATCGTGTTTATCCGCGCGGATAAAGACGTTCCCTATGGATACGTCATCTCCGTACTGGACGTAATCAAGCGCGCAGGGGTGGAAACCGTCGGGATGATCGTCGATAAAAAAGACGAAAAATGAAGTTCCGTGTGGCCTTGATTATCTCGGTTGTCTTTCACCTGTCCCTGTTTGTCATGATCATGGTGGTGCCCGAAATGGATGTGTCCAATGGAACCACATACTACGTGGACCTGATCAGCCTGCCGGGAGCGGGGACGGGAAGCGGAGGCGGCGCACCTTCTTCGGGTGCGCCTGCGGAACCTGAAGCCGACACGGAACCCGCAGCAGACGCCGTAACCGCGCCCGCGGAGCCACAACCCCAAAACGATGGCTCCATGAAAGACCTGGCGGTAAAAAAAGCCCCGGAAAGTTCCGTACGCTATCCCGACAAAAAGAGTCGCAGCCGTTGGGAGCCAGAACAAAAGCCCCTGGTTTCGGTCACACGCAAAAAGCCGGGAACACGTGCCGCGAGTTCAGACCGGCAATCTCTTGACAACCGTTCCCGGGGCGTATTGAACACCCGCATCTCCGGTGGTTCCGGAGGCGATGGTCCGGGCGGTGGAGGTGGTGGTCCGGGTGGGGCATATGGAACCGGCAATTTTCCATATGCGTATTACGTGCAAACGCTCAGGGACCGCATCTCCGGTTCCTGGTATCGCTCCCTGGTATCTCCCGGACTGCAGGGAAGTCACGTAACCGCCGTGTATTTTCGTATTGACCGCGGGGGCCGGGTGAGCGGGCTCAAGGTTGAGAAAAGCAGCGGTGTAAGTGCTTTGGATCTTTCGGCGCGCCGGGCCGTGGAAGACGCCGCCCCTTTTCCGCCGTTGCCCGATGACTTTCCGTATTCCCACCTGTTGGTCCATTTTGAGTTTGAATGGGTGAAAAAATGAAAACAATTCGCATCATCGTTATATTGACCCTAATGACGACCCTGTACCTGGGCGCGCAGCAGGAGATCCGTATCCGCATCAGCGAAGGCGTCTCCATGATCCCCGTGGCCATGCCCGCAGTGGCCTTTACGGCTCAATCCGTGGTGAAGGATGATGCCGTCCGCGCCGAAATTGAGGATACATTGTGGAACGACCTGGAATTTTCCCGGGTGTTTCGCATGGTTCCCCGAGAACACTATGGCTACATCGAAGCATTTGACCCGCAGAACATCCGCTTCAGGGACTGGGAGTCCATTCAGGCCAATATCCTGATCTCCTGCCAGGTGGAAATGCCGGAAGCGTCACGCATTGTCATGGCTTTCCGCGTGTATGACGTACGCAACGGCGGCCGGTTCATTTTTGGCCGTAATTTCGGCGGCAAACGTGAATTCGCACGCCTGATCTCCCACCGCGCCGCGGATGAAATGATGAAGCAGTTCGGAGAAACCCCGTTGTTCACTTCGAAAATCGTTTTCGTGTCGAACCGGGATGGAAACGAAGAGATCTACATGATGGATTATGACGGAGGCAGGCAGCGCCGCATCACCATCAACACCTGGATGGACGTGCTGCCTTCGTGGAGCCGCGATCATGAAAAGATCCTGTTTACCACTTATCGCAACAACAACCCGGACCTGCTCATGTTTCACCTGTACACCGGAAAAACCGAGTTTTTGTCGACTCAGCGTGCCAACTACTGCGCGGACTGGGCCCCTGAAAGCAACCATATCGTCTATACTTCTACCAAAAGCGGCAATGCAGAACTGTATGTTCGGGATATGGATACGGGACGTGAACGGCGCTTGACCTTTAACCGCGTGATCGACACCACGCCCAACTGGAGTCCCAGCGGACGCGAGATTGCGTTCACTTCAGCGCGAACGGGTACCCCGCAAATCTATATCATGGATGCGGAGGGCACCAACGTGCGCCGCCTGACCACGGAAGGCAATTACCATGATTCTCCCGAATGGTCTCCCGATGGAACGCGCATCCTGTTTGTGTCACGCATCGAGAGCCGCTTCGATATTTTTACGTACCATGTGCGCACGAATACCATTACCAAGTTGACTGAGAATGCCGGACGCAATGAAAATCCTTCATGGTCCCCCGATGGACGTCATATCGTGTTCACCTCCAATCGCAGCGGAGGCTACCAGTTGTACCTCATGGATTACGATGGCGCCAACCTGAAACGCCTGACCAGCACGGGTGAAAACAAAATGCCCAAGTGGCAGAAATTCACTCACCGGCGGTTTGACAATTGATCCGCCCTGTACTATAAGGTAAACTGATTGATAGGAGGAGATTTCATGAAAAAATTACTGACCGTCTGCGTGCTTTGCCTGGCCATGCTCACCTTCTTCAATGGATGTAAAAAGGAAGTACAAACCGAACCCGAGCCCCAACCTGTAGTGGAAAAGGTTGAAGAGGTCGCGCCTCAACCGGAGAAGCCGCAACTGACCGAAGAAGAGATCTTCATGCAAAAGACTCTTGACCAGATCAACAGCGAGGGTCACTTGAAGATGATCCATTTCGATTTTGACAAGTACTTTATCCGCGAGGATATGAAACCCATCCTCCAGAAGAACAGTGAATGGCTGTTAAACCATGACAGTGTCGAAATCGTTGTCGAAGGTCATTGCGATGAACGGGGAACTGTGGAATACAACATGGCACTGGGCGAAAAACGCGCTGAATCCGCCATGAAGTACCTGGAGTCTCTGGGCGTTCCCACGGAACGGATGCGAATCATCTCTTACGGAAAGAACCGTCCCCTGGTGAAAGGCGTGGACGAGGATTCCCATTTCATGAATCGTCGCAGTGAGTTCAAGGTAGTAAAAAAATAGTTGATTCAAACTGAAACCATCATGAAACAACGCGTTGCGCTCTTTCTGGGGTTTTGCATACTTTTAAGCGGTAACTTGCTGCCCATCCGTAAGGACACGAAACTGCTTCTGGAAGAAATCCAGAAATTATCGGCTCAAATCAAGACCTTGAACGAGGATGTCTCGCTGATACGGCAGACACTCCGCGTCATGGAAGACAAGGTCAACGCCCTGACGCGGACCGGAGCCGATGATACCCAGAACAAGGAAAACGTGGCCCTGAGTCTGCAATTCCTGAAGGAAGAGATCAACGAAATGAAAAATAAGGTTTCGGAAGTAATCGAGCGCCTGAAGTCCACCACCCCGGTTGCGTCCGGGGTGGTGACTCCGGGCGAAGAAGTTGCCGTGCCCGAGGAGATCCAGTCTCCGGAAAACACCTATTACACTGCGTATTCCGATTATATGAAAAAGAATTACGATCTCGCCATTCAGGGGTTCCAGCAGTTTATCAACCTTTTTCCCCGCAACGTATTGGCCGACAACGCCATGTACTGGATCGGCGAGTGCTACTATGCCCAGAAGATGTTCGAGCAGGCTGTGGACACTTTCTCGCGCCTGATCGAAAGCTACGCGGACGGAGACAAAACCGCCGCCGCGACCCTGAAAAAGGGCTACGCCCTGATCGAAATGGGCCGGGAAAGTGAAGGCATTTCCGTTCTCAGGCAGTTGATTACCCAATTCCCCTTGTCGGAAGAAGCTTCGCTGGCCCAGCAGAAGATCCGGGATATCAATCAATAGAGGTGATGCGAATGAGCCATGTCAGGAGCATGAACCGGGTAATCCTGGTGGGCAGGGTGGGTCGTGACCCCGAAATCACCCATATCCCCAGTATCGAGAAAGATGTGGCCAAGTTCGGACTGGCCACCAGTGAAGGCTACATGGACAAGAGCAATCAGTGGCAGGAATCCACTGAATGGCACAACATCGTGGCCTGGGGCGGACTGGCACAGAAGGTGGAGCGCAGTGTCAGTAAAGGCGACATGGTACTGGTGGAGGGAAAGATCAAGACCCGCAAATGGCAGGACAAGGACAACCAGGAGCGCCGGACAACCGAGATCTACGCCGACAACCTGGTGGTGCTGGACCGCATCAACCGCAGCGGGGGCGGAGGCGGTTACCGTGGCGGCGGCCCGGGTGAAGGCGGCGGTG
>JAFGNX010000042.1 GCA_016926835.1 Candidatus Aminicenantota bacterium | reverse complement strand
CTGGTGATGGGTCCCCATCCCAAAACCGGTAATGAAGTGATAGCCCGTACGGAATGTTACCGTGTAGTGAATCTCGAATCGGAGGCACAGCCGGGCAGTCTGCTGCGGGTGCGGGTCACCGCTGCGGGGCCCCATTCGCTTCGCGGCGTGGTGGTGACTGGGTGAGGCCATATTCGCCATCAACTCCTTTTATTCCGGGTGTGTCAAAGCTTCATGCTGTGATGGAAGCGTGCCGTCCGGGGACTGCGGTTGCGCCGCGGCTTTCTTGACTTGTCCACATGGATGTGGTAAAAAGCGTTGTATTGTTACCTGTTGAAAAGGAATCCAAATGCTCATAGAAACGGCAAAAATCGGCCCAGCCGGCATGTCCCTGGCGGACATGATCGAGATGGGGGATGCAGCCCTCATTGACGAAGACGGCAGTTACCTGGATGATATCCACTACTCTGTCCATCTGGTTCGTGACGGTGAGCGGATTCGTGCGCGGGGCAGCGTGCGCACATCGATATCTCTCACCTGTGTGCGTTGCCTGGAAGAATTTGAACAGAAGGTCAATTCCCGTTTTGATATCGTCCTTTTCCCGGTGCAATTGGTGGAAGGCGGATCAATTTCACTGAAAGAAAACGATCTGGAAACGATTTTTTTCCAGGGCAACCACATTGACCTGACGCGGATTATGTCCGAGCAGGTGAATATCTGCATTCCGGATAATCCGATCTGTCGCCCGGATTGCCGTGGAATCTGTGCGAATTGCGGCGTGAATTTGAATTTCGAATCCTGCCAGTGTGAGCAATCCATTGCATCCTCCGATTTTTGGCCGGATAAACTCAAGAGGTGAATTATGGCATTACCCAAGAGACGGCATTCCCATCAGAGAACCCATAAACGCAGATCCCATGACTTCCTGAAAGTTGAGGGTCTCTCCGTGTGCCCCAATTGCAAAGAACCCAAACTTCCCCATCGGGTCTGCGGCGGGTGCGGGTATTACAACGACCGGCAGGTTACCGAGGGAAGCGAAGAATAGTGTATGGAACCCGTTGCGGTGGCCATCGATGCCATGGGGGGTGACCACGCTCCTGCCGTGGTCGTGAAAGGTGTGATGGAGTTTCTTTCAAAGAACCCCGATACCCGTATTTACCTGGTCGGAAAGAAACGGGAAATCCGCCGTGAATTGCGGCGCCTGTCCGTTTCCGGCATGGAGGATCGTCTAAGTGTGGTCAACGCCCATGACCAGATTTCCATGCGTGAACAACTCCTGTCTTACTGGCGCAAACGGGAACGTACATCCATTCAACAGGCCTTGGAACTGGTACGCAAAGGCACGGCTCAGGCCATGATTTCGGCCGGTAATACCGGAGCTGTGATGGCTCTGGCGAAAAACAACCTGGGGATGCTCGAGGGTATCGGCCGCCCGGCACTGGCGACCTTGATTCCTACTGCAAAAGGCAAAACCATGCTCATGGATGTGGGGGCCAATGTGGACTCCCGGCCGCGCCATCTGGTGGAATTCGCCCTGATGGGAAAAGTGTTCATGCAAACCGTTCATGGGGTTTCAAATCCCCGTATCGCCCTAATGAGTATCGGTGAAGAGGAAGGCAAAGGGAACGAACTGATCAAACGAACGTACGGCATACTGAAGTCAATGGACATCAATTTCGTGGGCAATATCGAAGGCCGGGAAGCCTACCTGGGCGAGTCCGACCTGATCGTTACCGACGGTTTCACCGGCAACATCACCCTCAAAGTGGCTGAAGGCGTGGTTGATGTCATGATGGCCCTGATTCAGAGCGAAACCCGGTCCAGTCTGCAATCGCGTTTGGGCGTTTTTCTGTTGAAACGGTCGCTGCGGCGCTTGCGACGGCGTCTGGATTACGCGGAAATCGGCGGAGCCCTGCTGTTGGGAGTGAACGGCATTGTGGTGATCGGGCACGGGCGCTCCAACGCCAAGGCCGTAGCCAGCGCCATTGATCTGTCTGTGCGCATGATACGGGAGCGGGTCGAAGAGCGTATCGCTTCTGAGATTCGCGGCATGCGCAATATATTGGAGGAGTTGAGTTATGCCTGAAGTCAAAGGGAACGCGATTGTCACCGGTGCGGCCCGGGGGATCGGCAGGGCCATTGCGCTTCATCTGGCCAGCAATGGTTTCCATGTTGCCGTTTCGGATATCCGCGAAGAAGATGCCCAGGCTGTGGCCGGCGAAGTCAAAGCCCTGGGTGTTGACGCTCTGGTTGTACGGACCGATGTGTCCCGGGCACAGGATGCCGAATCCCTTGTCCGGACCGTCGGGGAAGCCTGGGGTACAGTTGATGTGCTGGTCAACAATGCGGGGGTTACCCGTGACAACTTGTCCGTACGCATGAGCGAGCCCGATTGGGATATGGTTTTGAATATCAACCTGAAAGGGGCGTTCCTCTGTTCGCGGGAAGCGGCCAGAGTCATGATGCAGCAGCGTTTCGGGCGCATAGTCAATATCGCATCCGTGGCGGGCCTGATCGGAACGGCAGGTCAAGCCAATTACGCGGCATCCAAAGCGGGATTAATCGCTTTGACCAAGAGCATGGCGCGGGAACTGGGAGCACGCAACGTGACGGTCAACGCCATCGCCCCCGGTTTTATTCTCACGGAAATGACCGAACAGCTGTCTGATAAGGTCAAGGAAGGGTATCTGAGCCAGATTCCCTTGAAAAGAGGCGGCACCTGCCAGGACATCGCGGATGCCGTGGGATTTCTCGTTTCTCCGGCCGCGGGATATATCACCGGGACGGTGATTAACGTGTCCGGCGGATTGGTGATGTAATTTTGTTTCAGGAACTTGATGGTATGGAAACGGAAGCTTTGGGGATTCAGACGGGAAAAATGTATCCGTCAGCCCCGAACATAGATGAAACAGACCAACTAATTGGAGGAAATCATGACAAAAGAAGAGATTATGGGAAAAGTCAAGGAAGTTGTGGCCGAGAAACTGAATGTGGGTGAAGACCAGGTCACCACGGAAGCCAAGTTCGTCGAAGACCTGGGCGCGGACTCATTGGACCAGGTGGAACTGATCATGGCTTTGGAAGATGAATTCGACCTCAAAATCCCTGAGGAAGAAGCGGAAAAGCTGAACACCGTCGGCTCCGCCGTTGATTTCATCGTTGAAAAAATGAAATAAAACATGAACCTTTTCAGGAAGACCATCAACCTGAAACGGGTGGTGGTAACGGGTCTCGGGGCCATTTCCCCGTTGGGCCATACTGCCGCGGAAAGCTGGAAGCAAGCCAGAGCCGGAGCCAACGGCGTCGGGCGAATTTCCCGTTTTGACGCCTCGCAGTATTACTCCCAGGTAGCGGGTGAAGTCAAGAATTACGATCCCCTGGAGTATTTTGACCGCCGCGAGTTGCGCAAGTACGATCCCTTTATCCAGTTCGCCCTGATCGCTGCGGAAGATGCCTATCGCGACAGCGGGCTGGCCGATGCGCAGTTGGATCCGACTCGTTGCGGAGTGTATATCGGCTCAGGAATCGGAGGCATCTTTACCATTGAAGAAAACGTGATCCGGTTAATGGAACGTGGACCTTCAAGGGTTTCCCCATTCTTTCTGCCCGCAACCATAGCCAACCTGGCCTCCGGAAATGTTTCTATCCGATACGGCATGAAAGGCCCCAACCTGACCAATGTCACCGCCTGTACAACCAGCACCCACGCCATTGGTGAATCATTTCGCATCATCCAGATGGGAGATGCGGATGTCATGTTGGCCGGGGGTGCGGAATACCCGATCACTCCCTTGGGAGTGGCCGGGTTTTCCATCATGAAGGCGCTTTCATCGCGCAATGACGTCCCAGAGAAAGCCAGTCGTCCCTTTGACCTGGAACGGGACGGATTCGTGATTGCCGAAGGCGCGGCTGTTGTGGTGCTGGAGAGCCTGGAAAGCGCCTTGAAGCGCAATGCCCCCATCTACGCTGAAGTCTCGGGTTACGGTTACACCGGTGATGCCTTTCACATGACGGCTCCCGATCCTGAAGCGGACGGTGCGGTTCGCACCATGGAGATGGCCATTCGCGATGCCGGTATCAGTGCAAGTCAGATCGATTACATCAACGCCCACGGCACTTCCACTCCCCTCAACGACAAGACCGAAAGCCTGGGAATCCGCAAGCTTTTCGGCGACCATGCTGACCGAGTGGCCGTCAGTTCCACCAAATCCATGACCGGCCACATGCTCGGTGCCACGGGTGCGATTGAGTTTGTGTTTACCACCATGGCGTTGAAAGAAGGGTTTATTCCTCCCACCATCAATCTGGAGAACCCCGATCCGGAATGTGATCTGAACTACACCCCGGGAAAAGGTGTTGAGCGGGAATTGACCCATGCCCTGACCAATTCCTTTGGTTTCGGCGGTACCAACGGTGCCCTGGTAATTTCACGCTTCATGGCGGATTAATCCGTTAAGCCCGTTCTTCCGGCCCTTCTTTGCCCGGGCCGGAAGGCGGGTGCGGATTCCTCAGTATAAAATTCATAATGCGTCCGCAATCCGGCCCCTCGCGGCGGTATGATGGGAATTCGTTTGTACAGAAAGTGCAAATGTCTGACCGTCGGATCCGATGACCCGGGATGCCCGCGGCCTGCAAGAGATTGGTGATTCCATTGCGGATGTCCAGCGTCCATTGCGCATGGTCATCGCGGGCAAACCCCCAGAATTCGGCGCCGGGTTGGGGAAACATCGCCGGCAATTCTTTTCCAACCACATAGCACTTTCCGTCAATGGCCGGTCCCAGCCAGATATTCATGTCGGGCAGGTTTGATTGGAATTTGTTCAGCATTCGCACCCAGTTGTCCAGTATCCCTCCCGCGAGTCCGCGCCACCCGATGTGAATCAAGCCGGCTGTTTCACCGGTGTCATCCCAGAAAAACAGGGGCGTGCAGTCCGCAGTGCGGATCATGCCCACAGTTCCGGTCTCTCTCAAAAAGAAACCATCCGCCACGGTTCCTGAAGGGTGGCTGGCGGAAGAGACGAGCCGGGAGGTGTGTTCCTGGGTCAACCAGAAAGCCCGCCGGGCGATATCGCGACCCAGTCGACGTTCCAACCTGATCATCAGGTCGTTGCGGGTCGCGGCGCCCACTGTGTGTCCGTAAATGATCCTTTGCGCGAAAAAAAGTTGCAAGCCGAATGGCGGGTTCAGGTTTGGCGGATGGTTCTCCATGATATTGATCTTTTTCTAACCAACCGGGATGGTTGTGTCAAGTCGACAAATTGCGCGGTGCCTTGTGACCGGGACCGGATTCCGCTACAATACAGTCAATCCCATGACATTAAGAAAAAACGCCAGAAGTGAATTGAAGGTGTTTCCGGTGCAATCCCGGGCACAGTTGCGCCGGTTCGTAAACTTTCCGTACCGTCTTTATCGTGGAAATCCTTGTTGGGTGCCCCAATTTCGCCAAGATGAATGGCGGTTTCATCTTCCCGAACACAACGCCTTCCTGCGCTCGAACCCGGTTCAGTTCTTTCTGGCGGTTCGCGGGAAGCAGGTTGTGGGGCGAATCGCCGCTATTATCAACCGGGATCATGACCGTACCCATGGCAAGGGGACTGGATTTTTCGGACGGTTTGAATGCCGGAACGACCCTGCGGTTGTCCGCGCCCTGGTGAGTTTCGCGGCGCAATGGCTGGAGAAACGCGGTGCCCGGCGTCTGCGGGGGCCGACGGATTTTTCCACGAACAACGTTTCCGGCCTTTTGGAAACAGGTTTTTCTCTTCCGCCTAGAATCCTGATGCCGTATAATCCGGAGTATTACCTGGACCTGTTGGAACAATGCGGCTTTCGGACGGCGATGCGGTTCTTTGCATACGAAGTCGACTCTGACACCATCCGTTTTCCGCCCATAGTGGACCGCTTGGAACAACGCCTGACGCGGCAGGGCATTCGTTTCCGGTATCCGGATTATTCACGTGTTGAAGAGGAAGCCGCTCTGGTGGTTGACTTGTTCAATCGTGCCTGGTCCGATAATTGGGGGTTTGTGCCGCTGAACAGGCATGAGATGATGGAAGATTTTTTGCGGGTGAAGCCCTTTGCTCACAGGGACCTGATCATTCTGGCTGAAAAAGACGGTCATCCGCTCGGCTTTTCCCTGGCCCTGCCGGATGTATACCAGGCCGTTCTGGGTCTGAATGGCCGGCTGCTGCCATTTAACTGGTTGCGTTTGCTGCGCCGGATAAAAAAAATCGACGCCATCCGCGTTCTGCTCATGGGAGTGGTTCCCGAGTACCGTCATCGCGGCATCGATCTGGTTTTTTACCGTCGCACCATGATCAACGCCATGGCCCACAACATCCACCGGGCCGAGTTGAGTTGGATTCTGGAATCAAACGGCCCGATGAACCGTGTGCTTGAGCACATCAACGCCCGGGTGACCAAGTCCTACCGGATCGTGGAGATGCCTCTGCCCATGAGTGCTCCACCTTCCGCATGACTTGATCCCTTTCCGGTTTTGGAGTACACTGTGGATCCAGATCATCCCAAGGAGTTTCCCCATGGAGTTGGACGATATACGTATTTCCCGCGCCATTATCGAGCGCTGGTCCGCCAAGCTGCTGGAATCGCTTGAACTGGATGTCGCCCTGGTGGGAGGCGGACCATCCAACCTGGTATGCGGTGCTGAACTGGGACGCCGCGGCTTCCGTGCGGCTGTATTTGAATCCAAACTTTCTCCCGGTGGCGGAATGTGGGGCGGGGGAATGATGTTCAACGAATTGGTGGTACAGTCGAGCGCGCTGCAGTTGCTGGATCGGTTTGGAATCAGCTACCGGGAATACGGGGAAGGGTATTTCACGGCCGACAGCGTGGAGTCTACGGCCATGTTGATCGCCGGCTGTGTGCAGGCGGGTACGCGAATTTTCAACCTGATTCAAGTGGAAGACGTGATGTTCAGGGATATAGACGAAGAAAGGCGGGTAAGCGGCCTGGTGTTGAACTGGTCTCCAGTAACCCGCCTGGGCTTACACGTGGATCCTTTGACTGTGCGATCCCGCTTTGTTGTTGACGGCACCGGACACGATGCGGAAGTCTGCAATATCGTGGCCCGCAAGATCGATGCCCGCCTGGACACCCGCAGCGGCGGTGTAGTGGGCGAGATGTCAATGTGGGCCCAACGCGGTGAAGCCTGGACCATTGACAATGCCGGTGAGGTTTTTCCCGGACTTTACGTGACCGGAATGGCCGCCAATGCAGCCAGGGGCGGGCCGCGCATGGGGCCTGTCTTCGGCGGCATGCTGTTGTCGGGAGAAAAGATCGCGGCGGAAATGGCACGTATCATCAGGCCATGATCGCGTCAGGCTTTTGCCGCGCCTGTGGCGGTGAGATTGAGTTCCGCTCTGTAGATGGACGCGAAAGGCAGGTGTGCCGCCGTTGTGGCAGGGTGGAGTACGAAAACCCCGTTCCGGCTACGGCTGCCGTGGTGATTGATGCAAACGGCCGGGTATTGCTGGTCCGGCGAAGAGTACCCCCAAAGCCCGGCGCGTGGTGCCTTCCCGGTGGTTTCCTGGAAATCGACGAAACCCCCCAAGCGGGCTGCCTGCGGGAATTACGGGAAGAAACCGGCCTGGAAGGCGAAATTGACGCCTTGATCCACGTGGAAATGGGACACAGTCACCAGTATCGGTCCGTGATGGTGGTGGGCTTTCGGGTCGTGAATGTCCAGGGATGCCTGCAACCCGGCGATGATTCAACGGAGGCGCGTTTTTTTCATGTGTTTGAGATGCCGCAACTGGCATTCCGGAGCCATCAGCGTCTGGTTGAAAGGGCGTTTTTGCTGAATGCGGATGCAGCGGATTACGCACCTTCTAAACGTTTGCGGCTTCCGCGGGGGGCGTATGTTATTTCGAGCGGGGATCATCTTCAGGTGGTACGGCAAGCGTGCCGCGCGGGTGCCCGAGTGGTTCAATTCCGGGACAAAGCCATGTCCCGGCGATTGCTGCTGAAAACGGCGCGGATGTTGCGCGGAATTACCCGGGAAACAGGTTCCATGCTGTTGATCAACGATCACCTGGACCTGGCCATGATGTGCGGTGCGGACGGGGTTCACCTGGGGCAGGAAGATTTTTGTCCGGAGGATGCAAGGCGTATCCTGCCTTCCGGGATGTTACTGGGGTTGTCGACTCATTCGCTTGATCAGGCCATTGCCGCGCAAGCCGCCGGTGCCGACTACATCGGGATCGGTCCGGTTTTCGCGACGCCGACCAAAGCGGACTATGTGCCGATCGGGCTGGATACGGTTCGCCTGGTTGCCGGTTCCGTTTCGATTCCCACTGTGGCTATCGGGGGCATCAATGCCGCCAACCTGGACCAGGTCGCAGCAACCGGGGTTTCCAACCTGGCCATGGTACGGGCGTTTCAGGAAGATCCGACGGGCCTGGTCGAGCGGATCAATGCGATGTTGGGGTAAGAAAGTTGAAAGTTTCAACTTCTTCCCTTTTATGCCCGAAAGGGTGCTTCAACTTTCCAACTCTTCTACTTTGCCTGGACAGACGGTGGAGTTGGAGGTGAGTTTATTCCTCGAGGATAAAAGCTTCTTTTTCCTTCATCAAGCTTTCCAGTGAAGTGACGCCCTGATCAATTACCTGCTGCAGGTTGTCGTAAAACCGTTTTTCATCATCTTCTGAAATCTCTTTGTTTTCCTGCATGCCCTTGGCCAGATCGCGGTATTCCCGCCGCACACTGCGGATGGCGGTCTTGCGCTCTTCCGTGTACATCCTGAGTTTACGGATCAATTCCTGGCGGCGTTCCTGGTCAAGGGGCGGGATCGGCAACCGGATCAACTTGCCGTCGGAAATGGGATTGAGTCCCAGATTCGCATCGCGGATGGCTTTCTCAACGTCCGGAGTGGACTTTTGGTCCCAGGGTTGAATCACGATCAGGTTGGCTTCCGGTACCGATAAAGTGGCCAGTTGGTTTACCGGCGTGGGCGTGCCGTAGTAGGAAACCATCACGCCATCCAGGACGGATATGGACGCGCGACCCGTGCGGAATCTGGACAACTCCTTTTTAAAGTCCCTTTCGATTTCCAGAACTTCTCTTTTGGCTTCTGAGAGCGCTTCCTTTAGCATTGGACTCCTCCCGAATTACTGGATCAATGTTCCGATGCGATCGGAATGGACGGCTTTGACGATACTTCCGCTTTTATTGATATCGAATATTTTGATTTTCAGTTGATTTTCCCGGCACAACGCCACGGCAGTGGCATCCATTACCCGCAAATCCCTGGACAGGATCTCGGCGTAAGAGATGGCGGTGAATTTTCTGGCATCCGGTACTTTGCGGGGATCAGCGGAAAAGACGCCGTCCACCATGGTGGCCTTTAACAGGATATCCGCCTGGATCTCAATGGCGCGCAGCGCGGCGGCGGTATCGGTGGAAAAGAAAGGGCTGCCCGTACCCGCGGTAAAGATAACCACCCGGCCCTTTTCCAGATGGCGGATGGCTCTCCTGCGGATAAAGGGTTCGGCCACTTCCTTGATCTCCAGGGCTGAGATCAGGCGGGTTCTCAAGCCCGATTTTTCCAGGGTGTCCTGAATGGCGATGCCGTTGATTACAGTGGCCAACATGCCCATGTAGTCGGCGGAAGCCCGCCCCATTCCCAACTCGTCAGCGGCGATTCCGCGAAAGAAATTTCCCCCTCCAGTCACCAGGGCGATTTCAATTCCGAGTTTGTGCAATTCTCCAATCTGGGCTGCGATTCCCTGTAAAACCGGGGTGGAAATGCCGAAAGGCTGATCCCCTTTCAGGGCTTCACCGCTGAGTTTCAGTACGATGCGCCGGAAATGGGGAAGATCGTCCATATGCCTCTCTCATTCACCGACTTGATAGCGAACAAACCGCTTGACGATGATGTTTTCTCCGATCTTGTGAATGTGTTCCGTGATCAGGTCACGGATGGTTTTGCTGTCATCTTTGAAAAATTTCTGGTCCAGCAGGCAGACATCGGCATAGAATTTATTCAATTTGCCATCGATGATCTTTTCCACGACATTTTCCGGTTTGCCCTGCTTTTTCATCTGCTCGCGATAGATCTCTTTCTCTTTTTCCAGAATTTCCTCGGGGATCTCATCTGCATCCACGTATTGCGGAGACAAGGCCGCTATCTGCATGGCGATGTCTTTTACCAGGGCCTGGAAGTCATTGTTTTTGGCCACAAAATCCGTTTCACAGCCCACTTCGACCAGCACGCCGATCTTGAAGTTCGTATGTACATAAGCGCCGACTACGCCCTGGGTGGTCGCACGGGAAGATTTGGCTTTGGCCTTCTCGAAACCTCGTTTGCGCAGGATCTCTTCCGCTTTCTGGTAATTGTTGTTGGATTCCGTGACGGCCTTGCGGCATTCAAGAATGCCGACTCCGGTTTCCGCCCTGAGTTTTTTGACAAGTTCCATATCGACAGCCATGATCAATTCTCCTTTTCGACGGGTTCCCGGTTTTCTGAGTCCGATTCCGTTTCGGAAGCAGGCGTATCGGTTTCGGATGCCTCTTCTGTTTCCAGATCCTCTTGTTCCGTCTCCTCGATTGCGGGAGTCATTTGCCCTTCTTCGTACAGTTTCAAGCCCTCTTGAACAGCTTCGCCGAATTTGGATACGAAGAGACGGATTGAACGGATGGCATCGTCGTTGCCGGGGATGGGAAAGTCAATGACTTCCGGATTGGCGTTGGTGTCGACAACGGCCACCAGGGGGATGCCCAGTTTGCGGGCTTCACTGATGGCGATGTCTTCATAAATGGCGTCGACCACGATGAGCACACTGGGAAGCTGGCGCAGATTGCGCAAGCCCCAGAGGTTCTTGTACAGTTTCTTGTATACTTTCTCGAGGCGGGATTGTTCTTTCTTGCTCTTTACGTCCCAGCGACCGTCCCGTTTCATTTCGTCCAGGTCGATCAGTTTGTCGATGCTTTTCTTGATCATGGGGAAATTGGTTAACAAGCCCCCGAGCCAGCGCTTGTTGACGTAGTGCATTCCCGTTTGTTCGCTGAGTTCTTCAATGATTGATTGAGCCTGCTTTTTCGTGCCTACGATCATGGCCTGACCGCCGCGAGCCACCGTGTCAGTGACAAATTGCAGGGCATCCTTGAACATCTCGATAGAGGTCTGCAGGTTGATGATGTAGATGCCGTTCTTTTTTCCGTAAATGTACGGCTTCATCTTGGGATTCCAACGGCGCACCTGGTGGCCGAAGTGAACACCTGCTTCCAGCATTTCACGCATGTTAATGGATACCATAAATATCTCCTACCTCTTGTGGTACTGCGACGCCTTGCGGGCTTTCAGCAACCCGTATTTGCGGCGTTCCTTTTCGCGGGGGTCCCGGGTGAGCATGCCGGCGGATTTCAGTTGCGGGCGCAATTCGGAATTGAACTCCAACAGGGCCCGGGCGATGCCGAGCTGGATTGCATCCGCTTGCGCGGAAACCCCCCCACCGCACACGCTGAGGAAGACGTCGAAGTTTTCCATTGTATTGGTGGCGGTCAGGGGTTTGTAAATGGTAAGCTTGTGATTTTTCAATGGGAAGTACTCTTCAAACAAACGTGTCCGCTTGTTGACCGATAATTTGAATTCGCCTTTTCCGGGTCTCAGGTAAACCCTGGCGATGCTGGTCTTGCGCCTGCCGGTGCCGTAATATTGAACGATACTCAACGTGTTCCTCCTTGAATATTGATGCTTTCGGGTTTCTGTGCCGTGTGGCGGTGTTCCGGGCCCTTAAAGACTTTCAACTTCTTTAAGGCCTGGCGGCTGATGCGGTTTTTGGGCATCATGCCCTTGACGGCGTTGAAGATGATTCTTTCCGGGTGCGCAGCCAGCATGCGGGGATAACTGATCTCCTTAATGCCGCCCAGATATCCGGAATGGCGATAATATCGTTTCTGTTCCGTCTTGGCGCCGGTCAAGCGGATTTTCTCTGCATTGACCACGACCACGAAATCACCGTTATTGAAATAGGGTGTATATTCCGGTTTGTGACGTCCTTGAAGCAGGCGGGCGATTTCAGTGGCCAAGCGACCCAGTACCTGGTCTTCGGCGTCTATCAACCACCATTTGCCGGCACCGATATCATTTTTTGGTACAAACGTCCGGTTCATTTTGTTGAGCTTCATCATTTGACCTCGTCAGAAAAATCTATTTTTATACCAT
>JAFGNX010000041.1 GCA_016926835.1 Candidatus Aminicenantota bacterium | reverse complement strand
CTCAGGTGGATACATCCGTCTCGGTCCACAACCGCCGCCGCCCGGGCTGAGCGTTCAAATACCCGCCGAAAAATATCCTTCTCCCCGTTTTGCGACATTTTTCCTTGCCTCCCACATGATAGGGTCCCCGCGCCCCGGCTGTCAACTATTCATGCTTCGAAACAAAGGCGAAAGACCGGGATACGGTTTTCTTACGGATTGATAGATATGGCGCTGTTTTTTTTATGTTTGTAATGGGGGAATAATGAAACGGCTTCTGAATGGAATCGTTTTGAGTTTTTCCCGGAATTTCATGATTCTCTGTTCCAGTTCACGGCAGTCCGGCTTTTTCGGCATGGGAATTTGTTCCAACGATTTAAATAATTTATCTGAAAAAAACCAACCTGACATTCATGTTTCATATAATGACTATAATGACATTTGCATTATGCGAGGAAATGAAAAGACTCTTTTTGCACTGCTGTGCTACCATGGAAGAGTCAGTAAGGAGAGGACGACATGAAAGCAAAAATCATCTCTACGGCACTGGCCCTGGCAACCGGGACGTTGTACCTGAGCGCATCGGTTAAACTGACCATCCTGTATGACAATACCATCCATACACCGGGCACCCGTTCAGACTGGGGTTTTTCCTGTCTGGTCGAGAAAGAAGGCTATTCCCTACTTTTTGATGCGGGCACGCAGCCCAGTATCCTGGCCGCCAACGCGAAAAAGCTGGGAGTCGATTTAAGCGCCATCCGCCACGTCATGATCTCCCACGGCCACCGCGACCACTTCGGCGGCCTGCAAGCCGTTTTGCGCGCGGCCTCCGAGGGGGTTACCGTGTATGTCCCACCCAAAATGCCGCAGGCGGCTTTGCAGGAGATTTCCGCTGCCGGCGGCAAAGTGGTACCCGCATCTTCCGCTGTACTGCCAATCCCGGGAATGACGTCTACAGGCATATTGGGAGATGGCATCCCGGAACAGGGGCTGATCATCCGGACCGGAAAGCAAAACATATTGATCACCGGCTGCGCCCACCCGGGAATTGTGACCATAGTAGGGAGTGCCCGGGAACTGGTCGGAGGGAGCATTGACGTAGTCGTGGGCGGCTTTCACTTATCCGGCCATTCCGCGCAAGCCATAACCGGAATTATTCAAGACTTCCGCAACCTCGGCGTACGGCGGGCCGGGCCCACCCATTGCACGGGCGAAAAGGCCATCAAAGCCTTCCGCGAATCCTACGCAAATGATTTCGTGGAGATGGGCGTCGGGCAGGTACTCGAGTTCGAATAGCCGGCCCCGATCTTCTGCCGCGTTGGAAAAAAGGATATTGCCTGTTATATACTGACACTGAGAGACGATGCAGCAGGGTATCCTTTTTCTCTGGCAGCCACTGCTGCAGGATATGAACCCGGCCTCATGTAACAGGGGATCGCGTAATGAATAAGGATAAATCTCACCATCACAATCACGAAACCGAACCTCGTGTCGGCCATGGTGCGCATGGGGAATCAGGGGAGGGTTCCGGGAACCACGAAGGTCACGAGCAACACGCGGGCCACAGCCCGAAGAGGTTTCGGGATAAGTTCTGGCTCTCCTTCGTTCTCACCCTGCCGGTGGTATTCTGGTCCACACACATCGAAGATCTGCTGGGCTACCGGGCGCCCGAGTTCTTCGGCTCGTCATGGATTCCTCCGGTTCTCGCGACCGCCATTTTTCTATACGGTGGCCTGGTCTTCCTGCAGGGAGGTTTGCGGGAACTGAAAGCGCGGTTGCCCGGGATGATGACGCTGATCTCCCTGGCCATCTCCGTCGCCTTCATCTTTTCATGGGTGGTGCAACTCGGGTTCATTGAGGCCAACGCGCTGTGGTGGGAACTTGCCACCCTTGTCACGATCATGCTGCTGGGTCACTGGATCGAGATGCGCTCGATCATGCAGGCCCAAGGCGCTCTCCAGGAGTTGGCAAAACTGCTCCCCGACACGGCGACCCGCATCACGGGAGAGACCGAGGAGACCGTTCCCGTCAGCGCATTACGGGAAGGAGACATTTTGCTCGTGCGCCCGGGCGAACGCATCCCGGCGGACGGGATCGTGCGCAACGGCAAGAGTGCCATCAACGAGGCCATGCTCACCGGTGAGTCACGACCGGTGAAAAAGAAAGAGGGCGATGAGGTCATCGCCGCCACCATCAACGGCGAAGGATCAATCCGCATGGAGATCACGGGCACCGGTGAGAATACGAAGCTTTCCGGCATCATGCGCCTGGTGGCGGATGCCCAGAAGTCCAAGTCGCGAGCGCAACACCTGGCGGATCGCGCGGCACAGATCCTGACGGGAGCGGCCGTTTTTTCCGGTGTACTCACATTCATCGTATGGCGGTTGCTGGACGCCAACCTCGATTTCGCCATTATTCGGGTGGTGACCGTGCTGGTCATCGCGTGCCCCCATGCACTCGGACTGGCAGTGCCGTTGGTTGTCGCCATCTCAACCAGGATGGGTGCCGAAAACGGTCTGCTTATACGCGATCGGCGTGGGCTCGAGGCGGCCCGCAACCTGGACATCGTAATTTTTGACAAGACAGGAACACTCACACAAATGGAGTTTCGCGTGGTGGAAATGGCGGTTGCGGATAATACATCGGAGGAAGAGGCGCTTCGCATCGCAGCGGGAGTGGAATCGCAGTCGGAACATCCCATCGCGCGGGGAATCGCGAAAACAGCCGCGGAAAGAAAGCTTGACCTGCCGGCCGCGCAGGAATTCCGATCACTGCCGGGAAAAGGAGTCGCGGCCCAGATCGATGGGGTGGAATACCACATCGGCGGTCCTGCGCTGCTGAAAGAAGAGGGGGCGCAGATACCGGACGTGCTTCGGAAAGCAGCCGAAGCGGCGGCCGGCCGGGGGCAGGCCGCCATTCACCTGCTTCGGGACGGAAAGGCAATAGCCGTCTTCGCGGTGGCCGATGCCATCCGCGAAGAAAGCCGCGAAGCGATCCGCGTCCTGCATGAGCGCGGCATCAAGGTGGCGATGCTGACCGGCGACTCACAGGCGGTTGCGGACGCGGTGGCGGAGGAATTGGATATCGACACCGTGTTCGCCCAGGTTCTTCCGCAGGATAAGGCCTCGAAAGTACGGGAACTGCAAGCCATGGAGAAAAAGGTGGCGATGGTGGGCGACGGGGTCAACGATGCCCCCGCCCTG
>JAFGNX010000216.1 GCA_016926835.1 Candidatus Aminicenantota bacterium | reverse complement strand
GATGAAGAGTGGGAGCTTCGCATCACCCCGATCCGGTAATGGGGACCCTCCTCAGGCCTGCATTTCGAGCAGGGATTGTAGCGAAATGGCGCAGATGGTTGCAGTGACAAGGCATGCGACAGGAATTCTTTGAGGGCATAGCAGCGCTATGGCTGAAAAGAAAGACCGAGCATAACGCCGTCAATGTGGCCATATCCGCCATTGCAGCAGATCGTTGAAAGAAATGCAGGCTAATATCCGATGGCGCAGCCGTCTTTGCGGGATTCCGATCCCCCCAGGAGCACGCCGCGTTCATGGTCGATCCAGATGCCCTGGTAACCCCCGTACCCCCCGCGCTGGGGCGTGACGCGGTGGCCCCGGTCCATGAGTGCCCGTACCACGGACCAGGGAACGCCCGACTCCAGGTGCACCACGCCGCCATCGGTCATGGTGCCGCCGTTGGGCTGGGAAGAGCCGCTGTGGCGGAAGCGGGGGGCATCTCCGGCGGCCTGAACGTTCATGCCGAAATCGATGATGTTGCACAAAATCTGCACGTGCCCCTGGGGTTGCATGGCCCCGCCCATCACGCCGAAGCTGAATACAGGCTTTCCCCCTTTGCTCACCATGGCGGGGATAATGGTATGGAACGGACGCTTGCCCGGAGCCACCACGTTGGCATGGCCCTCCTCCAGGGAGAACAGGGCACCGCGATTCTGGATGCAGAATCCCAGTCCGTCGGGAACATTTCCCGAACCGAACCCACCGTAGTTGCTCTGGATTAACGAGACCACATTGCGATGGCGGTCCACCACGGTGAGATAAACCGTATCTCCCGTTTCCAGGCGGGGATTGCCAGCCGGCACGGCGCGGGCGGCCCTTTGGGGATCGAGCATTTTGAGGCGTTGTACGGCGTAATCCGCAGCGATTAACTCCCGGGTCGGTACGTCCGCAAAAGCGGGGTCCGCGTAGAACCTGGCCCGGTCTTCGTAGACCAGCTTCTTGATTTCCACGAGAGTGTGCAGGTAATCGGCCGTGTTGTGACCCAGAGCGGCGATGTCGATCTTTTCCAACATGGCCAGCATCTGCAGCGCGGCGATCCCCTGCCCGTTGGGGGGAAGCTCCCAGACACGGTAGCCGCGGTAATCCAGCGATAGCGGTTCCTCCCAACGGGGAGTGCAGGCGGCCAGATCTTCCAGGGTGAAATACCCGCCCACGCGGTTGGAATAGTCCACCATGCGCCGCGCGATGGTGCCGCGGTAAAAGGCTTCGGCACCGGATTTCCCGATCAACTCCAATGTGTCGGCCAATTGGGGGTTGCGGAAAACATCTCCTTTGGCGGGCGCTTTGCCGCCCGGGGCATAGAGTTGCTGGAAATTGGGGTAATCCTTGAATGCAGCCACGGACAACTCCCAATAGTGGGCGATCAATTCGGTCAGTGGGAATCCCTGGCGGGCGTAAGTGATGGCGGGTTGAAGCAGGGTTTTGACAGGCAGTTTGCCGAAACGCTCATGCAGGGCAAACCAGCCGGTCACACAGCCGGGAACAGTCCAACTCAGGGGACCGCGATAGGGAACCTGTTCGAGTCCACGCTCACGAAACATCTGCAGGGTATGACCGGAAGGTGCCGCTCCGCTGGCGTTCAACCCGTACAGCTTGCCGGATTCGGCGTCCCAGACCAGGGCGAAAAGGTCTCCACCAATCCCACTCCCCGTGGGCTCCATTAGCCCCAGGGCGGCATCCACGGCAATGGCGGCGTCCACGGCGGTGCCGCCTTTCTTGAGGATGTCAATCCCGATCTGCGCTGCCAGGGGATGGCTGGTGGCCACCATGCCGTTGGCGGCAATGACTTCCGAGCGGGTGGCCCACTCCGGCCCGGTGATGCGGTCGGAGGCGAACAGGCCGATCGCAAACACCAGGAAAAACAACACAAAAACTCTCAAATCAGGCATGACAACCTCCCGCGGAAATTCCCGTCAAGGTTATACTGCGGCCGGAGTGGATTGTCCAATCAGGCGCGGCCATACACGCAAGCCAGGTGGCCCAGCCAGTCCAGGGTGTCGGAATTGAGGTCTCCAGGCTTCATTTGCCAGGACCAATTGCCCTGCCCTCTGCCGGGAGTATTCATGCGGCAATCCGCGCCGAACCCCAATACATCCTGCACCGGGATCACGGCCAAACGCGCTGTGCTCTGCAATGCCAGGCGCACGATATGCCTGTGCATTTCATGCGCATCCGTCACCCCCACGTATTCCATCACCCGCGCCCGGGCCGCGTCATCAAGCTCCGTACCGTAGAACCATCCGTTCACCGTGTTGTTGTCGTGAGTTCCTGGAAAAACCACGCAGTTTGGCGAGGCGTAGTTGTGGGGCAGGTGAATGTTGTTCGGGTCCCCGTCAAAGGCGAACTGGAGGATCTTCATTCCCGGCAGATCCAGATTGTCCCGCAAGGCCTCCACTTCGGGAGTGATCTCGCCCAGGTCCTCGGCAATAAGCGGCAGCGGTCCCAGGCGCTCCCTCATCGATTCAAAAAAAGCGATACCCGGCCCGGGTTCCCACTGTCCGGATTCCGCAGTTGGCGCGTCCGCGGGAACCGCCCAATAGTCGACAAAAGCCCGAAAATGATCCAATCGGATCAGGTGAAACCACTCCAGCATGCGCTGAAGCCGCTTTTCCCACCATTGCAGAACGGCTTCGTTCAAGACCGAACCTTCGAACCAGTTGTACAGGGGATTGCCCCAGAGCTGGCCGGTGGCGCTGAAATAGTCCGGAGGTACTCCGGCAACGACTGCCGGCTTGCGTGTACGCGGATCCAGGTCAAAGATTTCGGGGTGTGCCCAGGCGTCGGCACTGTCCAGGTTGACATAAATGGGGATATCGCCGATGAGTTGGACGCCATGTTGTTCAGCCGCTGCTTTCAGTTGTTGCCATTGTCGTTCAAATAGGAATTGACGAAAAGCCACGGCTTCCATTTCAACATCCTGATCCCGGCGCGCGGCGGCCAATGCGCGCGGATCCCGGACACGGACTTCTTCAGGCCAATTCAGCCAATGCCCGGTTTGGAAGCGGCGGCAGAAAGAACCGAACAATGCGTAATCATCCAGCCAATCGGCGTGTTTTTCCTTGAAGCTGTTGAATTCGGCCCGGTCCCCGGAGGGGGCGGAAGCGCGGAAACCCTCAAGCGCCATTTCCAGGCGCTGCCCGCATTTTTCTGCGGCGGAAAAATCCACCCGGCCCGAAGTCGCAGCTTCCAGGCCCGATAACTTCAGATCAGGGCACCAGGTTTCACCGTGAATCGACTCCAGATCGATCAAGAACGGATTCCCGGCAAAGGCGGATGGGGACGCGTAGGGAGAGTAACCGAATACTGAGGAAGTCGGGTTCAGCGGAAGAACCTGCCAGGCGGTCTGCCCGGCCCTGACCAGTTGCTGAAGGAATATTCCGGCTTCCTTTCCCAGTGTGCCAATACCGAAACGGCCGGGCAGAGAGGTAATATGCAGCAACAGCCCGCTGGCTCGTTGCCGTAAAGCCAAAGAATCGTTCATTGTTTGCGGGCCGCGGCCAGCATGACCGCCTGGATGCGGGGCACCAGCTCATCCACGCCTTCCACCATACCTTCGGCCAGCAATTGGTTGTCCAGCAGAAGCCGGGATAACTCCGCCAACTGCTCGGAGTCAGGTGATTCACCGTGGATGCGCACCAGTTCTTGAATCAACGCGTGCCCGGGATTGATCTCAAAAATGCGCGGCGTGAACTGGTACTCTTCGTTCATCATGCGTATGACTTTTTCCATCTGGGCGGATGGACCGTCTCCCGGACGAACGAGCATGCAGGGGTGATCCACGAGCCGTTTGGACACACGCACATCCAATACGCGCTCTCCGTACAACTTCTTCAGAAAAGTCACGAATTCACGCGTGTGGGCACGCTCTTCTTCAGCGGCAGCGGATTCGTCTTTCGCCTCAACGGATACATCCGCACTTTCAGCAGATTTAAAGGAACGATCCTTGAACTTGCGCAAATGGTCCAGCACGATCTCATCCAGGGGATCCACCAACAACAATACCTCCATGTCCCGGCGACGGAACGTTTCCAGGGCGGGATTCCTGCGCAGAGATCTCATATCGGGTCCGGATAGAAAGTAGATCTCTTTCTGATCCTTTTTCATGCGTTCCGTATACGATTCCAGATCCACCCACTCGTTGCCGTCATCCTGGGTGGAATGAAAGAGCAGCAGCGGAGCCAGGGCTTCTTTATGCTCCGAATCGGTGGCAACGCCTTCACGCAGGTGCCTGCCGAACAAATCCCATATCTTTACGTAGAGATCACGATCCCGGCGTCGCAGGTCCCCCAGATGGGAGATGAACTTCTTGACGAGGTGCTGGCGAATACGGTCGATCCGGGCGTTGTGCTGAATCGATTCACGTGAAATGTTCAGGGGAATCTCCTCGGAGTCGACCACACCCCGTAGAAAACGCAAATATTCCGGCAGGATGTCACGATTGCCCTTGCTGATCAATACCTTGCGGGAATACAGGTCAACGCCCGGTTCCGTCGGACCCAGACCCATGGATTCCAGCGAGATCCCCGGAACAAAGAGCAGGGCATTGAATTGAACCGGGGCATCGGAAGAAAGGTGAATCCAGGTCAACGGTTTTTCCGGCGTATGATCCAGAAACGAGTAAAATTCGCGGTACTGATCCTCAGTCAGACTGGACCTGGGTTGGGTCCAGATGGCTTGCGCACTTTCGAACTTGCGCTTTTCCAGGTAGATGGGGAAAGGAACAAAGCGGGAATGCTTGTGCAGCGCCTGGCGAATCCGCGTGGGGTCGAGAAACTCCAGGGCTTCTTTCTTCAGGCGCAGTTCAATCCGTGTGCCCCGGGTCTTTTTCACCGCTTCACGGATGGAATACGCCGTGTCCCCCTTCGAACTCCATAACCAGGCTTGGGCGTCGGGTTCCAATCCACGGGTAGTCACGTGAATCTCTTTGGCAACCATGAACGCCGAATAGAATCCCACACCGAATTTACCGATCAAGTCTACCTGTCGATCGGACGTGGATTCCGACAAGTGCTTGAGAAACTCGGTTGT
>JAFGNX010000215.1 GCA_016926835.1 Candidatus Aminicenantota bacterium | reverse complement strand
TCTTTCGACTTTCGACTTTAGACTTTCGACTTGGTTTCCTCTTGCCCATCGCCAATCGCCCATTGCCTTCCTGCCACCTTTTCGCACTTCTTTCCTCTACAACTCTTCAACTTTTCAACTTTCAATGGAAGCGTCCTGGTCGATCAACGGCTGCAATGCTTTCAACAGATGTTTTTCAATAAAACGCGCATAGTCCCCGGGGCAATATCCACTGTGGCAGGAGCGGCAGATCGTAACCGCCATCGGCTTGATTCTTTTTTTTAATAAAATACGAGCCAAATCATCGATTTCATGCAGGATTTCTTTTTCCGTGGGCAAGTGGGAAACGTCTTTTCCTTTTTTTCGGGATATATTCGCGAAGTATTTGCCATCGCGCTGATAGAAATTAAATTGAAAACCACTGAACGGCAGGGACTGGTGGGCGAGAAAACCGTCGCGGTTTTCAAATTGCTCGCGGGTGATTTCGAGGTCGAAGGCCATGTGATTGTGGATCGAATCCCGGCAGGCAAAGTAGTCCATGTCGATATCGAGAATCACTTTCCTGTTTTTCGGCAGTTGCTCCGCTTTCATGGCGGCATATTGGAATTTTTTTAAATCCGGGTATGCCTTGGCCACCATGGGATTGGACAGGGCGTTGGGTTTGACGGAATACTTCAGCACTTTGCCTTCTCCAAAAGCGGAAGTGATGGTGACGAACTTTCTGAAAGTTTTGAATTTGCGCCACTTTGGAAAAACAAAGTACACGTTCCTGACGACTCCATTCAACACGGCCGGCAGAATGAAATCGGCAATGGTCAACTCGGTTTGCGCGAACTTCCGGTAATAGGCGATTTCATCTTCCCGGGTGCTTCCCCGGAAATACAACGATGTACCAAACCGGGGCGGTTTACCCATGTCATGGTGGGCGTCGATATGAAAAAGATCCGCGGCATCCGGGAGGTCCCCCAGGATGCGGGCGCGCTGCCAGTGGAAAAAAGCTTCGTTGTGTTCATTGAAAATGAAAACAGATGTTTTTCGGGCGGTTTTCATCACATCCATGGATTCTCAAGCCATGAATACCAGGAGTTCATCCAAATTTCAATTTATTCATCAGAACCGGATCGATGAAAGCGGCAATCCGGTTTGTTTTGAACCAGGAATTCATTCTGTAAGCAGAAATATTTATTGATAAGGATCAGGAAGGAATGTAGTCAAAACAGGCTTCTCCTGCCCGGCCTCCCTTGTCAAATTGACAAATAATGGTTGCGGCGCGATCAGGGAGGTTCTTGGGTTGCGTGGCTTTGCAATAAGTCCTTCCCAACAGGTTCTCTTCCGGTTTTCCGCGATACAGCACGATCAATTCGGGTTTATTCCACTTTTTCATCATACAGCCTCCGCTAAACTCAACTACCTGGGTTATATTTATACTTTTTCCGGTTAGAAGTCAACTGTTAATTTTTAATGATTCTTCCCTCGCATGGGCAATACGGCAGAAGCCTTCCACCCAACTGTCCAGACGGCCGGTCTCAAGATACGTGTAAGCCGGGCACCACATGCACAGGTTCTTCAGTGAGCAGATCGAGCAGTTTTCCGTGAATTCTTTGCGGCTGGATTCCATCCGCTTGACTTTGGCATACAGGTTGTCCCAGGCATGGGTCAGCGTATCTTTCCTTAAGTCGGCGACACAATCGGGGTGCCAGAGTGAATGGCAGAGTCGCATTACGCCATCATGCGACAAAGAAAAGCTCCCTTCACCAATCCCGCATAAGAACAACCGTTGGCTGTCGCAATCCGCGGGCTTGGAGCAGGTCAGTTTTTTGACATTTTTCTGCAGGGCGTGGAAGCGGGGGGGATAAGCGCGTTCCAGTTCAACAATTTGTTCTGGAGAGAGTCGCTCGGCAATAATTTCCCGGTTTCTCTGCGGATTTCTATCATAACGGAGATGGAGAAACGGATCAAATCTGAACGAATCACGGTTATTTTCGGCACAGAAACGAATGATGTCCTGCATTTCATGAAGATTTGAGCGCATGGCCATGGCTTTGAGTTCAAAGGGAATGCCGGCTGCGGAAAGCAATTTCAGTCCTCTTTGGAAAGCATTGTAAGAGCCTGGTATCCGGCTGATCTGTTCGTAGGTTTCCCGGCTGGTTCCGTATACCGTGATTTCAATTTCCCGTGGCGGATACTTTTTAAAGAAATCGATATGTTTCGGGGTGATCAAGGTGGCATTGGTGAAAACGGAAACCAGCAGGCCTTTCTTTTTCAGTGCCAGGTAGATATCAAAAAAGTCTTTTCTGAGTAACGGCTCACCACCAGATAACAGGCACCACAGGGCTCCCAAAGAAACCGCCTCATCGGCGATAGCTGAAATTTCCTGTACGCTGAGTTCCGAACGCAAAGCCGCCTGATCATCGGCGGCTGAATTGATATAGCAGTGCCTGCAATTCAGGTTGCACCGCGAAGTGATTTCCAGGTCAAAATAGAAGAGGGTTCTTTTCTTATTGGGTTTTTGCCAAATATCAAGTTTCTTTAATGGTTGATAGGAAACAAATTTCTTTTTCATCGACCGCTGACTTTTCGAACCTGGTAAAAAAACCAGCGCATGGTGCGCCGGGTAGGTAAAAAAAATGGATTTCGAACGACAAAAGCAATCATGACCTTTTCGATCCCCAGGCCGAAACGAATCTCTTTGCCGTTCCTTTGGATCAGGGTTACGCGACCAAGTATGTCACTTTCGTCAACGATATCTGTCTGAACGGGTGGATTGTCTCCCCGGATATGGCAAGTCGTCCCCTTTTTTCTGACGATGCGGTGAATGATCACGGCTTCTGTTTCCGGTCTGAGAAAGGCCACGATATCACCGCAACCGGGTATTTTCCCGTCCAGGGGTGAAATAAGGATGAGATCACCTTCCCGTATTGTAGGCGACATGCTGTTGCCCTTCGCTTTTACACGGAATGAGGAGTGTTTGCGCAACGCTTTCTGCAAGAGGTCCTTGAAAACCTGTCTGGAGAGAAGCAGTTCACTTCGCCGTTGCGTCATGTGCTGATGCCTATTCGGCAGAGACTTCGACCACCATTCTCCTGCGCAACAGTTCGGAAACCAGTCCCAGGACATCTTCTTTGATGGTAGCGGCTGGAGCGGAAAACTCAGTGGTGAGGGCCTCGATGACCCCCCGCAAAGTCGCCCGGCCGTCCAGCTTTTGCCAGATCGCTTTGCCTGTATCGTTCAGGGTGAGCAATTCATCCTCAACGTCCGTGATACCGGAAACAATGGGAACAATGATAATGGCGTCTTCAATTTCCCTTGCCACCACATCTTCGGACGGAATGTATACGGAATCGAGCGCAGCTTTCCTGATCATGTTTTACCTTCCTGACTGTGAACAGTCTGAATATCACTTGTCTCTGCATGGGCGAGACATGCCGGTTCCACAACCGTTGTCGACTGGCATGTTTTTTCTATCCTCTGTTTCCAATCGTCGATTTCCCACGCGCATTCACCTTTTTTGAGCAGTCCGATCAATCTGGCCTGGGCGTGGGTGAATTCACAAAAATATTGCGGCCACCCGTCCAGCATGCCGCTCTCCATCCATGAAACGGCGGGGCATTGCTCACAAAGGTTTTTCAGAAAACATCGGGCGCAGCGTTTCAGGTACAGCGGATTTTTGGCTTTCATCTTTCGGACTGTGGGAAAGAATTCAGCCAGTCCCTGCCAAAGCGTGCCTTTCCTCAGATTGAAAAGGGTTTGGGGGTGTCGCAACATCAGGCAGAGTTGCAGGTTACCGTATGCATCAATGCTCGCCTTGCGTATCCCGGCGCCGCAATTGAACAGTTGGTCGCCGGGAATGCGGCAGAGCTGAACGCAGAAATTTTTCAGTCCGGTCCGGTAGTCTTTGAATTTGCGGTTTTCAAGAGCGAGAAGTTGTTCGGGACGCAACCGCAGCTTCCGGATTTCCTGATTTCTGCTCTCTACTGTGTCACGGGCACGCAGATAAAGCAGGGAAGTCGGTGCGACCGGCGTGTCCATCCAGGGGATTTTTTCGCCCAGGACTCAAACGCACGCAATTCATCAGCATTAATGGGATGCATGGCCGGTCTGGCGATGAATGGAATTTGGTGGTCCAGCAGTAGCTGAATTCCCCTTTCAAACGCTTTGAATGAACCTTTAACCCGGGTCCGTGACTCATAAGCATCGCAGTCCATGCCGTATACGGAGACACTGATCTTTTGTAGGGGCGGGACGCGCCGGAAAAGCTCAGCCAGCCGGGGCGTGATCAGCGTGGCATTGGTGACAATCAATACCCGGAAACCGTTTTTCCGGGCGAACAGGTAAATGTCTTCGAAATCGTCTCTCAACAAAGGTTCTCCACCGGTAAGGCAGATATCCAGGCAACCCAGTGATGACGCCTGCGCAAGGATATTCCTGATTTCAGCAAAGGTCAGTTCTGTTCCCCTGACCTTTGAGTCGGTGGCGGGCAGGTTGACATAACAGTGAGTGCAGTTGTTGTTGCAGCGTTCAGTGAGCTCGATATCCAGGTGTGCCAGTTCAGGTTTGATGCTTGTCCAGACAGGACTCTGATGAATGGGGACTTTAGTGAAATACTCTTTTTCCACTGGTCAGAATCCTTGCAGCAACGGGACGACTGAACCGCTTTTGTCGAATTCCAGTTCGTAACAGGGGACATGGTCAACGAGTTCCTGC
>JAFGNX010000214.1 GCA_016926835.1 Candidatus Aminicenantota bacterium | reverse complement strand
CTTTTTCAACTTCTTGCCTCTTCAACTCTTCAACTTTCCAACTCTTCAACTCTCATCCCACAGGGATGAGCATCGGAGGGGGTGGGATTCGAACCCACGGACCCGGTAAAGGGTCAACGGTTTTCGAGACCGCCCCGTTCAACCGCTCCGGCACCCCTCCGTTCTTTAAAAAAATCCGTGACAATCTTTGAACACTGCGCACGCATGCAACCGCCTTCCAGCAACACCGCGTGGTTGAAAACCGCGGCCACCCGTTCCAGGGCACCGGTCGACAACACCCCGGTCTTGGGGTCCTCGGCACCGAAAACCAGGCGTTCAACCCGGGCGTGCACCATGGCGGCGTAACACATCAGGCAGGGCTCCAGATTAACGTAAACCGAAACCCCGTTGAGCCGGTAATTGCCGAGATGGCCGGCCGCACGGCGCAGAACTTCGATCTCCGCGTGGGCCGTGGGATCGCAATTGGCGATGGCGGCGTTGCGGCCGCGGGCGACAATCACACCGTCCTTGACGGCCACGGCCCCGACAGGTACTTCCCCTGCGGCTGCCGCGTTTTCAGCCTCGCGCAAGGCTTCCCGCATAAACAAGTCGTCTGAATCGGTCATGATGAATCGTGTGCCCGGATACCGGGATATTCTAACCCAGTTTCCGCCGCCTGGCAAGTTGGTCCAGCCGGAAGCGGATGCTGAAACGCACATCGGGGGTGGAATCAAAAGGCGCCAGGTCTTCCTGGAAACGCAACTCCACCCCGCGCAACAGGCGTACCCCCAGCAGGATCTGCCAGCCCGGATGCGCATGATCCCCGGAACGAAAGGGAGACGATCTGCGGATCATTCCGGCACGGAACCAGCCCAACCGCGCCCAGGCTTCGGCCAGAAAAATCCGCGGGGTGATCGATATTCCCTCGAGCCAGGTTGGGGGGTCAAAAAACGCCATGTGTCCGGCCAGGCCCAATGCCAGGTTTCCCCGCCGCCACTCCAGCCAGCCGCCGGCGATCAGGGCGGGGCGATCCGAAAGCAGCCCGGGGGAACCGGCCAACGCCGCCTGCATTGCCAGACGCGCGCCCAGGTGGAACCCGCGTCCACGGATCAACGTGGAGGAAAGGGCCACGGTGAAAGGTCCGGCAACCCCCGCGGAACGCTGCCTGTCAAAAACACCATGGAGTTGGTAAGCCACCCGGTCGCGGGTGAAAAACGGACGTCCGTTGTCCGGCAGTCCGAAGGCGTCATGAAAATTCTCGATCATGCCGTCCATCCATCCGCCATGGATCCCCGACCAGCGTGAATACATTTCCAGGGTCAGGGAACGGGAAATCCCCACCCTCAGGGCCAAAGTGACTTCCAGGGATTCCAGGTCGCTGACCAGGCTTCCATCCGAGCTGAACATGAACACGTTGCCTCCAGACAATGTCAGCGTGGAGGTCAACTGTCCCCGGTCCAGCTGTGGGGCTTCTTCGTCAAAAGGGAAAGAAGCCAGGGATTGAATCAGGGGAAATCCGGGGTCCGCAGCGGGCACGGCGACAGACAGGAGCAACAGGATTGAGATGACGGGCAAGCGCGTATTCATGGCGACCCCTCCGGTCGGAAATGGAGAACCATTATACCATTCATGTAGACCGCCACAAGCCGGACCTTGTTTTTTGGCGGCGGCTCGATTATCATACACTGGATGATCCGGAAAACCGGGTTTTCCAACAGGGATCCACATGACGGCAGAGATTCAGTCCATCGACCAGTACGTACCCGATTACGCCCTGATCCGCCATGCCGTCACCGTCCTGGAAAAGGGCGGCGTGATCATCTATCCCACCGATACCATTTACGGTATGGCCGTGGATGTTCGGCGCAAAGCCGCCATTGAACGTCTGTTCAAGATCAAGCAGATGGACCGCCACAAACTGCTCAGTTTCATCTGCAATGATCTGCAAACCGTTTCTCAATGGGCGTTTATCTCAAACGCGGCCTTTCGGATCATGCACCGGGTACTTCCCGGACCCTACACCTTCATCCTGCCCGCCTCCAAAGAGGTACCCAAGACCATCCTGGACAAACGCCAGACCGTGGGCATCCGCATCCCCGACTCGGCCGTGGCGCTGCGCCTGGTTGAAGAACTGGGCAGTCCCTTGCTGAGCACCAGCGTACCCCTCGGTTCCGACGGATTTCACACCGACCTGGCAGAAATCACCCGGGAATTCGGCGAAAAGGTGGATCTCATACTGAACGCCGGCGACCTTATCGACACGCCGTCGACAGTGGTGGATTTCTCAACAGACCCTCCGGTCATCATCCGCGAAGGCGCGGGAGATATCGAACCGTTGCTGTAGTTGAGAAAAAAGTTGAAAAGGAGGTGGCAGGTGACAGGAAGACAGGTGACAGGACAACCGTAGGGGCGTATGGCATACGCCCAAAAGTAGTGGGAACGGTTCACGAACCGCCCCCCTACACCTGCCTACCTGCCTCTTGCCCCTTGCCTGCCTTCCTGTCACCTGACATCTGCTTTCAAATCCCAAATTCTAAATCCCAAACAAATTCAAATGACCAAAATCCAAATGATCCAAACAAAAAGCGTTACGGTTCCCCTTGCCATTGGCCTATTGTCCTATTCCCCGTTGCCATATGCTCCGTGTGTTCCCTGGTTTGGTAAGATCTACAGGATCATGTCAGGGCTTTTTTCTACATTCTACCTTTCTACGTTCTACAGGGCGGCCACGGGGGGCCGCCCCTACACTGTCCACCTGTTACCTGTCACCTTCTTTTCAACTTTCCAACTTTCCAACCACCCAACTTCCTCACTTCCCAACTTCCCCACTTCGGTTACCCCGACAACAGGGCAAGCGTGGTGGCTGTCCCGGCGATGAGCAACACCGGAGGCAGCAGGTAGCGATACACCCGCATCAGGGATGAATGGAAATACTCGTTGGTAAGCACCAGGCACAGGTGCAGGGGGCTGAGCAGGACACCGCAGAAACCGATCACATACACAAAAAGACTCAGGTGGAATGCGTTGGGCAGGTTGTGGATCAACGGCTGCAGAATGGGAAACGCGATGGCGATGTAGGCGGTATTGACCCCGGTCAGGAATCCCATGGTGAAAGAAACCCCGACAATCAGCGCCACGGCCGCGGGGTTGGACAGCACCACGCCGGAAAACTCGGCAAACACATCCGCCACCAGAATGATCTTCTGAAAGATCAATACCACGGCCAGCAGCAACAGGGTCCGCCCCATCCGCGCATTTACCAGGTGGGCGACAATGCGCGCAAAAGGCACTTTCTTGACCAGCAGCACGGCGCAGACAACCAGCACGAGGGAAACATGGAGGGGCAAACCGGCCGCGAAAAACAGGATGATGACAGCCAGGATCGGCCAGGTGCCGTCCAGAAAATCCCCCAGTGTTCCCCAGAAATGGTTGGATTCCCCCGGGTGCTGGCGGCCGATTCCCCGGCGGCGGAACCAGGCGAAAGCCACTGCCAGCCCGCCCAGGATGTGAATCAGGCTGAAAGGGGACTGGTAAAGAATAATCCGCCGCAACGGATAGCCGGACATGGTCTGGAACAGCAACAGCCCGGCATAGATGGGCCAGATATACTCCCAGGGATGGCGAAACCAGTAATTCAGGAACGTGCGGAAGTGGGGAGTCAGGTCCATATGCCGCGTCGATACTTCCACCAGTGGGGCCGAGAACAGGGCCCCCCCGGGCATTGGCAGAAATCCGATAATGGCCGGACCCACCATGGCCACCACGCGCCCATCGCGAATAACGCAGTTCAGGGAACGAATCAAACGATCAAACATTCCCGTTTCTTTTTGCACGGAACCGAGAAAAATGACCAATACCACAATGGCGAACAGTTGCAGGCTGCCGGCCGCGGACAGTATTTCCCACACCGACACCAGGGCGGTGCGGGCCGGAATCGTGAACACCAGAACGGAAAGAAGCGCGGCTCCGGAAACAGCCAGGGTCAGGTCGCGCCGCCAACGCAGAAGTCCCATCAGGGCGACCACCACCAACACCAGTTTGAAAATCCCGGTCATGAATTCTCTCCGTTACCACTGTGGCGGCACATGCAAGTCATCGGGACAGGCATGGACCAGGGCAGCCCGATATTTAGGGAATCGGACGGAAAACGGATTATAACCGAAGGGCTGCGCACAGGCAAGCCGTTCGGGGTGAAGCGCATTGACTTCCAGAAGCGGATATATTAGAATTTTTTGCATGTGGTTGAGCAAACGGCACGCCGCTATTCTGGATCATTTGCTCCATCTTTACGCCCGGACCCACCATCCGGTGAGTTCCAGGGACCTGTCCGCACGTCTGCCTTTTTCCGATTCCACCGTGCGCAAGGAACTGCAATGGCTGGAGTCGCGCGGCTATGTCACCAAATCCAGCGCTTCTTCAGGGCGTATCCCCACCAACCTGGCCATCAAGTACTGCCTCAGGCAAGCTCTTCACGACTTGGATGACCAGTTGGATCCCGCGCCGCCGCCGGTGATGCGGCACCAGGATTTCCAGGGACTCAGCGACGACTGCCTGTTTCAACTGTCGCAGGATACTTCCTATGTGGGCTTCTTTCTGTTGCGCTCGATTTTTGACCTGCGTTTCCGCCGCATTCGCCTGGTCAAGGTCGGCAACCACCGGGTCATGGCCGTGGTGCAGTCGATGCACGGTTGGTCTGTTTCCCGCCTGTTTTCCACCCGTGAGAATCACTCGGATGTGTCGTTGCGTGAGTGGCAGGATCTGATGAACCGGGAGTTCGCCGGGAAAAGCCTGCAGGCGGCGTTCCGTTCCATCCGCAACCGGCTTTTCCGCGACAAGGCCCAATTCCTGCGGATTTACCGCGAGCTCTACTATCTGCTCAGCAACGAAGACTTCATGGGCGCCGAGTTGTTTGTCAAAGGCACCCAGAATATCCTTGATTCCACGTTGGTGGATCCCCGCAAAATAAAGGGCCTGCTGCAGGCCCTGGAAGAAAAAGCCCGGCTGGCGCGTTTTTTAAATGACATCCAGCAAAGCGCCGCATCTGAACCCAGTATTCTGTTCGGTTCGGAAACCGGGATCTCCGACCTGGAAGATTTCCTGCTCATTTTTTCCAACGTAATTTACCAGCAACGCCCCATCGGCAATATGGGCGTAATCGGCCCCAAGTTCACCGCGGGGCGGGATACCCTTTCCAGGGTGAACCTTTATTCCCGCCATTTCTCGCGAATCCTGTCCCGCCGATCCGTGGAGGTTTAGCATGCCCGAGCGCAAGAAACCCGATCCCATCGAAGTGGGATATGTTCCTGAAGACAAAGATGACCAACCGGCCGCTGAATCCGAACATCATCGCAAGCCCCGCCAAGGCAAATCCCACGGAAGCGCGGAAATTCGCGGCAAAATCGCCCAACTCGAGCAGACGATCGCAAAGCAGAAGACCATCATCAACCAGGTCCGCCAGGAGCGGGACGATTTCCAGGACAAGTTCCTGCGCAACCTGGCGGAGATGGACAATTTCCGCAAGCGCATCAGCAAAGAAAAAGAAGAGTTCCAGCGCTTTGTGTTGGGAGAGTTCCTGCTGAGCCTGCTCGAGATCTACGACAATTTCGAGCGAGCCATCCGCGCCCATACCAGCGATGAGTCTCCGCGATCGATCCTTTCGGGCGTACAGATGATCTTTAAGCAACTCCAGGAACTGCTGCGCAAATACCGCGTTGAAGAACTGAATCCCCACGAACGGCCTTTTGACCCCAACTTTCACCAGGCCCTTTCCAAAGAAGAACGCGACAACATTACCGACCCCACTGTTGTGGAGGTTTACCAGAAAGGCTTCCTGTACAACGAAAAGCTCTTGCGCCCGGCCCTGGTTCGGGTAGCCATTCCGCCCGCGGATCACAAGGACCACAACGGAGGGGAATACTGATGGCCCGGAACCTGGGCATCGATCTGGGAACCACGAATTCCTGCATCAGCTATCTTGACGGCGCCAAAACCGCAATCATCCCCACCAATGAAGGTTCCCGCATCATTCCTTCGGTCGTATCCATCAACCGCGAAAAGCAACACGTGTTCGGCCAGGTGGCACGAAGGCAACTGCTGAGCAACAGCCGCGACACCATCTGGGGAATCAAGCGCCTGATGGGACGCAAGTTCCAGAGCCCGGAAATTCAGGCATTCCGGCGTCAAGTCGCTTACGAAATCGTTGAAGCAACCAACGGCGACGCCCACGTGCGTTTCGCCGGGCGCGTCCGTTCTCCCGAGGAAATTTCCGGAATTTTTCTGGACTACCTGCACCGCCTGGCACGGGAATACCTGAATGAGGAAATCGCCGATACGGTAATTACCGTGCCGGCTTTTTTCAATGACGCCCAGCGTCAATCAACCAAAACCGCCGCGCACCTGGCCGGACTCAAGGTTTCCCGTATTATCAACGAGCCCACGGCGGCATTGATCGCGTATAACGAACAACTCAATCGCGACGGGTTGTACGCGGTCTACGACCTCGGCGGCGGCACGTTTGATATCTCGATCGTGGAGTTCAAGGAAGAGATCTTTAAAGTGCGCTCCACCATCGGCGACACTTTCCTGGGCGGCAGTGATTTCGATGCCCGTGTCATTGACTGGATCGTGCAGACCGCGTCGGAGGAATTGCAGCAAAGCCTGAAACCGGATGATCAGACCCATCAACGCATCGCCCAGGCCGCGGAAAAAGCCAAAATCGAACTTTCCCACCACGAAGAGGCCCTGGTCACCATCCCCTACCTGATGCACCGCAGCGGTAACGAGGCCTACCATTTCCAGCGGAAACTGACCCGGACCGAACTCGAACACGCCACCAGTAACCTGGTGGAGCGTACCATCGGATTGGTCCAGCGGGCATTGGACGAGATCAACGTTCCTGCGGCGGAAATCGAACAGGTGATCCTGGTGGGCGGTCAGAGCCGCATGCCCCTGGTCAGCCGCCGCCTGAACGAATTGTTCGGCAAGCCGCCCCAAAGCAAATTGAACCCGGAAGAAGTAGTGGCCAAGGGAGCCGCCCTGCAGTCGGAAATCCTGCGGGGCCGGGTAAAAGACCTGTTGCTGCTGGACGTCACGCCGCTGTCCCTGGGAGTCGAGGCCAAGGGAGACAAATTCGAAAAGATCATTGAACGCAATTCCACCATTCCCCTCAAACGTTCACGCGTGTTCACCACCATCAACGATAATCAGCAAGTGGTCAAGATCAATGTTCTCCAGGGTGAGCGTGAGTTGGCCTCGGAAAACAGGTCCCTGGGAGAATTCACCCTGGTGGGCATTCCACTGGCGCCCAAAGGCATTCCCCAGATCGACGTCGGTTTTGAGATCGATGCCAACGGCATTGTGAAAGTATCGGCCAAGGACAAACAGACCGGCATCACGCAGAGCATGAAGATCCAGCCCGCCAGCGGCCTGTCCCCGGAAGAAATCGAACGCATCGTGGAAGAATCGAACCGTTTCCGGGAACAGGACATGCAACGCCTGCATTTAACGCAGTTACGGGAAAACCTGGAACGGGAAACAGAAACCGTGCGCTTTTTTCTCGAAAACCACACGGAAAAAATCGACCTGGCAGGCCAGTCGGAAATTCGTTCCCTGCTGGGCAAAGTCGCCAAAGCCCTGCAGGGAGAGGATGCCGCACTCCTGTCCCGATTGCTGGAACGTGTCCAGAAACAACGCAACCGCATCAACTCCCAATTGATGTCGGAATTCGAATCCTGAGCCTTAGACATGCAAAACACAGACTACTACGCCATCCTGGGAGTACCCCGCGACGCATCCACCGAAGACATCAAAAAGGCCTACCGCCGCCTGGCCATGCAGTACCATCCCGATCGCAACAGCGACAATCCCGAAGCGGAAGACAAATTCAAAGAGGCGTCTCAGGCGTATGCCGTGCTGGGCAACGAGGAAAAACGCCGGATTTACGACACCTACGGAGTCGAGGGCTTGCGCAACGGCGGAGGCTTTCAGGATTTTTCTTTCTTTTCGGACTCGGTGTTCTCTGATTTTGAAGATATCCTGGGCAACTTTTTCGGTTTTGGCTCCATGTTCGGGAATTCCCGGCGGCGCCGCGGACCCCGGCGTGGCCAGGACCTGGCCATGGAACTCAATCTCACCCTGCAGGAAGCTTATGACGGCATTGAGCGGACCGTCACCCTGCAGCGTGAGGAAGCATGTCCCGACTGCAAGGGGTCTGGAAGCCGCCCGGGAACCCAGCCCGAAGTCTGCCCCCAGTGCAGTGGAAGCGGCCAGGTGCGCCGCAGCCAGGGTTTCTTTTCGGTAACGACTCCCTGCCGCATGTGCAACGGTTCCGGCCGGATCATCAAGGACCCCTGTGAAACCTGCCGGGGCAGCGGCCGCGTAAAAGGCGAAAAGCAACTCTCCGTGAAAATCCCCCCCGGGGTGGATTCCGGCAACCGCCTGCGCATGGCTGGTGAAGGCGAAGCCGGGCATGCCGGCGGACCGGCCGGCGACCTCTACCTCATCCTCCAGGTCCAGCCGGAGAAAGGCTTTTCGCGGGAAGGCCACGATCTGATCATGGACGTGGAAATCACCTTTGCCCAGGCCGCACTGGGTGATACCATCAAGGTCCAGGCGCCGTCCGGAACGGAGCAGATCAAAATTCCCGCCGGCGCACAACCCGGGCAGGTGGTGGTGCTGCGCAACAAGGGATTCCGCAACGTCAACGGTTGGGGCCGGGGCGACCTCAGGGCCGTGTTGCGGGTTCGTACTCCGGAAAAACTGTCGCGGGAAGAAAAAAAGCTTTTTCAATCCCTGCGGGAACTGGAATCGGCCCGGGAAGGATAATCCCTGCCATCCATGACGGGACGTCGTTTTCTCTGTGTTCGATCCGCGGATGCGTCTACGCTCATTATCGATGGAGAGGAATATCATCATCTTGTACGCGTGATGCGCGCGCGGGCGGGCATGGAGATCGAGGCTGTCAACGGTAGCGGGGACTGGTTCCTGGCACGGATCACCCGCATCTTTGCCCGTGTTGTTGAAGCCGCGATATTGAAACATGAACGGCGGGAACGCCCCCCGATTCGGCTGATCCTGGCTCCGTCCATACTGAAAAAACGGCCCATGGACCTGATGCTGGAAAAACTCTG
>JAFGNX010000213.1 GCA_016926835.1 Candidatus Aminicenantota bacterium | reverse complement strand
GTGGCTTCTGGTGTCAAATTCCAGGACGGGGTGCTGCATGCGGCATAATCAAATCCCATACCCGTACACAACATTTGACAATATCTCCTACTTTTTTTTACTTCTTCCCTTTTCAACTTTTCAACTCTGCAACTCTTCAACTTTATATTCCACATTTTCTTTCTTTGGCCTAGAATAGGGTAGAGGAGATGGGCATGATAAAACGGTTGGGAATCATGGTGTTTTTGCTGGCTCTGGCGGGAACGACGGTGTGGGGTGCAGACGCGGATGACGCTTTTGAAAACCGGTTACAGGGCATTTCGCGGGCGGAGATGCAGGCCGTGGTGGAGTTCCTGGGGCACGACCTGCTGGAGGGCCGCGCTCCGGGCAGCCGCGGAGGAGACCTGGCCGAGGTTTACGTTCAGAGCCTGTTCAAGTTCATGAACCTGGAACCCGCGGGCACGCAGGGGTACATGCAGCCGTTTGCATTGAAAAAGTTCACCACCTCAGATATTCAGCTCAGTTGCGGGGAGGTCACGCTAAACTATATTCACGACCTGGTCGGCACCTGTACGCGGGACGGAAAGCGATTCGAGCTGACCGCGCCGGTGGTGTTTGCGGGATTCGGCATCCGGGCGGAGCAATGGAACTGGGACGATTTCAAGGACATGGATGTCTCCGGCAAAATCCTGGTCAGCCGCGTCAACGACCCCGGGCTGCACCATCCGGATATTTTCGAAGGAAAGACCTTGACCTATTTCGGCCGCTGGACCTACCACATCGAGGAGGCGGTGCGCCGCGGCGCCCGGGGCATCCTGCTGATCCATACCGATGAATCCGCGGGCTACGATTGGAACGTGGTGAAAAACTCCTGGACCAACGGCGAGTTGTTTATCCCTTCGCAGATCGAGAATGACCTCGTGTTCCGGGGCTGGATCCGCGAAAAGAGTCTGCGCACGTTACTGGCGCGAAAGGGGATTGATTTGGAGACACTGTACAAAGATTCGCTTTCACGGGATTTTCGGCCTGCAGACCTGGGCCTGCAGGTCATGATCAGCGGAGACAACAAATGTGAAACGATCATGAACCGCAACGTGGTGGCCACGATCCCCGGAAAGGTTAGCCAACGGATCGTTCTCAGCGCCCACATCGACCACCTGGGGAAAACCGACGCTGGGGGTGACAACATCTTTAACGGTGCGATTGACAACGGCACGGCGGTTGCCGCCATGCTGGTAGCGGCAAAAATTCTCAAGGAGTTTCAATCCACCCTTCACTACTCCGTTACCGTGCTGGCATGCAACAGCGAGGAGGCGGGTTTGCTGGGTTCAAAGTACTACGTGGACACAACCGACCGTTCGACAATCGTGGCCAACATCAATTTTGAATCCAGCCCGGTGTGGAAGTCGTCCACCACCTTGATGGGAATCGGCGCGCGCTTTTCCACTTTCGAGGATTGGATACGTGAAATAGCCGCCGCCCGCGGCCTGGGGTATTCCCAATTTACCCTGGCCAACCAGGGGCTGTTTTACCGCTCCGACCAGTTCGCTTTCGTGCGCCGCGGCATCCCGGCGGTTTGGATCTCCGCGGGGGAAGAAGAGGTGGATGGCGAGCGGCATTACACACGGTTCTGGCTCGGGGATTATCACACCGTGAGGGATGAATACGACCCGAACTGGGACCTGGGCGGCCTGCGCCAGACCATTCAGGCGGCACTGCAACTTGTGCGCCGCGTCAACGATTACCGCACCCCACCGACATGGAAAAACAACCTGACTTTTCCGGTGGAAAAATGAAGTGAAAAGATAAAAGAGAAAAGTAGGGGCGACCGGCCGGTCGCCCGAAAGTTGGGGAGAAAGCATTGAATCTGGCTGCGAAACTTTCGATAATGATGCGTCGGGAGGTTGGCATGAATAGCGTAAAGATCGGTGATCAGGAGTGGATGGCACAGAACCTGGATGTAAGCCTTTTTCGCAATGGCGATCCCATTCCGGAAGCCAGGACACCTGAGGAATGGAGAAATGCAGCCAAAGAAGAACAGCCGGCCTGGTGTCATGTGGACAACAACCCGGAGAACGACATCGTTTTCGGCAAATTGTACAACTGGAACGCGTTGAACGATCCGCGCGGACTGGCGCCGCATGGGTGGCGCATTCCCGCTGATGAAGATTGGGAGGTGATGATCACCGATCTCGGAGGAGATGCGGACGCCGGGGGAAAAATGAAAGGCAAGGAATTGTGGAAGGTTCCCAATGCCGGGGCAACCAGTGAAAGTGGCCTGGCTGTTCTTCCAGGCGGTTATCGTTGTTATCGAGGCGGTTTTCATGCCGTGGGTTTTATGGGTTGTTTCTGGTCGCTAACGGAGATCAACCCCCGATATGCTTCGAGTCGATATTTGTATTCCCACAATACGACGGTCCGGCATTCGCGCAGTGGGCACAAGGGCGAAGGGCTGTCGGTTCGATGTATCCGAGGTTAGATAGTGATCAACATTCTTGCGTTGTGAGAAGAGAAAAGTGCGTTGTCGCCGGACCGGCCGGTTTCTTGAAAATTTTCTTTTCCGGCTGTACAGTTGAGTGGTCAAAACATCCGGAATGAAGCGGGTGATTAAAGAGTGAGGCAACATGCGCTGGAAAGGCAGAAGACAGAGTGATAATGTAGAGATTCGCGGCGGTTCCACCGGGCGTCGTGTGGCCGCCGGCGGCGGCTTGATCGGAATTGTGGCCGCGGTCATTATCCTGCTTTTGGGCGGCGATCCCAGCGAGGTTGTGCAGAACCTGCAGCTTCCCCAGGCGGTTCAGCAGGAAAGCGCCCGGCCCATGAGCGCGGAGGAACAGGAACTGGCGGAGTTTGTCTCCGTTATCCTGGCCGATACCGAGGATGTCTGGCGCGAAATCTTTCGCCGGGAGGGGCAACAATACCGGGATGCCAAACTGGTCATTTACAGTGGAGCCACGGAGTCTGCCTGCGGTTTCGCCCAGGCCGCGGTGGGGCCGTTCTACTGCCCGGGCGACGAGACCGTCTACGTCGATCTGGCCTTTTTGCAGGCCATGACAGAGAAACTGGGCGCGCGCGGAGATTTCGCATGGGCCTATGTAGTGGCTCACGAGATCGGTCACCACGTGCAGAACCAGTTGGGCATCCTGGAGAAGGTCCATGTACAGAAACAGCGGCTGAGTCAACGCGAGGCCAACCGCCTGGAAGTGCGCCTGGAGCTTCAGGCCGATTTCCTGGCCGGCATCTGGGCCCACCATGCCCAGCGCATGAAAAACATTCTGGAAGAGGGAGATATCGAGGAAGGCATGAACGCGGCGTCGTCCGTGGGGGATGACAATGTCATGAAACGGACCCAGGGTTACGTGGTGCCCGACGCGTTCACACATGGCACCTCTGAGCAGCGGGTGCGCTGGTTCACCTTGGGTTTCAAAACCGGTGATGTCAACCGCGGGGATACATTCGCGGCCAGGGAGTTATAAAAAAAAAGTTGGGGAGT
>JAFGNX010000212.1 GCA_016926835.1 Candidatus Aminicenantota bacterium | reverse complement strand
TGAGATTACCCTCTTAAGCAAATCGTGAAAACCCTACTGAATAGTCAAAGAACTGAGCCTTCTATATGATTATCAGTGCTTGTAAACATGTAAATACGGATTTTTGGATAATCAGAGTTGAAAAGTTGAAGAGTTGGAAAGAGTTGGAAAGTTGAAAAGGGAAGAAGTTGAAGTTCTCCCAAGAAATCTCTTACCTTAGACGAGTACCGAAACGGCCCATGGTCAGCTTCTTTACTCTTTCTTGCTTATTCATTATTCCGATCCACAGACGGGCTGCGCAACCGCTTCGCCTTGACTTTTGGGCGCATAGAAGCAATAATAAAACTTACGGATTGGGGGTACAATCATGTGTGGCGTGATCGGTGTATACGACAACGAAGAAGTCGTCGGCAAACTCTACAACGCCATGCTGACCATTCAGCATCGCGGCCAGGATTCAGCCGGGATGCTGACCTATGACGGTCGTTACCACATCAAAAAAGGTAACGGCTTGATCCGCGATATTTTCGATGAGCGCAACATTCTGCGCCTTAGGGGCCACATCGGATTGGGCCATACCCGCTACCCCACCGTGGGGGAAGGCTCGGTAGAAGACGCCCAGCCGTTCTGGATCAACTATCCATTCGGCATGGCGGCGGCCCACAACGGCAACGTGACGAATTTTTCCGATCTCAAGCGCGAGTTGTTTGAGAAAAACCATATTCTGACCAACTCCAACTGTGACGTGGAAGCCATCCTCAATATCTTTGCCACCTACCTTCAGGGTTACCGGACGCGGCCGATTACGCCCGAATTGATTTTTCACGCCGTGCGCTATGTGTACCGCCGGGTCAAGGGCAGCTATTCGGTGGTGATTCATATCGCCAACCTGGGGATGGTCGCATTCCGTGACCCGTATGGCTTGCGCCCTTTGCTTTTCGGTACCCAGGTGGACGGTATGGTCCCGGCCTATGCATTTGCCTCGGAAAGCGTCTCTCTGGCTGCCATGGGGTTTTCCCAGATGCGCGACGTCGAGCCGGGTTCCGCGATCTTTATCGACCGCGAACGACGGGTTCACGAAAGCCGCATCTCGCGCAAACCGTTTCGCCCATGCATTTTTGAATACATCTACTTCGCCCGGCCGGATTCCTACCTCAACGGCATCAACGTTTACACCTCGCGAGTGGAACTGGGACGCAGCCTGGGGAAAAAGATCCGCCGCATGCAGTTGAAGGTGGATGTCGTGGTTCCTGTTCCCGACTCGGCCCGGGCCGCCGCGATTGAGATCGCCAACATCCTCAAGGTCAAATACCGCGAAGGGCTGGTTAAAAATCGCTATATCGGGCGCACCTTTATCATGCCCGGTGATCCCGTGCGCCAACTTTCCATTCGCCACAAACTCAATCCCATCACTGAGGTGTTCCGGGGCAAAGACGTTCTTCTGGTGGATGATTCCATTGTGCGCGGCAATACGTCCCGTTCCATTATCCAGATGGTACGCAATGCCGGGGCCCGCTCGGTGCACTTCGCTTCGTATTCGGCCCCGCTGACCCATCCCTGCGTTTACGGGATCGACATGCAGACCAGCAATGAATTCGTCGCCGCTAATTCCACTTCCGAACAGATTGCCGCCAAAATCAACGCCGATTCCGTGATCTATCAGGATCTGGACGCCATGGAGAGGGCGGTGCGCAAGCAGAACACCAGGATCCGCCATTTCTGCAAGGCATGCTTTACCGGACATTATCCCACTGGTGATATTTCCCGGCGCATGCTCGATACCATCGAGGCGGAACGGGATGCCCAGCATGCGCTGGTCCGGGAAGGGTAACCGCGGCGAATGTCTGAGTTCTCACCGCTTCACGGACGCCTGGAGGAAGTCAGCCTGCCGCGGGTCCTGCACCATATGTCCCGGGAGTCGATCGATGGCGCGCTGCGTGTTGACGCGGACGATGGGGGAGTGACCATCCACGTGATGGATAAACATATCCGTGGCGTATCCGTGCACCCGGGTGTCGCTTCCATTGACGAGTGGCTGGAGGAAAAAGAGGTGCTCGGCGGCGAAGAACTGGAGCGTGCCCGAGAACTCATGTCCGCCGATTCCATTCCTTTCGGCCGCGCCATGATGAACCTGGAGTTCTGGGACCCCGAAGTGTTCTGGGAATGGGAAACCAGTTACCAGTTGTACCACCTCTACCGTTGTTTTGATTGCGATAAGGGAACCTACGGAGTGACCACGGGAACGGATACCGCACCGGCATGGGTTTCACTCGATCTTTCCCTGCACTCGGCCCTTGTGGAAGGGATCCGTCGCATGCGCAATGCGGCCGTTATCCGGCGCGAACTGGCCGGTGTGCGTGCCCTGTTCGTGTACAAAAAGCGTCCGCCAACAGACCTCGGGTTGAAACCCCATGAACAGCACATTCTGGACCTGCTGATTCGCGAAAGCAACGTGGAGAAAGTGATCAAAGACAGTTTTTTACCGCCCCCCCATATCCGGCGTGTCTTGTTTATGTTACTGGCCGCGGAGCGGGTGTCCACCCGTCCCCCGGATGAAAAAACCTCTCATCAGCGGCCGGAAGTCCCGACAAATCAAGGTTCTTTTAACTCTTTCGAAGACGCGTTGAAATACTACAACCTGAAGTACGAAATGGTATTTCGCGTGCTTTCAAAAGAGATCGGGCCCATCGCGCTGTCGATCCTGCAGAAAGCCATAACGGGGGTCGGCGACAACCTGCCGGCCTGCCTACGCCGGGCGCGGTTGCGTGCCGGTGGCGGCCTGGAGGAAGAACCGGTATTGAAGTCGTTGTGGTACCAGGATTTCGAGCGCACGATCGGGGAATTTCTGCGTGGACTGGAAGAGATACTGTACGCGCAGATCTACGCGGTGAAACGTCACCTGGGTGTTGAGGTGGAGCAACAGATCCTGAAATGGCTGAATCGCAACGGGAAATAGCCCAGCGGCGACAGGTAATGATAGCGGCGTTCATATTGCTGGTGATTCTGGTGGCTGCCTGGTTGGTATGACGCATCCTGTTTCAGAGCACCCAGCCGTCCTGGTCCAGGTCCTCGGTCCCACTGGAGTGGGCAAGAGCCGGTTGGCGCTTTTTCTGGCCGAAAAGTTCAACGCGGAAATAATCTCAGCCGATTCCATGCAGGTGTACAAGGATTTCGATATCGGCACGGACAAATTGCCGCCGTACAACCGTCAGGGGATACCCCACCACCTGATTGATGTGGTAAAAGACTGCTCGCAGTTCAACGCGGCCCGTTTCATGGAAACCGCTTTCACCGCCGCGGAAGATATCAGGAAGCGGGGCAAATTGCCCCTGGTTTGTGGCGGCACCGCCCTCTACCTCCGGACCCTGATCCGGGGCGTATTCCCCCAGAGCCCGCGCCGCAGGGTGGAGCGCCATGTGTTGCAACGACTGGTGGCGCGACAGGGATTGGGTTTACTCTGGCGCCGCCTGCAGCAAGTGGACCCGGAATACGGCGCCACCGTAAGCCCGAAAGACGGCGTGCGCATTATTCGCGCCCTTGAGATCTACTACAACCATGGTGCTCCCCCCAGCCGGGTATTCCAACAGACCCGCACGCTTTTTCAATCCTACCAGTTTATCCGTATCGGCCTGACCATGGAACGTTCCCGGCTTTATGAACGTATCGAGGCCCGGGTAGAGCGTATGTTGCAGCGGGGTCTGCTGGATGAGGTATCCCGCTTGCGGCGGCGTTACCCTCCGCATTGTCCGCCTTTCCAGGCGCTGGGTTACCGGGAGATCGGGGCTTACCTGGACGGGGAATGCGATTGGGATGAGACCGTTGAGCGCATCAAGTGTCATTCGCGCCAGTTCGCCAAACGCCAGTTGACCTGGTTCCGCCGCGAAAAGGATATCCAATGGTTTTCGGCAGACAACCAGGAGCAGGTGTCGGATTGGCTCCAGGTCCGGCTGGACGAGTTGGTTCATGGCTGAACGGGTTCTGGTTGCCGGGATATTTTCCGCCCAACGGCCCCTGGTGGAGATTCAATCCATTCTGGAAGAGATGGCGCAACTGACCCGGAGTGCCGGCGGAGAAGTGAAAGACAGCCTGTTTCAGCGCCGGCGCTCCCCGGATTCACGCACCTTGCTGGGGCGGGGGAAAGTGCGCGAGATCGCCGAGCGCGTGCAACGAGACAGCCTGGACCTGGTGGTCTTTTTCAATTCGCTGTCGCGCATCCAGCAACGCAACCTGGAGTCGGAACTCGGTTGCAGCGTGATAGACCGCACGCGGTTGATCCTGGACGTATTCGCCACCCGCGCCCGTTCGCTGGAAGGAAAACTCCAGGTGGAGCTGGCGCAGTTGACCTACATGTTGCCCAGGTTGACCGGACGCGGTGTGGAATTGTCCAGGCTGGGCGGGGGAATCGGCACCCGGGGTCCGGGTGAAACCAAGCTGGAGACCGACCGCCGCCGCATTCGTGACCGCATCAGCGTGGTGCGGCGGCGGCTCGAAAAAGTGATCCGTGACCGTGACCTGCAGCGCCGTTCCCGTGCCCAGCGTCCGGTTCCACTGGTTTCCCTGGTGGGGTACACCTCCGCCGGCAAATCCACCCTGTTCCGCAGGCTGACAGGGCAGGAAGTGGTTGTGTCTCAGCGCCTGTTTTCAACCCTGGACCCTTTGCTGAGACGGGTGGATCTCTCAGATATCCAGCCCGGTTGTTTTTTCCTCTTGTCGGATACCGTGGGTTTTATTCGTGACATGCCGGCGGAACTCTTTCGTTCGTTTCGCGCCACCCTGGAAGAGGTCGTACATGCGGATATCCTGCTAAACATTGTGAACGGAGCCGCGCATGATTGCGATTTTCAGGAACGAGAGGTATTGCGGGTACTGGATGGGATCGGTGTGTCCCGCGACCGCGTAATCAACGTGGTCAATAAAATCGACCTGCTGGGCGGTTCCGCGGGTGAAACCGGCCGCGCAGAAGGAGTACGCATATCCGCCCGCAGCGGCGAAGGCGTGGACCGCCTGCGCCGCGTGGTTTTCGAAAGATGGTTCGCCGACATGCAACGCTATACTTTGCGGATCCCGCGTGTGGATTTTAACCTGAACGCGCTGACGAAATGGGCGGTGGTGCTGGAGCGCAGGGATCTTGGAGAAAACGTGGAAGTGTCGCTTTTATGCCACCCGAAAAAAATGCTACAATACAAAACTACCCTGGAAGGAGGCCAGCCATGAGATTCCGGGTTCTGATCGTCGCATTTGCCCTGTTGGCCGGTTGCGTCGGCGCGCCCCGTGTTCGAACCGAAGTCAGTATCCCCAGCCTGGAAGCCGAAGCTGTGGGTGTGGATGACGCCTATACCGCTGGTTGGCAACGCCTGCGATCCGGAGATACCCGCCAGGCCATGGACATGTTTCGCCGCAGCCGTGCCGACGAGGACCGGCTCTACGTGGCCTTCGGTTTTGTCTACCTGGTACGCGGGAACCTGGATCTGGCCCGAAAGAATTTCCAGGATGCCTTGACCCTGAATCGTGACAGCGCCTCCGCCCGGCTGGGCATGGCCGAATTCCACCGCAACCAGGGAGACATGCGCGAAGCGTTCCGCATATATTCGCGCCTGCGCAACGAATTTCCCGACAACCCGTGGGTGCGCTTGCGGCACGAACAGATCCGCTCACGTGAGACCGAGAAATGGTTGCGCGCCGCGGAGCGGCTGGAGCAAACCGGCAACATGGACGCGGATTACCGCGATGCCCTGGAAAAAGCCCTGTATTATTCTCCCGATCTGGTGGAACTCAAACAACGGTTGGCCGAATACCTGGAAAAGAGAGAAGAGGGTGATCAGGCCGTTGAAGTCTATCGCGATATCGTTGACT
>JAFGNX010000040.1 GCA_016926835.1 Candidatus Aminicenantota bacterium | reverse complement strand
CCGCCGATGCCCACTCCACCAACAAAAATTTCCCGTCGCATATCCCGCATTATACCAGATATGCCGGACCGGATTCACTCAAGACATCAGAAGCCGGGTTAAAAGTTGAAGGTAGGGGCGGTTCGCGAACCGCCCATGTGATGAGGAAACTTCCGGGTTCTGTGATGAAAATCAAGGAAGAACGAATAAAGAAACCGCGTTTTTTTCTACATTCTACCTTCTACAAGGACCAAAAAGGCACTTGGCGAGGGGTCAGGGGGCAAGTCGAAAGTAAGAGCTTTACAACTTTTTCAACTTCTTCCCTTTTCAACTCTTCAACTTTTCAACTCTTTAACTTTATATTGCCAGGATCTTAATACTTCCATTTTCAACTTTTTATACTTCTTGCCTCTTCAACTCTTCAACTCTTCAACTCTTCAACTCTTTAACTCTTCAACTTCATATAGCTAAGATCTTAATACTTCCATTCACGGTTTTTATCCGCACCGAATGCCGCCCATCGCCCACTGTGCCGTGAAGGGATCGACTCACCAGACCCTTGTCCACTTTGAGGTCGAAATCCGAACGCACGGAGCCGTTCAGGGTTTCTCCGGACGCTTTGAAACCGGAGGAGCGATGGATCTCCAACTGGATGCCGCCGTTTACGCTACGGGCATTGATGCCTCCGGACAGGGGACTGGCGTGAACCACTTCAATGCCGCCATTAACCGTGCGGAAACGACCGGACGCAAACAAACCGCGCTGGCTGATGGCGCCGTTTACGGATTCCATTTCCAGTTCACCGACATCACCCACCACGCGCACGGAGCCGTTCACTGAGTTCAACTCCACCTTTTCCAGACCCACCGGGACAATCACCTGAAAATTCACGCGGGTTCTTGTATCCCGGCGTAGGCGTTTTACATCCACTTTCAAGTGGTTGTTTTCCAACTTCATACGTACATCCACTTCATCCAGTTCTTTCTGTGATTTGGCGACCTTTTCCAGAACGATCCGGATCTCTTCCCGATCATGGGTGGATAACTCGATTTTTCCATTCACATTCTCCAGGGTCAGCCCACCCCCGGCTGTTACGGGAAACACTTGCGTGCCGCGTTTTGCAGCGGGGAAAAGCATGACACCCGTCAGAACCAGTATGGTGAACATCAGTAAACGTGACTGTTTCATATGATTCCTCCTCTACTCACCCATAACGAGATCAACAAAAAAAAGTTCCCGCGCGATTGCGCCAAAAGTCCCGATGTCCCATAATGGGATGCCATGGTCTACTACCTGTCATTGGGCTCCAACCTGGGGAATCGGCGCGAAAACATTGAAAACGGTATCCTCCACCTTGCGGCGCAAGGCCGGGTCGGCCCGATTTCTTCTTTTTACCGGACCCGCCCGCAAGGCATGCTTCCGGGGACACCCGATTTTTTAAACCTGGCTCTGCGTATGGAATCGGGGCTTATCCCCCGGCATCTGCTCGGTTGGATCAAGGTGATTGAAACGGCAATGGGGCACGACCTGCGCACCGGCCCGCCACGCTCCCGTTATCTGGATGCAGACATCCTGCTGGCCGGGCATCACGTATGCGAGACCCACAGCTTGACCATCCCCCATCCGCGCATGACGCGGCGTGCCTTTGTCCTCGTGCCCCTGGCGGAAATCGCTCCGCATGTGGTTCACCCCGTGCTGGGCCAGACGATCGTTGAGTTGCTCTCCCGCCTTCAGAATCATGACGGGGTCCTGCGCGTGGAAAATCCGCCCTTCGGATCCGGCGAATGAAGCGATCTTTTCAGTCTTGCTGGGTTGGATCCGTGGTAAAGATCAGTTTCACGCTTCCCCGCCGCCCCAGCGAGTAGACGGATCCATGGGTGATTTCACCCTCCTGTACCTGCTCTCCGTCACAGAACAAACCATTGGTGGACCCGGCGTCGCGGATCCACAACTTGCCTGATTTTTCAAACAACTCACAATGTTGCTTGGAAACAATCAACTCGGGAATCACGATCTGGGCGCGACCGGGATCCCGGCCGATTGTGGCGGTAGCCAAGTGAACCCGCTGGGTGCTGATGCGCCGGCCCTCGACCATGATATCCACCCGCCCCCACACGGGAGAATCAAGCAAGTCGTCAGCCGGGGGAAACTCTTTCTGCTCCGCACTTGACAGTTCTTCATCCAACTCGGAATCGATCTCTCCATAAAGCGATTTCCGCCGCCGAATCAGGATCCCCATGCCCACCAAGGCGGCGATCAGCAGGACCAGGGCGATTATCCAATACACATTCAATTGCATTTGACCTCCTTTTTCCCTCTAAGCAGGCAAATTGTTGATGCGGATTCCGTCCAGGGCGGTCAACATCTCACCGGCATTCTGAAAACGACGTTCGGGTTCCTTCTGGATGGATTTGGAGACGAACTCATCCAGGGCGTTATCGATGCCTTCCCGCTTGGATGACGGAGGCATCCAGTCTTTGATTCGGTCCACCCACTTGCGCGGGTGCTCCGGATCCCAGACGCCGGCGTCAAAGGGAATCTCTCCGGTAAGCATCTCGTATAGGGTAACACCGGCCGAGAACAGGTCGGAACGTTGATCGGCGGGGCGACCGCAGAGTTGTTCCGGAGAGGCGTACCAGGGTGTCGCCATAATAAAACCATCATCCGCTCGGGGATAAATTCCCGCAATGGCGGCGATGCCGAAGTCCGATATTTTCAGTTGCCCCCCCGGCGTGCGAATCAGGTTTCCGGGTTTGATATCCTGGTGTACGATGTTGAATCCGTGGGCATAACGCAGTCCACGCAGGAGTTGTTTCATGTTCCCGACGGCCTCACCTGCCCCCAGATACTTTCGCATCCGCAGAATGTCGCGCAGGGATTCTCCCTCAACGTACTCCATGACCATGGCATGGTGATTGTTCAACTGGTGAAAAGCGTAGATGGACACAATATTCGGATGAATCAACTGGGCCTGGGTGACGGCTTCCTTTCTGAACGCATCCACGCTCTTGGGATTTCCAACCAGGTGTTCGTGGATCACTTTTAAGGCCACCTTGCGATGCAGAACCGTGTCCATGGCGGCAAAAATTGTGCCCATGCCCCCGCTGCCGATCTTGCGCAGGATTTGGAACTGGCCGAGATTGCTTCCGACTTTTATCATTCGATCCTGATCCGGAATACTTTTCCTTCCGTGGTGACAGCCACACGATCGGCTTCATCAGGAGCCGCGGTCACGTGCTCAATACGCAGTTTTCCGGATTGCCCGATCAATGCCACCGCCCGGCTTTCTCCGTTCATGTCCAGGAGGGTCGCCCCATCAGCGAAATAGGCCATGACCTTTTCTCCAGACAAGTACTCAACGCCCAGGGGCAGACGAAAAAACACGTAGGGAATCACCCTCCGGGTGGGTTCTCTTTCCAGAGAAAACCGGCAGATGTGCAGTTGCCGGTCTTTGTTGACAAAGTACAGGAGCGCTCCCCCGGAACTCTCGATTTTCATAGAGTAAACCGGAAAAGTCATCCCGTCCCCAAAGAAACATTTGATCAGTTGGGGGGATTGCCTTTCCTTGAATGGGCTTTGCACCACCAGGAATTGGCTGAAGTCGGTAAACACAAAAAAATGCTCGCTGATAAACAGGGGCATTACAGATGATTTGAGCCCGGAAATGGATACCGTACGCGACAGCGGGTCAATCTCTTGATCGGAATCATTCGCACGCAGACGCAGTATCGGTAAGCCTCCGGCCTCTTGTTGAATGATGTAGTTCGCCGTCCCGGGCTTGTCGCGCCGGAACTGCCATCTCCGATCAGTGGGATTCGGAATCGGCCGCATTCCTTCGGTAAACGAAACCCGGTCCACATCACGCGCTTTTTTCAGATTGATCAAAAGATAACGATCCTTGGCAAGAATCCAGATACGGTCAGCGGAAAAATGAACCAGGCGATGCGGATCGGAGCGCAGCAACCGGCTGACCTCCGCGGAGATGGCGATTGGCTCCAGCAACATCCGGGTTTTTGCATGAAGGTTGGTTTTGCCCCCGATCGTATTCCCGCTGCGGGACTGTTCCGCCGGTAACACCGACCCCGCCTGGTTGCCCCTCCCCCAGTACAAAAACGCCAACAAGACCGCCAACAGCACAAAGGCCGCGACCCACAGATAGGGAAACCGGCTCTGCCTCTGCGGGCGTTGCAACACCACTGTACTATCCAGATCAACCAGCGGGCCCAGGCGAACCACCTGCACGGTGATGTTGTCCATGCCGCCATTTTCATTGGCACGCCGGATAAGGCCCTTGACGGCTTCAGCGGGATAGTATGACTCGGCATATGCCCGGATCACATCATCCGTTACATGGGTATTCAGGCCGTCAGAGCACAGCACCAGGATGTCTTTTTCTTCCAGATGAAAGTCGCTGATGATTTCCGGGGTAAATTCTTCCCGAGCCCCCAGCGACATGTACAGGATGTTTTTCTGGGGATGATCGCGGGCTTCTTCTTCAGTAATGCGGCCGTCTTCAACCATCTTGGCCACAAACGTCTGATCGGTTGTCAATCGTCGGATCGCTCCACTGCGGATCAGGTAAATTCGTGAGTCGCCCACGTGAATCACGTTTAAGCGGTCACCGTGGATCGCGGCCGCACTGAAGGTGGTTCCCATGCCTTTCTTGGCTGGATCCGATCGGGCTTTTTGCAAGATGGCGCTGTTGGCTTTTTTCAGTGACTCGACCAGGGCGTCTGCGACGGATATGCTCCGTTTACGCAGGCGTTTGTAACTGGCGACAAAACTCTGGGTACCCAGTTTGGAGGCCACGTCTCCAGCCTGGTGCCCCCCCATGCCGTCGGCCACGACAAAGAGATGTTCTTCATCGCATATGTGTTCGTAGATGTAATGGTCTTCATTGGTCTGGCGAATCCGGCCGATATGGCTGTCACCGTGCGCCGTGATCTGCATGTATGATTTTTGCGGGATTCTCGCCCCGCCCCTTTTCCAGTTATGTAGCACAACGAAAATCGAGTGTCAAATAGGGGTTGTGGAGAAAAAGAAGTTGAGAAAAGGTGACAGGAGACAGGAGAGAGGTAACAGGTGACAGGTATCAGGTGACAGGAGACAGGAGACAGTCCCCTGTCGCCGCTTGCCTCTTGCCAATCACCACTAGTACCTTGCCCTTGCCCCTCGCCTCTCGCCACTGGCCACTCGCCGTTAGCCATTAATTCAACAGGGCAGCGTCTGTCTTGCATCACAGAACCCGGAAGATCCCTCATCACCAGGACCTCAAGATCTTCATCACAAATTCTCCCGAGTTCTCATCACAGGAAAAAAAGGTGGCAGGAGACAGGAGAGAGGTATCAGGTGTCAGGACTTGACAGACAGACACTGGCACCTGGCCAATCGCCTCATGTCCTTCGCCACTCGCCCTTTTCGGCACCCGTAGAAAGTAGAAGATAGAACGTAGAAATAAACGGAGAGGGTTATTTATTCGTTGTTCCTTATTCATTATTCCCTTTTTTCTACTTTCCACTCGTACTTAAGCCGCCCGCAGGCTACGCTCGCCCCAGTTTGGAGAGGATCCGCGACGTCGAGTTCTCAGTACGGATGGGGCATAGCAGCAGCCGTCCCCCCCGCGCTTCGACTTCTCTACGTCCCACCACTTCCCGGGCCGAGTAATCTCCACCCTTGACCAGCACATCCAGCCTGGGCATAGAGCGGATCAATTCCAACGGAGTGTCCTCTGAAAACGGCACAACCCAGGTAACCGGTTTTAACGCCGCCAGAATTTCCATGCGCTCTTCAAGGGGAAAAACCGGACGGGAAGGTCCTTTCAGCCTGCGTACCGACTCATCGTCATTGACGCCCACCACCAGCACGTCTCCCTGGCGGCGGGCGAACCACAGCAACTCGATGTGCCCGCCGTGCAACAGGTCAAAGACACCATTGGTGAAAACGACCCGCGCCTCGGCGTTCTCGAGCAATCGCCGCGCAAGTTCGTCACGGTTTTTCAGGATCTTCATTTTGAATTTGGGGAGAAGAACCACCGGTTTTCAGTTGAATGTTCTCGCTGAAACGCCACTGGTGGGGGATGCGCACCACGCCCACGTCGCGGTGGGTCGACGTGACGCGGAAGGTGTACTGGAAATGGTGATAATCGAACGGATAGCCGTCGCGCTTGTGTACCGCCACATCCAGAAAATAGGTGCCGTTTACGAGGTCGATGCGGGGGATGCGAACCCGGACCTCGCCCCGCCCCCGCAACGACTTGGAAGCGAACCGTTCGATCACGGTATTGGTGCCGTAACAACAGGTGCCACCGGCATCAAAGATGCCGATCCCGAACGCAAAATCAGTCTGTGTTTGCGGTGAGGTGACATTGAACACCACTTCGCAGCCTTCTCCGGCCTCGTAGATATACTTTTCGTGTCCCCGGGCGTCCAGCATGCGCACATTGGAGATTTCAACTTCACCGGATCCCCAGCGTTTTTCGATTCCGGCGGCCGGCTCTTCCGCGGCTTCGGTCTCTGCCTGGTGGCGTTCTTCCGCCTTTTTCTCATCCTTTTTGCCGATATACTGCAAGTAAGCGTCCACCACCCGCTTGGGGTAACCACGCATGCTGATGCGGCCGTCTTTCAGCCAGATCACTTCATCGCTGATCCGCTCCACCGTGTCCAGGTCGTGGGAAACAAACACAATGGTCTTGTTTTTGCGACGGAACTCGTTGATCTTGTCCAGGCACTTGGGCACGAATGAGGCATCGCCCACAGCCAGGACTTCATCGATGAGGAGAATATCCGGATCCACGTGGGTGGCGATGGAAAAGCCCAGGCGCATGTACATGCCGGAAGAGTAGGTTTTTACGGGGCTGTCGATAAAATCCTCCAGTTCCGCGAATTCCACGATTTCGTCGAACTTCTCCTGTATTTTGCGCTTGGTCAAGCCCAGGATGATGCCGTTGATATAGATGTTTTCCCGACCAGATATTTCGGGGTGAAATCCAGCCCCCAGTTCAATCAGGGCGGAAATGCGCCCACGGGTGATCATCTCACCCATCGAGGGTTTGCTGATCCCGGACAGGATTTTCAGCAAGGTGCTTTTGCCGGAGCCGTTTTCACCGATAATGCTGAGGGTATGACCGGAGGAAACCTCGAAATCGACCCCGCGCAGGGCTTCAAAATGGTCCTGGCTGCGCAATTCCTGCAGCAATGTGCGGTTGACCAGGGCGCTTTTGAGGGTCAGGAACTTGTGCCGGTTGGCGTAGCGACGATAGAATTTATGGATATTGCGGGCCTCGATGGCGTTCATGATCAGACCTCTTCCACGAATGTGTCCCGCAACTTGTCGAACACGGTGTAACCGACCCAGAGCAGTAGCAATCCGACCAGCAGGGTCACCGGCAGCTTTTTCCAATGGGGCAGCGAGCCGAAGACAAAGGTATAGTGGTAGGCCTCGATGATGTGCGTCATGGGATTGAGCGAGAGCAGGATCACCAGGGGTTTGTGTTGCTGGATGGCCGGGATCATGAAGGGATAGATAATGGGCGTGGCGAAAAACCACAGGGTCAGGAGGTTGGAAAGAATGTCCTTGAGGTCGCGGAAATGCACCGTCAGGGCCGCCACCAGAAAGCTCATGCCCAGCGTGAAAACCAGTTGAACCAGCACGGCCACAGGCAGAAACAACACCCACCAGGTCAGGGGCATGTCTTTGCCGAAAAACAGGATGAACAGCACCAGAATGGGCAGGCCCAGGAGAAAGTGGATCAGGTTGGTTAGCACCGTGGTAATGGGCAACACTTCCAGGGGGAACTTGATCTTCTTGATCAGGTTGCTGTTGATAAACAACACGTTGGCCGATTCCAGCACCGAGGAGTTGAACCAGATCCAGGGCAGCAGGCCGGTAAAGAGAAAAATCGAATAGTTCATGCCCGTAATCATGGTGTTTTCCACCCGGCCGCTGCTGGTGGGCAGAATCACCCCGAACACAATCGAATACACCGCCAACAGCAACAGCGGGTTAAGAAAACTCCAGAAAAAACCGAACACCGTTCCCCGGTAGCGTGCTTTCAACTCGCGGCTGACCAGGGT
>JAFGNX010000039.1 GCA_016926835.1 Candidatus Aminicenantota bacterium | reverse complement strand
TAAGCCGGATTCTGTCGAGGAGAACCATTTATCTGGCCACATCGTCGCCGATGCGCTCAAGCGGCCAACCCGAGGATTCGGCCGGGACAGCCTCAATCATCCTCCATTTGGCCTTGCTCCGGATGGGGTTTGCCTCAGTCCCTGACGTCACCGCCCGGGACGGTGAGCTCTTACCTCACCTTTTCACCGTTACCCGCAAAACGGGCAGTCTGTTCTCTGTGGCACTTTCCGTATCCGCCGCATGTGCGGCGGAGCGTTCCCGTTAGGAACCATCCTTCCCTGCGGAGTCCGGACTTTCCTCCTTCCGGAAATGCCGGGCATCTCCGGACGGCGGTTCTCCAGCCGCCTTCGCTCCGTTCGGGGCCATTATATCAAATTGTTCCATTTTCTTGTAGAGGTTGCTGCGGGGAATACCGATTTCCCGGGCCGTTCGCGAAATGTTGTGGTCGTATTGTTCCAGTTTCTCTTCCAGGAAACGCTTCTCCGTGAAATGCTTGAAATCCTTCCATTCGTTGAATTCGGCAAAAGAGACCTCCGCTTTCTCTGGAACGACACGCATTTCTTCCGGCAAATCACGAATGGTGATAGTTCGGGATTCGGTCATGATCAGTAACCGCTCCACCAAATTGCGCAATTCCCGAACGTTGCCTTTCCAAGCGTAGTGGGAAAAAGCATCTATTACAGCTGAATCAAAACGCCGCTTGCGGTAGTTGTTTTCCTCAGTGAAGAAGCTGACGAAATGATCAACCAGCAGGGGGATGTCCTCGACTCGCTCACGCAACGCGGGGGAATAAACCGGAACGACATTCAGGCGAAAAAAGAGGTCCTCGCGAAAATCACCATCCCGGATCATTTGCTTCAGATCCTGGTTGGTGGCGGCGATGACCCGGACATCGACTTTTTTGATTTCTGCGCTGCCCACCCGTTGGACCTCGCCCTCTTCCAGTACGCGCAGAACCTTGGCCTGGGCCTTGAGGCTGAGGTCGCCGATTTCATCCAGGAAGATGGTTCCCCGGTGGGCGATCTCGAATTTGCCCGGTTTTTTTTCATAAGCCCCGGTAAAGGAACCTTTTTCATGTCCGAACAGCTCGCTCTCGATGAGTTCTTCAGGAATGGCGGCACAATTGACCTGAACAAAGGGCCGTTTGCTGCGTTGAGAACGGAGGTGCAAACGCCGGGCGATCAGCTCTTTTCCCGTGCCGCTCTCCCCCGTGATCAAAACCGTAGATTGAGAGCGGGCCACCTTGTCGATCACCTGTTTGAGTTTCTGCATTGGCGGTGACTGGCCCACCAGCTCGTGTTTGCGCTCCTGGATGGTTCGCAGGCTGACGTTTTCACGCATCAGGGCGGCTTTTTCAGCGGCATTGCGGACCGTAAGCACAAGCTTCTCCCTGGAAATGGGTTTTTCCAGGAAATCAAAGGCCCCCATGCGCGAAGCCTCCATGGCTTCCTCGATCCCGGAATGACCGGAAATCATGATGACTTCCGTAAGGGGGTCCTGTTGCTTAATGGTCTTGAGCACCTGCAGACCGTCGAAACCGGGCATCTTTACATCGAGCAGCACAATCTCCGGGCGGATCTGCTTGAACAATTCCAGGCCATCGATGCCGGAAGAGGCGGTTTCCACGGGGTAGTCTTCGTAGGAAAGCACCATGTGGATGGATTCCAGTATGTTCTTTTCATCATCGATAACCAGGATTTTGGCTTTTTCCATATCTTCTGTATATAACAGATGCCGGATGGGAAAACAATCTCCCGGGCAATGGCCGTGTTGACAAGAAGTTGCTATCGGCTACAATGGGGCCAGGAGGACAAATCGATGCGGCGCTGCATGGTGTTGATGATCATATTGGGAGTCCTGGTGGGCAAGGGGTGGGCCGCTGTTGACTTTAATGTACGCGGACTAACCCAGGCCTGGTTGTCCTACGCTGATGTGACCAATCAATACGGGTATGAGTTGGGTTTCAATGTGCAGCGTGTGCGCATTAATCCTTATGGCCGTTTCGGCAGCCGATTCGAATGGGGAGTCGAAGTCGGCTGGGATGAAGGCAATACCCGTCTTATGGATGCCTGGCTGAGCTACCGCCTTAACAACGCCATCGCCCTGAGAATCGGTCAGTTTGCCGTTCCCGGGGCCCGTTCCGGGGGTCTGACCTGGTCCGGAGACCTGGATTTCGTAGAGCGTGCCGCAGTAACATCAAAATGGGGCGATTACAACCGCATGCTGGATTTCCGCGCAATGGGGGTACAGGTGGAGGGCAGGATGATGAAGGATCGGGTACACTATGCACTAATGCTGGCCAATCCCCGGACCTTACAGGTGTTTTCGCCTTCAATCAAGGACCCTTTCCCGTTCAACACCAGCAATTACGGATTCTGTGTATGGGGAAATTTGAGGGTGATGCCGATTGACGGCCTGGACTTCGGGGCTTTCTACGGTTATGCCAGTGAGGACGACACCCACCACAAACGTTCCTCATACGGGGCCCATCTTTATTTTCTGCTTCCGCCGTGGAAAGCAAAACTGGAGTACATTGCCGGGGAAAACGATGTCCCTTCCGGTACCACCCCATATGATGGCGTGTACGCCGTACTGGGATACGATCTCGGGCGAATCGAGTTGCTGGTCCGCTACGGATTCTATTCTCCCATTGCCGATAGCGTCAGCAAGGATGGGGTCAAGAAGTTCAACAACACCACCCTGGGCGTGAATTATAGGGCCAATCAGCATGTCAAGCTTCAAGCCAATTACGTAATCCGCGATGAGATCATGGCGGCAGGGTTCAGTGATTATCACAACAACATCTTTTATTTATGTTGTCAGTATGTTTTTTAGAGTTGAAAAGTTGAACAGTTGAATTACCCTTTCGCGCATAAAAGGGAAGAAGAATTCAAATTCGAAATCCGAAGCACGAAATCCGAAACAAATCCCAATGATCAAAAATGCAAAAAAAAACGCGCAGGTCATTGAGATATCCTTGTCATTTATTCGCTGCGTTCATGTCATTGGCTTGCTGCGCAAGCGTCATCATTAGAAGTTGAGAAAGTTTTTATAGCTTTTACTTTTCACTTTGATCTTTTCACTTTTCACTGGTCTTTAGCCCCTCGCCAATAACCTTCAACGGAACAATTTGAGATAGAAAAAATGCGGGAACATGTTGACAAGTTAAATAATAGGTATTATTATATAAATGTAATAATTACAAAAAAGATTTTGATCCAAGGAGGAGATTATGGAAGAAAAAATCCCGTTGATTGGAGAGCAATTCCCTGAAATGAAGGTAGCCACCACCCATGGCGACCGCAATTTGCCCGGTGATTATAAGGGCAAATGGTTGATCCTGTTCAGCCATCCCGGTGATTTTACCCCCGTTTGTACCACCGAGTTCATCGCCTTTCAGAAACGGTACCCGGAGTTTCGCAAACTCAATACCGAACTGCTGGGTTTGAGTGTCGATCAGGTTCATTCTCATATCAAATGGATGGATTGGATCCGGGACAATATGGGGGTGGAGATCGAATTCCCCATTATCGCCGATACCGGCGCGGTATCACGACGCCTGGGTTTTATTCACGGCGATGCCAGTAAAACCGTGCGCGCCGTGTTTTTTGTCGATCCCAAAGGTACGGTGCGTGCGATCCTGTATTATCCGGCCGAACTGGGACGAAATTTTGATGAGATTCTGCGCATGATCCGGGCTTTCCAGGTCGCGGATGAAAATAAAGTCGCCATGCCCGCCGACTGGCCCAACAACGATATTTTCGGAGACGACGTGATCGTGCCGCCCGCCTCAACGGTGGAAATGGCCAAACAGCGGTTGGCTGACAAGTCGATTACCTGTAAAGACTGGTGGATGTGTCATAAGAAGCTGTAACCTCCAACCGGGGCGGGGAAACCCGCCCCGGTTTTTCAATAAGGGAGAAAAGTGTGAAGCAGGACATTGATAACTCAAGGTATCGTGCCCAGCAGGTGCTGGTCAGCGCGGGAATCAAACCGTCGTTTCAACGATTGATGATTCTGAGCTTCATCATGAACGCCCACATTCATCCTTCAGCGGAAGAGATATTCCAGAACCTGAAACCCGAAATCCCCACGCTTTCACGCACAACGGTTTACAATACCTTGAACCTGTTGGTGGAAAAAGGAGTTCTTCTGCCATTGACCATTTCCGAACATGAGACCCGTTATGACCCCAATACCGGCTCAAACCACTCCCACTTTTTCTGCCACCATTGTGAACGGATTTTTGATATCCAGGAGGTGCCGGCTTGCGTGGCCGGCCAGGAACTGGAAGGTCACCTGGTCGAAAATGTGCGCCTCTACCTGACCGGAGTGTGCCGGGAGTGTCGCAGCAAAGAGTAAAGGCGAAAAGTCTTTCGCCGGATTAATCGCGCTTTTCAGCCAACGTTTTCATCAAAAACTGCTTTACCTTTTTTACGGCGAGTCCGCGGTGGGATACGGCGTTCTTTTCGAACTGATGCAACTGGGCAAAACTCTTTCCCAGCGGGGGGTAAAAAAACACCGGGTCGTATCCAAAGCCACCATCTCCCCGGGGAGATTCCAATATCTTTCCCTTTACCTCTCCCCGCCCGTGAAAAAGGATCCTGCCATCGCGGGCCACAACGGCTTCCGTTACGAAACGGGCATCGCGATCCTTATGGTGTGAGAGTTGTTCGAGCAAAAAGCGGATATTGCGTTCATCCGAGGGCGGGTTCCCCGCATAGCGGGCCGAGTGAACTCCCGGCGCGTTGCACAGGGATGGGACTTCAAGCCCGGAATCTTCCGCCACAACCAGCATGACGGGAAATGCCCTGCTGTAATGCAATGCCTTGATGCGGGCGTTGGCCAGGAAAGAGCCGCCGTTCTCTTGCGGCACTGTCACGGCTGGAAGGTCTGCCAGGCAACAAACCAATCCGGCCGGAAATTCCGATTGCAGCAATTCCCTGAACTCCGCCAGTTTGCCCGGATTCGTTGTGGCCAGCAGTATCGGGATGTCCCGATAGGCGGGATTCATCTTTTCATTTCACAGGCTCTCATCGTCTACCCGTGAAACCCCTTCCAGTTGCATGACCGCTTCCAGGAAACTGTGGTGTTTGGTCTCAGAAGCCCGCAGCAGGGCTTCCAATTCGTATGCTTCCCGGCGTCGGTGAAGTTTCAAACTCGCAGAACGGATTCCCAGGTCGCGGATGATTTTCTTGATGTCAAGGAGAATCGAAGGGCTGTCTGCCGTATGAATGCGATAAGCCGTGTCCCGGGCTTCCGATTGCAGTCTGGCGGAAAAAAAACGGAAAAGGGACAGCACCATGACGATGGATAGAGTCACCAGGAATGCGACAAAATAACGGCCCATACCCACGGTCATGCCGATGGCGGCCACGGTCCAGATGGTTGCGGCGGTGGTGAGTCCGTGTACGGAAAAACGGGCCTGGATAATGGCGCCGGCGCCCAGGAAACCGACACCCGTAACGATCTGGGCCGCTATCCGTGCGGGATCGGCTCCGTTGACGCCGCGGGAAATCTCGATTGAGAGTACGGTAAACAGAGCCGCTCCCATACTGATCAGGATATTGGTGCGCAATCCGGCTTCTTTATGCGCCAGTTCGCGCTCCAGCCCGACAATGCCGCCGAGTAAGGCCGCGAGCATGATTTTCAGAAGAATCTGGGTTTCCATGGTTTCACCGCAACAGGTATGCGGCCAGAAACACCAGTATCAGGAACAGGGTGTAGACCGCGAAATAGGGATTCTTGAGCAGGCGTTCGGGTTCTTCCGCGCCTTCCCTGTCCTGAAGGGACTTGCGCATGAACATGATCAGGTAAATCAGGATCAGTGGCAGGATAAACAGAAAAGGTGTCCAATCCTGGTTCCACACAAAAAGGGCGAATGTGGCCAGAAATACCAGGGCGCTGAACAGCATGAATGTCACCAGCATGGGCAGAGAGTATCGCTTTAACGACAGGCGATATCCCGAGGATTCAGCCGCAGTCAGGAATTTCTTTTCCGCCACGCGTTTGCCGACCATGAGGAAATTGCCGAAAGCCCACCAGGAGATCAGCAGGCAGGCCGGGGGGAAAGGGACGGGGAGGATGTACCATCCGATCAGGAAGCGGATGGGGTTGTTCGCGGACTCCACGGTTGAGTCCAGGATAGGGATATCCTTGACGCGAACCGGAGGTACATTGTAAACCAGGCCCGCAACCAGCAGGGCGGCCAGACTCAACACAAAATTGGAACTGAACAGCCATGCGCCCAGGAGCAGGGCTGCGCCCGTCATCATCAGGTAGGCGGTCAGCAGGATACCCCGGCTGATTTCACCGGTCACCAGGGGCCGGTTCTTTTTTGAAGGGTGAAAAGCGTCAAAAGGGGCATCGGCGATTTCGTTGACAATGTAATTGGCCGTTGAGATGAGCCAGGTCAACAGAAAAGCCGCGATCAACCTGGCGGCAAGTTGAAATGCGCTGGTGGTTGGCTCACCATCAGAGGGATACAAAACCAGTGCGGCCACGAATCCGGGCAGGATCGCCAGGCTACGGGGCCAGCGGTCCAGCCTCAGCGCGGAGATATAACGGTTAGTTTTTGCGCGCATAGATTTCCCATGAATCCAGTAATTGAATTTTACAGTTTATCCGTTTCAGAAAGCGTTGTAAAGTCGGCCGCTTTCCCAGAGACGGCCAGATACGGGTCATCAGGTAAAACAGTGAAAAATGCCAGGCGTAACGGTGTTGCGAAAGAATTTCCATGTCCAGCAGGGACATGAGCCGCTCCAGTGAAGGCCGGGAGAAAAAGTTGACATGCGCGGTGCGGTAGTGCCACCAGCGGCGTCCGGCAACCCGGGCTGCCAGGCTGCGGATATCCGGAGTGACCAACACCAGGATGCCGCCCGGTTTCAGATGGGTAGTGATGCGTTGCAGTTGCGGCAAGGGATCGGCCAGGTGTTCAATCAAATCGAGGCAGGAAATCACCTGGAAGGTGGATGCGGGGGGCAGGTTGTCCACCGTGCCCGGGATGATTCCCAGCCCATAACGCTCGCGAGCTTCCCTGACCAGTTGAACCGAGGGTTCAACGCCCTGAACCTGGAAACCCCGTTCCCGGGCGAGGTGCATGAAAATACCGCTGGCCGCGCCCACGTCCAATAAGCTCCCGGGTTCCGCAACGATTTTGTTCAGGCGGTTCAGGATCACCTTGAAGTTCCGGCCGCGGTTCTCCGCTTCGGCACCGTAATCGCCGTCTTCCAAAGCGGCGTATAGGTCTGCCAGGGATTGATCCGTTGGAGCGGGGTTCGCGAATACAAAGCGGCAATCCCCGCACCTGTCAAAACTCCACAGGGAGCCGTAGCGGTTGTCGGTAATGCGGAAGTCTTCGGGTGAGAGCAAGTCGGGATTCAGGGTGCCCCGGCGGAAGGGATGGATATGGATTGAGCCGCAAAGGGGGCAACAGGTTCGAGAAACAGTTTCCATTACCGGAATATACCATATTCAGGTATACTGCGGAACTGATTGTCGGGTCTGCGCGTGGTTCAACGGCATTCTTTTCGGGATTGGTTCAAAATGGTGAAAAAAGAAGTAAGCGCAACCGGCCGGTCGCCCTTATCTGTTTTTACCTTTTCAATTTACACTGATGTCCTGTCACCTTTTTGATTGCTTTCTGTCTCCTCTTTCCTCTAGAATGAAGCCATGAACTCGATGGATTCCTATCCCTTTCAGGGCAAAAAAGTACTGGTACGGGTGGATTTCAATGTCCCAATGGATGAAAACCAACGCATTTCCGATGACACTCGCATGGTGACGGCCATCCCGACTCTGCGCAAGATCCTGACCGAGAAAGGCGCCGTGATCCTGCTGACCCATCTGGGCCGTCCGGGAGGAAAAAAAGACAGTGCCCTGTCGTTGCGGCACATCATTCCGCGGCTCTCTCAACTTCTGGAGCGGGAAGTGCTCTTCGCCTCGGACTGTATCGGACCAGAGGCCGTCCGCATGGCTGCCGATCTGGAGCCCGGACAAGTTTTGTTGCTCGAGAACCTGCGTTTCCATTCCGAGGAAATGGCTGGAGACGAAGATTTCGCCGCCAGTCTGGCGGCGCTGGGCGACACCTATGTCAACGACGCGTTCGGAACGGCTCATCGCGCCCACGCCTCCACCTACACCATTGCGCGCTTTTTCCCGGATGATCGCATGTTCGGTTACCTGGTGGAGAGTGAGATCCAGCAGATCGACAAGGTGTTGAAAGAAGCCCGCCATCCCTTTACCGCTATTCTCGGGGGGAGCAAGGTATCCACCAAAATCGGGATTATCGAAGCTTTGCTGGACAAGGTGGATCACCTGCTGATCGGCGGCGGCATTGCTTTTACCTTTGCCCGCGCCATGGGAGGGCAGATTGGTGATTCCATTGTCGAAACCGAGCAGGTCAAAACCGCGGAACGCATCCTGATGGAAGCCAGAAAACGCCGGGTTCAACTTCATCTGCCCTCAGATTGTCTGGTGGCGGATCGTTTTGCCAACGACGCCGAAATTGAACACACCCATATCATGTCTATCCGGGACGGCTGGATGGGGCTGGACATCGGTGTGAAAACCGTAGAGGAATTTTCGCGGGTCATTGAGGATTCCGCCACCATTTTATGGAACGGGCCCATGGGTGCATTTGAAATGAATCATTTCGCGAATGGTACCCTGCGCGTGGCACTGGCTGTCGCCCGCGCCACGGACAAGGGCGCGTTTTCACTTGTGGGTGGCGGGGATTCAATCGCCGCCCTGAACCGCTACAGCCTGGCCCATAAAATCAGTTATATCTCAACCGCAGGCGGGGCGTTACTGGAATATCTGGAAGGCAAAAAGTTGCCCTCAATCCGCGCCATTCGCCAGTCTTATTCAATAGACGATTACAATTTCCGCAATCAGCGGGCCCTGATCCGCGTGGATTTCAACGTGCCCCTGGATGAACAGGGACATATCACCGATGACACGCGCATGGTGACGGCCATTCCCACCATCCGCCGTGTTCTGGCGGACGGCGGGTCCGCGGTGATCATGACCCACCTGGGTCGCCCGGGAGGTAAACCCGACCCGGCCTTGTCCACCAGAATCATCCTGCCCCATCTGGAAAAACTGCTTGAACGCCCAGTGCAGTTCCAGAATCCTTCTGTCGGGGATAGTGCCCGGAGCGCCGCCCGCAAATTAAAGCCCGGTGAGGTCATGCTCCTGGAAAATCTGCGTTTTTACCCTGGAGAAAAAACCGGAGACGAGGTGTTTGCCCGCAGCCTGTCCGAGCTCGGCGATGTATACGTGAACGATGCCTTCGGCACGGCCCACCGCGCCCACGCCTCCACGTTTACAGTGGCACGTTTTTTCCCGGAACACCGCATGCTGGGCTACCTGGTGGAGAGTGAAATCAATCGCATCAACCGGGTACTGAATCGGGCGGAACCGCCGTTCACCGCCATCCTGGGGGGAAGCAAAGTCTCCACCAAGATCGGCATAATCAGGGCTTTGTTGGAAAAAGTCGACCGACTGATCGTGGGCGGCGGAGTGGCCTATACGTTTGTCCGCGCCCTGGGCGGTGAAGTCGGCGCGTCCCTGGTTGAGGAGGATTACCTCGATGTCGCTCGCGAAGTCATTGACAGAGCCAGGGAATTGGGAGTCCGATTGGAATTGCCCGTTGATTGCGTGATCGCGGATCGCATGGACAACGAAGCCGCCATTGAGCATCGAGACATTCGCGAGATTCCACCAACGTGGATGGGGTTGGATATCGGGGTGCGAACCGTGGAAGCCTTCGGCAGACTGGTTGAAACATCCCGCACCATCTTATGGAATGGACCAATGGGGGTTTTCGAAATGCCCCATTTCTCCAACGGCACCTTGCGGATCGCCCTGTCTGTGGCCCGGGCGACCGACAAGGGGGCTTTCTCGCTGGTTGGCGGTGGTGATTCAATCGCCGCCCTGAACCGCTATAGTCTTGCCCATAAAGTCAGTTATGTTTCCACCGCCGGCGGGGCGTTGCTGGAGTACCTGGAAGGTCGGGATCTGCCCAGTTTGCGTGCCATCCGCGGGGAACTCTAACCAGTACAGCGGTTGAAAACTTGTCAACCCTGTGGTAGCGTAATTTTTTAGACAGGAGGAAGGATGTCGCTAAAAGTCGCCATTAACGGTTTTGGTCGTATCGGCAGGAATTTCTTTCGTGCCAGTCTGGGCTCAAAAGAGATCGATATTGTCGCTATCAACGATTTGACATCCGCGGCTACTCTGGCCCATCTGCTCAAATACGACAGTGTGTTCGGGACCTTTTCATTGCCGGTGGAAGTTCATGAGGGACATCTGAAAGCCGGCAACGAGGCCACGCGTGTGTATTCCGAAAAAGATCCGCACAAATTGCCCTGGAAAGAGTTGGGAGTAGACGTGGTTGTGGAAGCCACCGGTGTGTTTCGCAAGCGCCCGGAAGCCATGCTGCACCTGGAAGCGGGAGCGAGTAAGGTAATCATCTCCGCGCCGGCCACTGATCCGGATATAACGATGGTATTGGGTGTCAATCATGATGAGTATCATCATGACCGGCACCACATCGTATCCAATGCCTCCTGTACGACCAACTGCGTGGCTCCGGTCGCAAAAGTGCTGCATGATCACTACGGTATTGAACGTGGAAATATGACCACCATTCACTCCTATACCAACGACCAGCGCATCCTGGATTTGCCCCACAAGGATTTGCGTCGCGCCCGTGCCGCCGCGGTAAACATCATTCCGACCACCACGGGAGCCGCCAAGGCCATCGGGCTGGTGATTCCGGAGTTGGCGGGGAAAATAACGGGCTCCGCTCTGCGGGTGCCGACCCCCAACGGCTCTCTGGTGGATCTGGTGGTCACCCTGAAAAAGGCGGTTGATGTGGATGGCTTGAAAAATGCTTTTCGTTCGGCCGCTGATCGTGAATTAAAGGGGATCCTGGCATATACAGAGGAACCCATTGTTTCATCGGACATCATCGGCAACGACGCCTCATCCATTGTGGACGGAGAGTTCGTTACGGTAATCGATCCCTACATGGTGAAAATCCTGGCCTGGTATGACAACGAGTGGGGATACTCCTGCCGTATCCGCGACCTCATCGTCCTGATGGCCGAAAAATGGTCATGAGGAAACGCTCGATCACCGAAGTGGATGTGCGCGGACGCACGGTTTTCGTGCGGGTGGACTTCAACGTACCACTGAATGATGATGGCCGTATCAGTGACGAGACGCGCATCCGTGCCGCCCTTCCCACCCTGGAGCACCTTGCGTTCAGCGGTGCGCGGGTTGTGGTTGCGTCTCATCTCGGCCGGCCTGGGGGCCGGATCCAGTTGGATCTGACCCTGGACCCGGTGGCCCGCAGACTATCCCAGATGTTGGAACGCCCGGTCACGTATAATGGTTTGACGTTGGGAGAGGAAGTGGATGCGGAAAAAGCGCGTATGAAGGATGGGGACGTATTTCTCCTTGAAAACCTGCGTTTTCATCCAGGCGAGAAAGCCAACGATCCTGAATTCGCCGCAGCCCTGGCCGGGGGCATCGACATCTTCTGCAACGACGCTTTCGGCACCTGCCATCGTCGCCATGCTTCCATTGTTTCCATTGCGCCGCGCTGTGCTTCCGCCGTGGCGGGTTTGCTGGTAAAAACGGAGATTGATCAGTTGAGCCCCATTCTTGAGTCCGATTTCCCGCAAGGAGTTTTACTCCTGGGCGGGGCGAAAGTGGCCGACAAGATCCCCCTGATCCGCAACCTGCTGGGAAAAACAGGCACAATGTTGATCGGCGGCCGCATTGCCTATACATTCATGGCTTCGCGGGGAGAACCCGTGGGCGCATCCGAAATCGAAGAAGAGATGATTCCCCACTGCCGCGATATCCTTGACAAGGCGAAGAAAAAGGGGATCCGGGTTTTCCTGCCGGTGGATCACGTGGCCGCGGTTACCCCGGAACCCAATATCACCATCCGCATGGTCAATCGCGGAGAAACAATTCCTGAAAACATGATGGGGCTCGATATCGGACCGCGAACCGTAGCCCTGTTCGCTCAGGAATTGCGCCGTGCCGACCTGGTTGTCTGGAACGGTCCGATGGGGATGTTTGAACACGAAGTGTTCTCCGCCGGCACCATTGAACTGGCGCGCGCCCTCGCCGGTTCCGCGGCAACCGTAGTGGCCGGCGGTGGAGACACCGTGGCTGCCATCCGTCGCTCCGGAGCAGCCGAACAACTCACCCACCTGTCCACGGGCGGGGGCGCCGCCCTGGCTTTTCTCAGTGGTGAGACGCTGCCCGGATTGCAAGTCCTGGAGGATATCAACCCATGAACAGCCAACGCATGCCCATGATTGCCGGAAACTGGAAAATGCACATGACCGCAGCCGCGGGCCTTGAGTATCTGCACACACTTGAATCGTCTCTTTCCGCGCAAGATGCGGTGGAAGTGGCTCTGTTTCCGGCCTTTACATCAATCTATCCGTTGTGCCAAGTCGCAAAGAGAGTGCGCCTGGGGGCACAGAACATGTACACCGAAGCGGAAGGGGCTTTTACCGGAGAAGTATCCGCGCCCATGTTACGTGAATTGGTGGATCTGGTGTTGGTGGGCCACTCCGAACGTCGGCATATTTTCGGTGAAGATGATGATTTGTTGAACCGCAAGACGGAACGGGCGTTGGAGTATGATTTGCAGCCGGTGCTGTGCGTGGGGGAAACCCTGGAAGAGCGGGATGCCGGAGCTACCCTGGAGCGGATTACCGCTCAGCTTACACGCGGATTGGCGGGGATCGACAAACAAGCGGCGCAAAAAATAATTGTGGCCTATGAACCGGTCTGGGCAATCGGTACGGGCCGGACCGCGACCCCGGAACAGGCTCAGGAAGTTCACGCGGCCATCCGTTCCATGCTGGCTGGAAAAGTATCGGATCCTGCGCGGATCCGCATTCTTTATGGTGGTTCCGTCAAGCCGGAAAACAGCCTGGACCTCCTTTCTCAGCCGGATATCGACGGTGCCCTGGTAGGCGGCGCATCCTTGCGCGTGGAGCCCTTTTCTGCTATAATTCAGAGCGCAATTCGCTTGAATCCGGCGTAGGAGGTCATCTTGGAAGGGTTTGTATTGTTTTTTCTGATTGTGGTTTGCCTGCTGTTGAACGTGGTGGTCCTGTTGCAGAGCGGTAAGAGCGCGGACCTGGCCGGCGCGTTCGGCGGTGCCGGCAGCCAGAGCACTTTCGGTCCGCGCGGATCGGCGACGTTTCTGTCCAAATTGACCACCGTGCTGGCCGTTTTGTTCATGGTGCTGACCCTTTTGCTGATGATCATATCTTCGCGCAAATCCACGACACGTTCGGTGCTGGGTCCGGAGGAAACCGCTCCCGCCGCCGCACAGACCACAACAGAACAAACGACTCCTCCCGCCGTTCCAGCTGAAGAGCCGCAAGCCCCTCCACCCGCGCAGGGGCAAGAAGAAGAGAACAACTGATTCCCCATACACTGCCTGCCGAGGTGGTGGAACTGGTAGACACGCAAGCTTGAGGTGCTTGTGGGCGAATAGCCTGTAGGGGTTCGAGTCCCCTCCTCGGCATGAATACCGGAGAGGTGCGAGAGTGGCTGAATCGGGCTGCCTGCTAAGCAGTTGTCCTGGTCAACGGGACCGTGGGTTCGAATCCCACCCTCTCCGCCATT
>JAFGNX010000038.1 GCA_016926835.1 Candidatus Aminicenantota bacterium | reverse complement strand
GTTTGCAGGAATCACGATTCGTCCAGCCGCCACTTCACGCCGGATGGTCTCAACTTCCATGCCTTCCCGTTCTGCGACGCGTATCATTTGAGTGGATATTTTTTGCTGCCGAGCCATTGCCAATTGCGTCATGATCATCCTTTCCTGGCAGTGTAGCCTATTCACGCAGGCAAATCAAGAGCATCTAGAAACGGTGGGATTCCCGGTACCATTGCCCTTCGAGACCAGCTGCGGGCTCCCGCCATACTTGAATCCCAGCCGTTAATATGCTAGATTTCCTCTGTGCCGGGATGGCGGAACTGGCAGACGCAAGGGACTTAAAATCCCTCGGGGCGCAATCCCTGTGCGGGTTCGATTCCCGCTCCCGGCAATCCCGTCTGTTTCCGGATTTCTCTTTTTGCGGCCGGCAACTGGCGCCAAGTTGACTTTTTGTTTTCTTTTGCTAAAATCAGCTTTCATGATTTCCATCCTCCTTTTCTATGTGGCCAGTTTCTTTATCTCTTTCCTTCTATGTATCCCCATCGGTCCGGTCAATCTGGAGATCCTGCACACGGCATTGAAAAAGCACTACATCCAGGCACTGAGCATTTCTGCCGGCGCGGCCGTCGGAGATGCAGTATGGGCCACTTGCGCCTTCTTCGGAATCTCTCCCTTCATGTCTTCCCGCTACATGGAAGCATCCTTTTTCCTGTTCACCACCATCATCACCGCGGTACTGGGCCTGATCGCTCTCAAAGACGCACGTTTCGTCGAAAAAAAGGAAGAGGAGCTCATGACCAAGATCCGCCGCAAACGCTGGGCGGTGCTCAAGGGCCTGACAATGGTCCTGGTAAATCCACTGGGAATTGTTTCCTGGATGATCAGCCTTTCATTTCTGCGCCGGGTCAAAGTCTTTATTCCCATGGAATTGCGCTATGAAGTGTTGTTCTTTGTGGTCGTCACCGCCGGTGCCATGACCTATTTCTCTTTGATTGTCTTTATCGCCAGTCGCATGAAAGCGCTTTTCTCTCCCACCCGAACCAGGAAAATCATCCGTTTTCTGGGCTTTCTGCTGCTGGCGTTTTCCCTTTACTTTTTCTATCATGCCATTGAACTGTTCTTTTTCAACGGCACCAGTTTCCAGCTCAGCTCCCTGGTTTAATAATCCCCATCTCTTGCGGTATTCCAGGCTTTCAGGTATACTGAATCATGATACTGACGATTTTCGGTTACCCAAAAACCGGCAAAACGCTGTTGTTCAATCTGTTGACCAGGCAACGTGAAACCGTATCCAAATTTTCTTCTTCCCACAACGAATTGCACCAGGCGGTCGTAGAAGTCCCGGATTCGCGCCTTGCACGTCTGGCCGCCCATTTTGATACGCCTCCGGTATTTGCCAAAATCGAATACCTGGACACCGGCTCCATGGGCTACGGTGAAATCGAGAACAGCACTTTCGTCGACCTGTTGCGTCGTGGAGACGGGCTGGTCCACATTGTGCGCGGATTCACCGACCCTGAAATCCCTCACCCCGCTGGTTCCGTTAACCCCCGAAGAGACATCAATCATATGGAGTCGGAAATCATCGCTGTTGATTTCATCTCCATGGACAAGCGCAGGGAAAAACTGGAAACGGATATACGCCGCAGCGGGTCACGTGACTTAAAAGAAGAGCATGAATTAATGCTCCGCCTCCAGGAGCACCTTGAAGCCAACCGCCCTCTGCGTGAATACCCTTTCACCGAAATCGAGGCATCCCGGATAAAGGGTTTTTCTTTTCTCTCCCAGAAGCCCTTGATTCACCTGATCAATGCGGACGAAAACACGTATCACCAATACATTGATCTGATTCGTCCCCCGCAGAACCAATGTGCAGTCCAGGTCTTCTGCGGCCGCCTGGAAACCGAACTGCTGGAATTGGATGCCAGCGAGCGCACCGTTTTTCAGGCTGAATACGGTCTTGACGCTTATCAATACATCCGCGACTCATTTATCCAGAACAGTTACGAGCTCATGAACCTGGCCTCTTTTTTCACGGTAGGCCCTGACGAAACCCGTGCCTGGACGATCGCTCGCGGTGACTCCGCCTGGATCGCGGCCGGAAAGATTCACAGTGACATTCAACAGGGTTTCATCCGTGCCGAAGTGATTTCCTGGAGTGATTTTCTTTCCACTGGGGGATTTTCTCAGGCCAAAGAACTGGGGATACTTCGCCTGGAAGGCAAAGACTACCGTGTAAAAGATGGTGAAATTGTTCATTTTCGTTTTAACAAGTAAACCCTTCCCAAAAAATGAAATTATCATTTTCCGTGATTGTTGACTTTTTTTCAGGAGTACTATACATTCTGCATAGAATGCAGAGGATATGAGGGAAAAATGAAGAAAACCACATTCATCTTGATGGCGTTGTTACTATTGGGAAGCGTTCTCCAACCCCAGACCATTACCCAGATCGGGTTCATCATCAAAAAAGCCATTCCCGACGTAGAGAATATCGCAGTGCTTTATCCCAATCACATGAAATCCAAATTCATCTCCGAAGCCAGAACCGCCCAACTGGTTACACGCAAAAACGTCACCATATACGGCGTCAACCGCATGAGTGAGATCTCTGACGCGGTTTTCAACATCCGTCGCATGAAAAATGTCGTGGCAGTAGTCATGACGGACGAATCTATCCTCACACCCAAAGACGTAAAATTCATCATTGACAAGTTGACTTCATCCAATATCCCGGTCGTGAGCAATCGTGGCAAGGACACCCTGCTGGGAGCGCTGTTCAGTGTGATTCTTCAGGATGACAATGTAGAGAAGCACGTCAACCGCATTGTGGCCACCGCCCTGAATCTCAACCTATCCGAAGAATTTATCAACGAATGCATTATTGACGTGGAATAGATAACGCCGATACATTTTTCCCGCCTCTGACAAGGCTGTCTGATTCATGCCAGAAGTTTCTGGTGGTTTTCCACCACCAGGGGAAATTCGCTTTCAAAATTGGGCGTAAAAACACCGCTCTCCAGTTGATCCCGGATCTGGCGGATACGCCAGAATCTGCCTTCAGTCACTTCCTGCGGGTTTAAGCGTAAAGGGCCGGAATGGCGGGTAATAAAAAGATAGACCAGTTCCGATTCCACGGCGGAGTCCCAGCGGTACACTCCCAGTAACACTGCCCGGAAGTCTTTCAGGCCGATTTCTTCAAAAGCTTCCCGCTTCAATGCGTCTTCAACCTTTTCTCCGGAATGGATATGCCCGCCAACCGCGGTGTCCCATTTCCCCGGTTGGATCTGTTTGCATTCAGGCCTTTTCTGCAAAAAAATCCGGTCCCGGTCATCCAGTACATGCAGATGTACAACAGGGTGCAACAAGCCCTGAGATGAGTGACAAACCGTGCGAGGCGCCCGGCCGGTCACGCGCCCGGATTCATCCACCAGGTCAAACCACTCATCATCTTTGTAATCTCTTTTCCAACGCAATTTATTCCATTTCTGTTTCAGGATCCGCGTCAGAGCAAAGCCAACAAACACAAGGTAAAAAAGCCCGCCGCTGATAAAGGCCCATGCCTGCCGGCTCATTGCCAGTGCCGCATACACCGTTAGCCCCGCGTGGACCAGAAAAATCCAGAACAAAGGCCGCATGGCCAGTTGCATGCTTTGCATGGCTGTTGCATCCACGCTTAGGTTTTTCAAATAGCGTCGCGACATCATCCACACGATGTTGCGCGAAGACCACGCGGATATTCCCAACAGAAAAGCAAAAAACACTTCGATCACGGCCGGCTTCAATTTAAAGAAAAGGTCGTTGCTTTGCCACAGGGAGATCAATCCCAACAATACAATCAGCCCCATGTCCAACAGCAGGAACCGATCGAGGACACGCTCCCTTATCCACGAAACACCCAGTTCAAAAATGCCGAAAACCACCGCCACCAGGAGTCCGACCCGGGTTCCCCATATGGAATCGGCCAGAATAAACACGATAAGGGGCAGAAAACCGGGGGCCAGGCTGCGCAGCAATTGGGCCCGGTTCAACTTCTATCCCCGCTCCGGGCGGCAGCCTTCAACCAGCCCGTGAACCGGCCCGAAAAACCGTATATCCGCGCTGAGACAGCGCGGCCGATCTCATGCAAAAATAGAGGAAACCCCGGGCGGCGCTTCATGACAAAACGCATATCTCCAAAGATCCGCACCAGCGCCCCGCCCAAACAAAGCGGCAAACCGAATATCCAGGCCGATGTCCGATTCGGGAACCGGGGAGTCGCGTGTGATATGGCCCGTTTTATCCGGAACATCTCCATTGGTGAATAATCGTGCGAATGGAATACCCTTGAGCGGGGTTCGTACAGTATCCGGTAGCCCGCCTGCAGCACCCGGCGCGCCCATTCCTGATCTTCGGCGATATCAACGGCTTCGCTGAAAGGCAGTTCTTTCCACAAAGAGCGCGGAATGGCCGCACTCACCGTTGAAAAATGGATTGGCAGCCGGTCATCCCACTGCCTCAACACAATTCCATTGCCCGGGGGCAACGCGCGCAGCAGGTCCCGCTGCATGTAGATGGGACAATCCGGCCGCGGCAGGTGGCGACTGAACACTCCGGCCAGACCGTGATCTCGCCTCAATGGACGTACCAGGGTTTCCAGCCAGTATGGGCCGTCCGGTTCGGCATCTCCATTTAGAAACGTCACCCATTTTCCCCGGGCCAATCGGGCTCCCAGGTTACGGGTACGGCCATGACCGAAATCCGCTTCGGTTTGACGGATCAGGCGTACCCCCGGGAATCGCGAGACCAGTTCCCGGGTCCCATCCGTAGACCCGGAGTCAATCACAATGATTTCCATGTTCATGGATGTATGCTGCGAACGAACGCCCTGCAGGCAAGACTCAATAAACTCAGCCTCGTTGCGAACAGGAATCACGATGGATACATCCATTGGCGTTTCCTCAAATCGGTAATGGAATACCGGGAACACAAATCTTCCGGTGTCTAATCCTACTCCACCCTGCAGCCGCCTGTCAATGCGGCATCGCTTCCCGGGATATTGCCGAGGCCATGTCCAGACCGTGCGGGACCCGGCATGTGCTAGAATGGGGTTCATGCCGAATGCGCGTGTTTTTTTCCGGCTGACGCCGCTGACCCGCCTGAGCGCTCCCCTGCTGCTCAATGCCTGGGAGGCCATCCCCGGCGCCCCCGCCATTCAAGTGGTGAACACCCCCCCCGCAGAAGCACGGCCCAAAGATGTCGTGCTCTTTTCTTTCCTGTCAACCCAGTTACCGGATCTTCACCGGGAGATTCTTTCCCTGCGCGAAAAAGGCGTGATTCTGGTGGCCGGCGGACCCCATGCCTCTGCAGCGCCCGGGTTTACCCGCCGCATCGGGTTTCATTCCATCATCACCGGTGACGGCGAGGCGGCGCTTCCGCCACTCGCCCGGGATTTGGCAAACGGCCTGGAGCTGCAAACGGAATACAACGGCGGCCGGGGAAACGACATCTCCAACTGGCTCCCCATTTCCCGTTCAATCCGCACATTACCGCCCCTGGAACTGATGCGGGGATGTGTTCACAATTGCACCTATTGCGCTGTTCCTCTGTCAGGCCCCCCCCGCTTTCGATCTCTGGAGTCGGTGCGATGTTATTTGGATCAACTTCATGACCGCGGCGCCAGGCGTGCGAATTTCATCTCACCCTCGGCGCTGGAATACATTGACCCCCGGGTGGGAACAGATCCGCGGGAGTCAGTGGCGGAATTACTGGCATCCGCCCGCAGCTTCTGTTTTGAATATATCGAATACGGCATCTTCCCCAGCGAGATCCGTCCCGGGTCCCTGAATCGCGAGTGGTCACAACTTCTGCGTAAACACGTATCACACCGCCGCCTGACCCTGGGAGCTCAGAGCGGCTGTCCGGAGCGTTTGCGCCGCCTGCGACGCGGACACACGCCCGATGATGTAGAGGCATCGATAATTGTGGCGAATGAGGCTGGATTCGGGGTCAACCTTGATGTGATGGTGGGCTTCCCCGATGAAACGCCGGATGAGTTGGAAACCACCCTGAATTTCGTTCGCCGCATGCACCGCAATCACCGGATCCACGCTCAGGTTCACCATTTTGTGCCATTGCCCGGAACCCTCCTCCAACACTCTTTCCCCTCATTTCCGGGAATCAGAGGCAAACAGAATTTGCTGCGGATGGAACGGGACGGTTTGATTACCGGCCAGTGGAAATGCGGTGAAAGGGACGCCCGCCGCTACCTGACCTGGTTGCGACAATATTATCCGGATATATATGAACAGTTCATGCCGGACAGACCGGAGAAGCGGCCTTGACACAACCGCACGATCGTGGCAGAATCGAGACGAGCCGTTCATGTTCATCAACCATGCCGCAAAACAGGTGACCGCCAAGATTGTGTATTACGGCCCCGGTCTGTCCGGTAAAACCACCAATCTGCAGTACATATTTTCCGTCACCAATCCCAAAAGCCGGGGAGAATTGGTCAGCATTGAAACCGATATTGAACGCACCTTGTTTTTTGACCTATTGCCCATGAACGTGGGCCTGATTAAGGGATACCAGGCAAAATTCCAGTTGTACACCGTTCCGGGGCAGATTTTTTACGACGCCACGCGCAAACTCGTGCTCAAGGGAGCCGATGGCGTGGTTTTCGTGGCGGACTCACAGGAACTCATGGGGCAGGCAAATACCCAGAGCCTGGAGAATCTGAAGGTGAATCTCGCGGCCTGCGGAAAAAGCATCGCAAAGATCCCGCTGGTTTTCCAATACAACAAACGTGACCTGGGCAACATCATTCCAACGGTTGTACTGAACCAGACCCTGAATGAGTTCAATGCACCCTATTTTGAGGCGGTAGCCACAACGGGAAACGGTGTCATTGAAACCCTGCGGGAAATTTCCAGTAAAACACTGGCTCTGATCAAGGCCTCTATCCACGCCCAGCAAGGTCTTTCCGCCACTGTCAGCATGCCGGTCCAGTTCGACACCAATATCCGTCAGGAGATCATTGAGAAAAACGCCCTGCCGATGCGCAAGTTTTCCGTGGATCGCCTGGATGATCTGAAAAGCCGGCCGCTTTCCCAAGTCGCTTCTCAATCCCCTGCCGACGTCCCGGCGGAAACCGCAAAAGAACCATCAAACGGGAAAGGAGACGATTCGGTCATGCATTCCATCCGGGAACTGGCAGCCCAGTTCCTGAGTGAGGATCAAGACAAATCACGTCTGACCCTGATCCAGAAACTTCCCGTTAATGATTCACATTTAACCGTGGACATCCGCAACTCTCAGAAAAGTGTCATTCAAAGCATCGATTTGAACCTGGATCCGGAAACCCGTAAAGTCACTCTGGTTTTCGACCTCAAACGCTGATATTCCGCTATACAACATCGTTCCATCAATAACTCTGATCTTAACTCCGGTGAACCCCCGCTTCTCCGGTTGACAACCATGATCGCTTCTCCTACAATTGATCAAGACGCACGGCGGCTGACCGGGGGGAGGACAAATGATCAGCCGCATCCGCAGTGCTTCTATCTGCGGCCTCGAGGTTGTTGCCGTAGACGTTGAGGCCGGTTTCTCCCGGGGAATTCCCGGAATAACCATTGTTGGTTTGCCGGACAGTGCAGTGCGGGAGAGCCGTGAGCGGATTCGTTTCGCGGTGCGTCACGCCGGTTACGAGTTTCCGGCGGGCACTAAGATCGTAATCAATCTCAGCCCCGCCGACTTGCGAAAAGAGGGTTCTTCTTTCGATCTCCCCATGGCCGCCGCAGTGCTTTCCCATCAATTTCATGTCCATGAAAGCGTGCGTCTGACCGACTTTTTATACGCCGGAGAACTCGACCTGGACGGCTGTTTGAAACCGGTGCGCGGCGCACTGAATCTGGCCGTATTTGCGCGAAAAAATAATCTGCGTGGTGTAGTGCTGCCCAAAGCCAATGCCCCTGAAGCCGCGCACGTGAATGGTATTGAAGTATACGGCTTCGATGATTTGAGATCCGTTATGGCCTTTCTCCTGAATCAGAATCACTTCCGCCCGGAATCCGCGCAGGTTTTGGTTGCCCATCACTACGCAGCAGCGGACTTCAAATACATTCACGGGCAATATACCGCCAAACGGGTACTGGAGATCGCCGCCGCCGGATTTCATAATGTCATGATGGTCGGCCCTCCGGGATCAGGGAAATCCATGCTGGCCAAAGCCTTGCCATCCATTCTGCCGCAAATGACCCGGGAAGAAATTCTGGAAACATCTCTGATCTACAGTGTTGCCGGCCTCCTCAACCGCGGCACCGGTCTGAAAAGTGATCGCCCGTTTCGTTCACCTCACCATACCATTTCCGCAGTGGGAATCAGTGGCGGCGGGAAAATGCCTGCGCCTGGAGAAATCTCTCTGGCTCACAATGGTGTTCTTTTTCTGGATGAATTGCCGCTTTTCCGCCGCTCGGCCCTCGAAGTCTTGCGTCAACCCATGGAAGATGGATGCATCACGATCTCCCGCGCCCTGACTTCAGCCACATTCCCCGCCCGCTTCATGCTGGTGGCGGCCATGAATCCCTGGTCCGAAAGCAACCCGGATTTGGGCCAACCGGGTTCAGGCGGGAACCGCTACCACAATTGTAACCGCATCAGCCGCCCGTTACTGGACCGGATCGATTTGCAGATCGAAGTGCCCAGGGTCCCCGTGCAACATATCGCCGCCGGCCAACCGGCGGAAGCATCCGACTTGATTCGTCAACGAGTTGACCAGGCACGGAACATCCAGTTGAAACGATTCCAGAAGGATTCTGATACCCACATCTTTGCCAACGGCCAGATGGACAACCCGCAGATCCGGCGTCATTGCAAGCTGTCTGAAGAGGCTGAACGGTTTCTGCAAACCGCGGTGGAACGCTTCCGCTTGAGTGCCAGGGCCTATTTCCGCATCCTGAAAACCGGCCGCACAATCGCGGACCTTGAGAATTCAACCCGAATCATCACCCGCCATATTCAAGAGGCCCTGCAATACCGCTCGCAGCGCTTATTCAATGATTGAATTTTCGCCGCATGCTTCGGGAAAGGCCCGTGCCGTCAGCACCAGGATGAACACCGGCGCCAGACTCCCGGCGGCGAACCCCCATCCCACAACCATCGCGCTCACGATCACGTAGACCAGCAGCGGCCAGGGCGCATGCCACGCCAGGGCGACGCCGACACCCAGAAATGGCAGCAGCGCGAGCAATTCAAGGGCCATTCGTTCCAATCGCCAACGTCTCATCATTCGTGACCGATCTGTACTGGAAAAGGTTGCTCCCGAATCCCTGGCAAGAGCGTCCAGTGCGGCGGGCAACCACAACTGGAACACCCCCCGCCGCGGTATGGGTGCACGGGTTGTATCATGGAGAAAAAGAGACATCAAGCGCCACTCTTTGCGACGCAATACAGGTCTCGCACAAATGAACAAGAGCGGAGGAAGCGGAAACATGAAGATAAACCACACCGGGAATACCGTTCTTCCCAGCACAAGCATCAATGAGAGCACTAGCACGGCTGCCAGCATCACAGCGGCCCGGACACCGAGGTATGCCATCCATTCACCGACATGACGGCTGAGAAATTGCAGTACAAACTGAAGGGTTGAGTCGCTCCGTGTCATGTTCACTTTCCGTTATCGCAATTTGATACTGATGAGGCTGATCAAGGCAAATAACACAGAAACAATCCAGAACCGGATCACGATCTTGGGTTCGGCAATACCCAGGAATTGAAACGTGTGATGAATGGGAGCGCGATAGAAGATGCGGCGTTTCAACCACTTGATCCCGACGTAGTCCTGGATAAACACGGAAAGAAACTCCAGTACGAAAATCCCTCCGGCGATCACAAACAGCAATTCCTTTTTCAGCAATACGGCTGTGGTGCCGATGACTCCGCCGAGAAACATGGCGCCCGTATCTCCCATGAAAATCTGAGCCGGATACGTGTTGAACCACAGGAAAGCAGCCAACCCGCCAACCAGCGCCGCCATGGCCACAACCAGTTCCCCGGATCCGGATACGAACGGGTACAGCAGATACTCAGCAATGACGGCATTACCGATAATGTACGCAAAAATTGCGTAAACCGCCGCCAGCAATGCCACGGGAACGGTTGCCAAGCCGTCCAATCCGTCCGCAAAGTTAATTGAATTGGATATGGCGATCACGGTAAGAATCACAAAGGGATAATAAAAAAATCCCAAATCCACGACAGGGTTCTTAAAAAAAGGAACAAACAGGCTCTTGGCGATTTCGGCGGGGAAAGGTGTGCTTTCCGGAGACAGAACCAGCAATGCCAGGATCAATCCGAAAACGGCCTGAAAAAACAATTTGGCGGTACGGCTCAGCCCGGCGTCACTGTGGCCGCGCAAATGCTTCAGATAGTCGTCAAAAAAACCGAGGGAAACAAACCAGAAAGACGCGAACACGACTATCCCCACGAACATGTTGTCCAAGCGGCACCACAACAACACCGCCACCAGAAACGCCAGGAATATGATCAGTCCCCCCATGGTGGGAGTGCCTTCTTTATCACGACTGGATATATCTCCGTAATCCCGAATACGATCTCGAAAACGCAGTTGAAAAATGATATTGATCAAGTGACGGCCCAGAACCACCCCCATGATAAAAGCCGTCAGCATGGCCAGAAGGGCGCGGAAACTAATATAGCCGAACAGTCGTTGCCCGGGAATCGATCCCATCCATTCAATGATCCAATGAACCATGTTTAACCGATCTCCTCGTAAATCCGCCGAATCAAGGCCTTGAGCCGGAACTCGGGTTGCAGGTTGTTGGACGTGATCAATACACGCGCGATCAAATTCTTGACCTCTTCCCCGGTTAACCGGCCACGACGATGAAAAGCGCGGAATAATTCCAGCAAACCCTCGCGAATCCGTGAATTGGAATGCAGGAAAAACGGCTCCATGAAATCCAGGTCTTCTTTTTCGCCGTGATTGGCCACCAGCTCCATGGCAGCCAGGCATTCTTCTACACCGCCGCGACGCAAGCGTTTCCTCACCAGGTCGCTGAAATCCGCATAGTCGTCATCCGACAATGTCAGCGTCAGGTGTTTGAGCGCGGCCACCCTCACTTCATAATAAGTATCCTGCAGCAGGCGGCGAAACAGTGGCGGCCATTCGGGATCCCAGCTCTTCATCTGTGACAATGCAGTCAGGGCGTTGCGCCGGATAAATCCTTTTTCCCCGGCATCGCGAAGCAGATTGATGAGCAGGGAAACTTTTGATGTGTCGTGAAACAGACCGATCAACTTGACACCCACATTGCGGATTTCCCACTCCGGGCTGGAACAGTACAGATTGATCTTGTAATGGAAGTCACGGCGATATTTATTGGGATCACCGGAAACCCGCTCCAGAAAACGAAAAGGCGATAGCATTGAAATCGGCGGTTGCACGGACGGCCGCAACCAGCGGCTGCGGAAGAAAAGAATCTCGGTGTTTTTCAACAGCAAAGAGGTGAGGAGATAGACCGCCATACCAACAAAAGAAAGGGAAAGCAGGGTGACCGTATGTTCCAGGATCCGGGATTCAAAAACAATACGCGCGAACAACTGGCGGGACTCCGCCAGTACAATGACCATCATCACAGCCGCCCCTGCGGTTTTGGCCAGACTGACGAGCAATTGTCCCGCTTCCACCTGAATCTCTTCACGCAACAGACGTTGCCGCAATACCACGATGCGGATCACCGCAAACACCATGTACGAAATGGAAGCGGCCAGTGCCAATCCGGCATAACCCAGCGATGTTCTCACCAGCAACACAGCCAGAACGATGTTGCCTGCCAGCATAAAAAAATTCAGCTTCATCGAGGTCTGAATATCCAGTCGCGCTGAAAATATGCGGACCGTTAAAGAATGAATCCCCCACCCCACCAGGCCGATGGCGTAAAACTGCAAAGCATATGCCGTGCGACTGACTGCGATCGCATCGAAACTATGGCGTTGAAGCAGCAATGAAACCAGCGGATTGGCAAGGTAAATCATGAGGATGGATACCGGAACCAGGAGAAAGAGATTGATACGGATCCCGTCAACAAAAAGTCGTTTGGCTCTGTCACGGTCGAACAGGGCGATTTTTGCGGAAAATTGCCTCAGGATGACACTGTTTATGGCTTGAGAGATCACGGCGAAAGGCAAGCTGAATATGCGGCGTGAAAAATAGAGAAACGAGATGGAACCGCTTGGCAGAAGCGAAGCCAGCGATTGATTCACGATTTCAGATGTGTTGGACAGAAACACATCCAGCGAGATGGGCCCAAGTTGCCGATAATACTTCTTGTTGACCGTGCTGGAAAAATGGATATGGGGGCGATGGAAAAACCCCAGGGACGGTTGTCTCAGGATACGCAAAGTGAATGGAATAAGGAAAACGATCTGCAACAACCCTCCCAACAATACGCCGAATGCCAGTGAATAAACACCCAGCCAGGCGTGTCCCATGAGAATTCCGGCAATGGTGCCGATTGAAAAAAGCGCCGCTGATGATTCCGCCAGTCCGAAGCGGTTGAACGCTTTCAACCACACCGCGAGTATGGCGGCCACCGTCACCAGAAACAGGTATGGAAACATGAAACGCGTCATATTCACGGCAAGTCCCGTGATGCCCTTGATCCCGAAACCCGGATACAGCCATCGAATCAAAAGGGGTGTAATCAGGATGCCGGTAATGGTCAACATCAGGGAAATCAGCAGTGTAAAGTTGATGAGAGAAGATGAGGCCTCCCAGGTCTTTTTGCGGGAGCTGCGGTGAAAAAGACGTAGAAAAATCGGCAGGAAAGCATTGTCCAGGGCGTTCTCCGCCACGACCCGCCGCATAAAATTTGAGACCGTCAGCCCCACGGCAAACACATCCATCGCGCGACCGGCTCCGAAAACAGCCGCGGAAACCATCTCCCGGATAAAACCACTGAGCCGCGAAAAAACGATTCCCAGAGATGAACCCATCATCATTGAGGTGGTGGATTTCAAATCGCGGACGCTGTTGATCTTCTCTTGATAGCTTTTCAACTGCAGAGAACATGATCCGATCTCGACCATATCCCCGGTTGCCAACTCCGCCCATTGCACGACCGGCTCATGATTCACCAGGACCGGGCCTCTTCTGGGCTTAATGATCAGTCGCTCACCACCGCCAAGTTGGCGGATTTCAGCCATGACTTCGCCTCCACCTGTATCCAGGCTGATATCACTCCACAGTGTATTGCCCACAGTGGTGGCTTCGAACACCAGTTCATGGGTGAGTTCACTCTCGGGTTCCTGGAGGTAGAACACGCGAACTTCCCGCTCTTCATCTTGGGGGCGGCCCACGGCCAGGCCTTTTATCTCCGCGAGAATTTTTTCATTGCTTTCCCTCGGGTCGGCGACTTTCAGTGCATCGCGCATCGATTGCAAGGCATCATCGTCACCGGTCAATTCAATAATCGACTGAAACAGCGTGACTTCAGGTACATCCAATTCCCTGCGTCCCGTTACTGGGTTGACCACTTCATATACGACACGGCAGCCGCCGGATTTCTCGACTTCGATGGCGTTCAGGATCTGGTGGTCACCCGGAAGATCGCTCTTGGGAATCACAATCGACGGCAATCCCACAGTGGTGATCTCTTTTATGGTTCCCGCTCCGGCTCTGCATACTACCAGGTCGGCTACGGCGTAAATTTCATCGATATTATCAAAGTACTCACGAATGATCAGGCGCCCGGGGATTTCCACTGGGCAACCGATGCGTTCCAGTCCGCGAATGGTGTCGTCATAGGCCTTGTATTCCCGTGAATACCCCCTGCCGGTGGAAAGAATCACGGTCAAACCATCGCGGGCAATCAGCATGGGGATCAATTCGATCATGGCCCGGTTAATGGAACGGGCTCCTCCGCTGCCGCCGAATACAAACACCACCCGGTTGGAAATCGGAATTCCGAGCTTGCGCCGGACGTCGCCGGCAGTTGATTCCGTTATGGCACGACGCAGGGGATATCCGGTAACCGTCACTTTTTCACTGGGGAAGAACCTTGCTGAAGAAGCAAATGAAACCCCGATTCGATTGGCGTATCTCGAAATCAGGCGATTCAAGCGTCCCGGCACCGCGTTCTGTTCATGAACAAACACTTTGAGTTTCAATATTGATGCCGCCAGCATCACCGGGGCCGCCACATAGCCGCCACTCCCCACTACAACATCCGGGCGGAAACGTTTTAGAACAAAATAACTCTTTACCGTTCCCGCCAACATGACCGCCAACGCCCAAACGGTTTTCAGGCTGCGGACTCTCTGGGGCAAACCCATGGACGGTACGGTCACAAATCCCATCGGTTGGGGCATTTTGGGAACAATGCGCGCCTCCGCCCCCCCGCGTGTGCCGATGTATAGAAAAGATGCCTGTGGTATTGCTGATTTGACAGTCTCGTAGATGGCGATGTTGGGGTATACATGCCCACCGGTACCGCCACCGGTAAACACGATTTTCATGGCTGTCATATTGGCTGCCAGTATACCACAGGCAACGACGTTTTCACACGAAATCAAGCCCGCGGCTCATTCCTCGGCTACCGGTTACGGCGACCACTTCTGGAAGCGTCATTTTCTCAGGAATCAAGCCGTAATCGGAGACGGCACAAGATGGGCGATGTAGTCGGCATAGAGCCGTACAACCGGCAGAGTCCGCAGGGAAAAATCGCGAAAAAGCGGGTTGAACCGGGCTACCCGCCGGATCAGTTCCGGCGGGTCATCCCGAAACGACATTCCCCGCAGGCGATGGGCATAAGGATTCAACTCGTCCATCACGGCGGCGATACCGTCATGAATGTGTCCGGAATCGACATGCCCATTTCGAAAGGCCCGCAGCATGCCGTGGGCCACGATGTTGACCGGCAACACTTTCACCAGGTCCAGACATGCATTGCGGGTTTCTTCAGCCAGCGATCGCCGGTCCATATGAGTCAGAGTCGACACGTCGAAAGGCGCGCCGAAAGACACATACACATCACCAATATGACGGATCATCTTCACGGAATCTCGAACATGCAGAGTCAGCGGACCACTCCGGCGCCCCAGCATTTCCCGGTCTTCCCGGACTTTGGCATAATCGACGTTTACAGGCACAATAAAAACCGGGGGCATCTTCTCGCCGTCCCGGCTTTCCTGCTCCCGGGCATATTCAAGCACGGCCTCGAAAACGGCAGGGAAGAAAGGTCCATGGCGGTGATGATCGGGAATACTTCTGCGCGTGCCTTCGGGAAACACCAGAACCGATCTGCGGGTCTCCAGCAGAGACAATACGGAATCCCGCAATTGTCTGGCGGACAGGATCAGGTCCCGTCGATTGCGTGGACGGCGGATCAGAAAGCCGCCGGCACGCTCCACAATACCCTGAAAAAACCGCCCACGAACCAGGTTGTCCCCCATGCCGACCCAGGGAACTTCCATGCCGGATTCGGTCAAAGCCACCTGGATGCCTGTTGTTTCCCAAAGGCTCTTGTGCAAGGCTGCATAAAGGAAAACCGCCCCGTTGTCCGCGATTTTTCTCAAGTCCGGATTCAATTCCAGATGGGGACGGCACCACAAGCGAAAGCCCCAGATCCCGAAACGTCGCGCCAGGCCGAAGACCAGACGATTGCGTGGCGGAATATGGGTTTTGCGTCGTATCTGCATGGATTCCGGCGATATCTTTAATTATATCACCGATCAGTGAAGACGGCAAAAGCGATTTTCCCCAGCTCACGTATCTGATATCATTGATTCCAAAGAGGCAGAAGGAGGTCCAGATACCGCCTTTCATTGATCCCGCAGACCCGAAAACCTGGTCCGATTTCCGCCCGGGTGGATGCGGCGAAAGGGTAATTTTCGGCGACCGTTGTCACAGCGGCGCCTTGTCTTCACCTCAGTTATCGACTTTGCTCTCCCGTTGGCTGAATTGAGCAAGATGACGCGCAACGGAAACATGCCCTCCTGATTCGCAATACCATTTCGTGCAAGACAGGGAATGACCTGCTTTTCTGTTTGTGGTTCTGATGGATGAATATCCATTCATATCCGCTACTTACCGGGCAGGGGACAGGCATTGGAGAAACGGGCGCACAACACCACGGATCCGGCTTGTGCGGATTGCGAGAAACAGTGTTGCAGCGCCTGGAAAACCTTGGCCTCTTCTCCGGCAATCACGGTACTCATGGCACCCGGGTATACGGAAATCCCCGGCAGCGACAACCCATCCACAAACGTTTGGACGCGCTCACCAACCGCATCCGTTCCCAGTGGATAAAAATTCAATTCAGCCTGGATCCGCACAAGTTCACCTCCACGGCTAAAAAAGCGCCATTGACGCACCCGAGCCGTTGCTGGATCACATCCAGCCTTTTTCCGACTGCCAGCGGCCATCCCAACGAAAAAGGAAACGCGCAGGGAATCACCCGTACCCGGCCCAGGGGTGCCAAGAGCGGATTCAACTCTCTTAAAGAGAATAAACGCGCCACCGCAAAAGGCGATCCGTATTGATTCCCGCGTAAGCGGTTATACGCTGACTGCGCATTCAATACTCCCAGAATCAATTTGCCGTCGCGTCGGGTACACCGGATCATCTCGCCAACTACAAATTCCGGTTCAGCCGCAAATTCCAGAGAGGTTATGGCGGCGGAAACGTCGAAACAACCATTGACAAAGGGCAGATCATGGGCATCCGCCCGAAGAAAAGTTGCCCCCGCAATGGCCTTTTTCTGGGCAACACCCACCATGTCCGGAGAGATGTCCACTCCGGTCACGTGAAATCCCATCCGGGCGAAAAAATCACTCCACCAGCCGGTACCGGACCCGACTTCCAGTAACTTCCCCGCCTGGGGCTTGTGGTTCAACAAGCGCGAGACTGCCGCTTTCTCCAGCATATCGAAGCGTTCGCCTTCACGGCTTTCGTACCATTCATCGTATCGGTCGGCAGCAGGGCCAAAATCAAACCGCGTCTTCTGCTCTATCATCAGTGGGACCATTTTCACGACTGCACAAGAGCAGGCCGCCCTCTTCCACGCGTACCCACGCATCCGAACCGGATACACGGTTGCTGATTCCCCGGGTTCCCGGCGACAAGACTTCATGTTTCAGGCAAAACTCCAATCCCCCCGAAGTTACCCCCCTGGCCTCCGGGAACGGTACAAGGGATACCAGCCCCCCCGGCGGCAAATCGATATTTGCCAGCGTATCCCCCATCACGGCACGGATACGCATGCCGGATTCCCGGATCTCCAGAACCCGGCTGAATCTCGACAGCAGAGAGATATGACCGAGCACGTGATCCGGCCGACCACCGAAAGCCCCGAACAGTAAAACGCGGCCGGCACCGCGCTCCCGCGCGATTTCCACCGCCAGTTCAGTATCGGTTTTGTCTTTGCGGCAAGGATATCTGATTACCTGGACATCAGCAAAGCGTTTCCATATCTTTGGGTTGAGGGAATCCATGTCGCCGACAATGACATCCGGAGTCAAATCCAGGGCGGCCAGGTGGCGGGCTCCGCCGTCCGCGGCAATCACGATCTTTTCCCGCAGTCTCTGCAAGGCGGCACAATCCGCATCAGATAACTCGCCGTTGCAAACGACGACTGCAGTGACGATGCCATTTCTGGCCTTTCTTTCAGGTTTCACCGGGTTTCCTTTGACTAACCAAGATTAGCATGAATCCGGAATCAGGCCAAGCCTGAAACTATCAGGCGGAACGGGCCTTGTTTTCGCGCTTGCGCGCATGGATATCCAGCAGGCGCTTGCGCATGCGGATACTGGCAGGCGTAATTTCAAGCAATTCATCGTCGTTGATGTACTCAATGGCCTGTTCCAGGGTAAACCGCCGCGGCGGCACCAGCCGAATGGCCTCATCAGAACCCGCAGCTCGCATGTTGGTCAACTTCTTGGTCTTGCAGACATTGACCACGAGGTCGTTTTCCCGACTGTGTTCACCGACGATCATACCCGGATAAACCGGCGTGCCCGGATCAATGAATATCACTCCGCGGTCCTGGAGATTGTGCAACGCAAAGGCTACGGAAACACCCGCTTCCAATGCGATCAACACTCCCTTGACAATCCGCCTGATTTCTCCTTTGTGCGCCTCATAGGCATGAAACACATGGTTCAATATCCCCGTTCCCCGGGTGGCGGTAAGAAATTCTCCGTTTATACCGATCAAGCCCCGGGCCGGTACCCGGAACTCCAGGCGGGTGTAACCGCCGCTGCCGTTGCTCATATGGATGAGTTCTCCCCGGCGTAGGCCGAACATCTCGATTACCACTCCCGTAAACTCGTCCGCTACGTCCACGGTGGCTGTTTCCAGCGGCTCCAACAACCCCAGGGAAGACTCCCGGTAAATGACGGCCGGGCGTGAGGCCTGGAATTCATAGCCTTCCCGCCGCATTTTCTCCATCAGTACGGCAAACTGCAACGCCCCCCGCCCCTTTAACTGGAACGCATTCTGGGTATCGGTTTCTTCTACGCGCAGGTTTACATTGTCGCGCTGCTCCCGCCGCAACCGGGCCAATAGATGCCGTGATGTGACAAATCGTCCCTCATTTCCCGCAAACGGGGAATCGTTGACCATGAATGTCATGGCCATGGTCGGAGGATCAATGTGGATCAGCGGGATCTGTACAAGGGATTCCCGCTGGCAGATCGTCTCCCCCACGTCAATATCGCTGATTCCTGCCACAGACACGATATCACCCGCCACAGCAGATTCCACTTCTTTCCGCTCGAGACCCTGGTAAGTAAACAATCGGGAAACACGGAAGGAGGCGCATTCACCGGCCCCCCGAATCCGGGCGACATCCTGATTGCGGCGGATTGTGCCATTGTGAATGCGGCCGGTGCCGATCCTGCCCAGGAAAGGATCATAATCAATGGCCGAAACCAGTATTTGCAAGGAAGCGTCGGCATCGCCCCCAGGCTCAGCCACGTGACGAATGATTGTATCCAGCAAAGGGGTCAGGTCGTCGTTATCGCTGTCCGGTTCATATCTGGCATAGCCATCTCGCGCGGACGCGTACACAACCGGAAAATCCAGTTGTTTCTCATCCGCTTCCAATTCCACGAACAAGTCAAAAACAGCGTCCAGCACTGCGGCTGGACGGGCATTGGGTCTGTCGATCTTGTTGATCACCACGATCGGTGCCAGTCCGAGTTGCAGCGATTTTTTCAAGACGTACTTTGTCTGAGGCATGGGCCCTTCAAACGCGTCCACCAGGAGCAATACCGAATCCACCATGCGCAGGATGCGTTGCACTTCTCCGCCGAAATCAGCATGACCCGGCGTATCGACCACATTCACCTTGCAATCGTGGTAAATAAAGGCGGCGTTTTTGGAAAAGATGGTAATCCCCTTTTCCCTTTCCAGGTCTGTATTGTCCATGACGCGGGAAACCACTCGCTGGTTCCTGCGGAACACTCCGGTTTGGCGGAGGATGGCGTCAATCAGCGTGGTCTTGCCGTGATCGACATGTGCAATAATGGCTATATTCCTGATTGGATGCATTTTTGGGGTTCCTGGCTCCCGGAGGATCCGCTTTAGCGGGTAATCAGATTGAAATTCAAGTATATCACATTTTCAATCACTTTGCGATCGATGTCGCCGGAACGACCGTCAGTTTCCGGCCAATTGAAGGATTGCGGCACGAATCGACTGCGTCACCTTTTCCCAGTCAAAGTAGCGACACACATAAGCACGCCCCTTTTCACCCATACGCAGACGCAACCTGCGGCTGGATAATAAGCGCTCAGCACCGCCTACCAGCTCGGCAGGGTCTGCATACAGCAGCCCGCCCCCAGAAAGATCGACATGTTCAGATAAGGCCGGGCTACGGCGATTGGCCAATACCGGGGTTCCCTGTGCAAATGACTCCAGAGTAGTAATCGACAGGCTCTCCAGCGAAGAAGGCTGCAGCGAAAACGCCGCGCCCCGGAAAGCCGAGAATTTTTCCAGCTCAGAAACGTATCCGGCATAGCGGATGCCTTCGGCTTCCGGTATCTCCATGAGTCGGCGTCCCAGCAGAACCAGGTCCACCAGGTGATGGCGGCGCAGTGATGAATATGCATCAAAAACTGCCTCCAACCCCTTGCCACGCTCGATTCGCCCGGCATACAACATATAGGATCCGAAAATCAATTGTTTCCTGCGAAACAACTCTGAGTCGACCTCAGCAGGAAAGGTGATTCCGGTCCGCACCAGATCCATACCTTGGCTGCGGCCAAACACGCGTTGAACCAGTTTCTGTTCAGCGCCGGTCAGAAAAAACAGGCGTTCAGGCCGCTCAAATACACGCTGCATGATTTTCAAGTAAAGCGGCGGTTCATCGTGAGCCGTGGGAAAGAGGGCGATGGGACGATCCACTTTATCCATACCCAGAACAGTCGGAAAATACAGGTAAGTAAAAAACAGAAAAACCTCGTAATCCTGGTAATCGGTTTCCAAGGCCCGAAGCAGATCCGGGCTCCGGGGCCCCTGTTCCAGGATCCACCGCCGCTCATCCCGGTCATGGGGAGGCGCGTTGAAAAAAGCCTCGGAAAACCGGTTGAATGAACTGATATTACGCTGTTCTGCCACCGGGAAACGCAGGATTCGGACTCCCCGCAAAATGGATTCGCCGGCAGCGAATTCATTCTCCCAGGTAATGTAGTCCCGTGCGGTTGTGGTAAAAACGGTAACATCGAAGCCGGAGGCATTAAGACGTTCGCACACGTCCCGGGCCAGGGTTTCGGCTCCACCCACAACCCCGTCACCATAGCGCTGCACAACCGCGCCGACACGGATCATATTTCGCCCAACCATTCCAGCAGACGACCGGGATCCGCTTGATCGCGATAGGCACGCATTCGCTCCCGGGCGGCATGGGAAAGCCGGTCACGCAGGAGCTGATCCGTTATCATGCGTTCCGCCATTCCCGCAATCATCTCAACAGACTTGTGCTGAAACAGCATACCCGCCCCATCAAGCGTTTCCGCCACAGCGCCGGCATTGTAGGCCAGTACCGGCACATTGAGATATAAACTCTCAATCAGGGGCAGACAGAAACCCTCATGCTCGCTCATGGACAGAAATACGTCTCCGGTTCGATAGACCGCCAGCAGTTCACCAAAGGGGATATGTCCAGTAAACAGGATATCTTCGGAATCAAGGTAAAACCGCCCGGCCAGATCCCTCAGCGCGTAAAAATAGTTTGGGAGCAGGCCGGTTTTTCCGGCAATCACCAGGCGAATGGAGGGGGAAATATATTTCTTGTAAAAGAATAATACCTTGATTAAATCTTCTATTTTCTTGTTTGGAGATATGCGTCCCACAAAGATAATGGTGCGCCGATCATCGTCAAGCAGTTTCCCGTACGCATGACAATGGGGCCGATCGTACTCTGCGGTGTCGATCATGATGGGAAAAACACGCACATCGCAATTGTAACCCAGTTGGATTAATTCCCGTGCGTTATAACTCGAATCCGCCACACACAGATCAAAAACGTGATTCAACCGGGCCAGATGTTCCCTGCCAGCATGGGTAAAACGCGTCAAATCAGGAGAAAAGTAAACAAAAAATCCGGGCGGCGTGACGTTATGATAAATCATGACTTTGCGCCCTTTGGCGCGAATAAAGAAATCGGTAAGCAGCGAAGGTACGGCAAAGTGAAGTATCTTGATGGAATCCGGGGACTCTCGATAATCTTGAAAATCCGTAACCATGGTTTCCAGGCCTTCATCCCGGGATAACGCCACGATGCGGGAATCAATTCCCTGTGATTCCAGAAAACGGTGCAAATACAGGGTTGAATTGCCGATGGCATCACCCCAGTGAAAAGCCGGAAGAAATTGCTCAACAATCATTGCGATTCCGATTCAGTCCCTTGGAAACAGGATGATGGATTGTAACACGGCGGCAGAGCGGGTTCAAGCCAAGGCTCTTTTCTGTAATAAATACAATTTTGTTGAAATTACATTATATGTATGTTATAGTTATTTTACTTCCCAGGAGGTGTTCATGACTTTCATAAACGACAGCCTGAAGAAAGAGATCGATCCCATACTGGCCAAGTTAAGCAAAAACGTAAAACTGGTCTATTTCACTCAGAAAACAGAATGTCGTTTTTGCTCGGAAACTCGTGAATTGCTTACGGAACTAAGCGGTTTGTCTCCCATGATCAACCTGGAAGTCCTTGACTTCCAAGCCGACCGGATGCGGGCAAAAGAACTGGGAATAGATAAGATCCCCGCAACCGTTGTGATGGCCGATGAAAACCGGGGAATTCGCTTTTTCGGTATTCCCAGCGGGTACGAATTCGCTTCCCTTCTGGATGCAATCCATATGGTATCGTTACAGGAAACCGAACTAAGCCAGGAGACCCGGACTTTTCTGGACAATCTTCAAACCGATATCCATCTCCAGGTGTTTGTCACTCCCACCTGTCCCTATTGCCCTGGTGCGGTCACTCTTGCCCACCGCATGGCGCATTACAGCCCGCGGGTAAAAGCGGACATGCTTGAAGCCACGGAATTCCCCCACCTGGCCCAGAAATACAATGTCATGGGGGTTCCCCGTACCGTGATCAATGAATCCGTTTTCCTGGAAGGCGCGGCGCCGGAATCGATGCTGGTTGAGAAGATCCGCTCGAGCCTTTAACATCCGCCCAGCTTGATTTTGCCGATCGTGGTTTCTATAATGTCAAAACAGATTTTAGAGGAGAATAAGCGATGAAAAAGTACGTTTGCACGGTTTGCGGTTATGTGTATGATCCGGCTGAAGGTGATCCGGATTCCGGCATTGCTCCCGGAACCGCGTTTAAAGACATCCCGGACGATTGGGAATGTCCGCTTTGCGGTGTCGGCAAAGAAGATTTTGAACCCATGGAAGACTGATCCGATTCTATCCGAAAAGACCCATTGAACCAGGAGGTTACGATGATCAAAAAAACCATTCAAGACGCTTTGAACCAGCAAATCAACGAAGAGCTCTTTTCAGCATACCTGTATCTTGCCATGGCGGCACAATTTAGTGAGATGAATCTCGGTGGATTCTCTCATTGGATGGAAAAACAGGCCCAGGAGGAATTGGAACATGCCATGAAGTTTTACCACTTCATTAACGAGCGGGGTGGTCGAGTGGAACTCCAGGCCATTAAGGGCCCCCAGAAAGAGTGGGACTCCGCCTCCAGAATGATGACTGAATCTCTGGCCCACGAGGAACACATCACTGAATGCATACACAATCTGGTGGAACTGGCCACTCGTGAAAAGGATTATGCCACCATGAACATGTTGCAATGGTTTGTCAACGAACAGGTCGAAGAAGAAGCCGGCGTGACTGAAATCGTTGAGAAACTCAAACTCATTGGAGAAAGAGGCCAGGGCCTGTTCATGCTTGATCGTGAATTGGGGGCAAGAGACTGATTCCGGTCATCACCTGACTCCGCCGTCCTATTGATTCATCGGCGGTTTTGGGGTACAATGCGGTTGAATGGCGGTGTAGCTCAGCCGGTAGAGCAGTCGGCTCATATCCGATATGTCGGGGGTTCAAGTCCCTCCACCGCTATTCCGACCGCTTAACATGGACATTCTCCTTCCGCCCTTTCGGGACCGGTTGCTTCAACTCATTCCCGATATCCAGGGAACCACGATATTCTCCGCATTCTCCGGAGGAAAGGATTCGGTGACATTGCTGATTCTTTTGTCAGCCCTGGAGAATGAACTGAATTTCAGGCTGAAAGCGGCCTACCTGAACCACGGTATCCGCGAAGATGCCTCCAGTGAAGCCCGTTGGGTTTCTGACTTTTGTCTGGAGCGGTCCATTCCCCTGACTTCGGATTCAGCCGGCACGGGTGAACTGAGCGGCCGTAAGGGAATCAATCTGGAGGCAGCCGCCTCCCATATGCGTTATGCCTTTTTTTCCCGCCTGATCAATCTCTCACCCACAAACTGGCTGGCCACCGGCCACACCCTTTCCGACCAAGTAGAAACATTCTTTATGCGCCTGATGCGGGGAAGTGGCGGGGCGGGGCTGGCAGGCATTCTTCCGGTACGGGAAAAACGCATTCTACGCCCCCTGGCCATTTTTTCTGAAGCGGACATTCTCGCTTTTCTCAAACGCCGGCGCCTTCCTCACTACGAGGATCCCTCCAATCGGGATCTCGCCCTGCTTCGCAACCGTCTTCGTCACCAAATTCTGCCCATGCTGAGGAATCAGTTTCCGCATATGGATCAACGCATCCTTGACACCACCCGCATTTTCAGAGATGAAGCCGACTGGTTTGTTGCACACGCGCAGCGAATCCTCAACCGCATTTCACTTTTGGGAAAAATCCTGCCTCCAGGCGCCCTGGATTCACTTCACCCGGCGGTGCAGCGCCATGTGTTGCGGGAATACCTGCGGCGATTGCGCGGTGATTTACTCGAGATCTCTTTGTCACACATCGAGGCGCTCATGCCGTCAAACCCGTCCAGGCGTCATTTGAGCCTTCCCGGAATCACACTGACCCGGCAAAAACAATTCCTGTTTCCAAGAAACTTTTCAGTCCCTGCTTACAGTCACGTGCTTTCCACCGATGGTGTCTGCCTGATCCCGGAGATTTCAGCGCGGGTACACGTTTCTACCTGCCGGACGGAAACAGCCGATGACGGGAACGCCGATATTTCGCCATATTTCCGGGTAACGATCAATCCCGAAAAACTGCGTTTCCCCCTGCGGGTACGCCCGGCACGCAGTACGGACCGCTATCGCAAACAGGGAAGCGAATTTTCCCAGCAGGTGTTCGAAATGCTCAGGGCCGCCGGCCTCCCCGCGGCATTGCGCCCGCTACGTCCGCTATTGTGTGATGCGTCGGACATCCCGTTCTGGCTGCCAGGCAACGCCCCGGCCGTTCACGCTGCACCTCGTTCGCATACCCGGCTGTTGAAAATTCACGTGGAAGGGATCTGGCCCCTGGCTTCGTTTCAATCCCCGGATGCGTAAACCACTTTTCCGCCCACAATGGTAAAGGCTACTTTACCCATACCCTCCCATTTGAGAAAAGGACAGTTATTGGCCTTGGAACGGAAGGCCGCCTCATGGATGGAAAAACGACGATTCAGATCCAGCACCGTCAGGTCCGCCGGTTTTCCACGGGTCACTTGCCCCCGGTCCTTCAGGTTCAGAATCCGGGCCGGGTTGGTACTCATCAACTCTACCATGCGGTTCAACGAGATAATCCGGGTACGCACCAGGCGGTCATAGATCACGGAAACCGTTGATTCAAGTCCGATTGCGCCGAATGGAGCATATTCAAACTCTTTGTCTTTTTCGTCCCGCGTATGGGGAGCATGATCCGAGGCAATGCAATCGATGGTACCGTCCCGCACCCCTTCCACCAGTCCCAGTCGATCCGCTTCCGTGCGCAGCGGCGGCTTCACCTTGTAAACCGTGTCATAAGTGGTAATTTTTTCTTCGTTGAGCAACAGGTGGTGCGGAGTGGCATCCGCCGTAACCGGAATTCCGTTGCTTTTGGCATCGCGAATCAGCTCCACGGCTCGAGACGTTGAAATATGGGTGAGGTGCAGGCGTGAGCGGATGCGATCCTGAAGGATGATGTCCCGGGCTACGATCACCTCTTCCGCGGCATTGAGAATTCCTCTCATGCCGTACTTGTAGGAAATCAAGCCTTCGTTAACCAGACCTTCACCGGAAATGGAGTGATCTTCCGGATGCTCGATTATGGGAAGATCCAGCATGCGACAGTATTCCAATGCCTTGCGGATCAGGTCGGCACTCATGACACAGCGACCGTCATCGGAAAAGCCTACTGCCCCCCCGGCGGCCAGGTCCGCCATCTCCGTGATGTTTTTTCCTTCCAATCCCATAGAAATGGCGGCCACGGGAAAAACGTTGGCCAAACCGCACTTTCGAGCCCGGGCAATGATGTACTCGGTCACGGACCGGTTGTCATTCACCGGTTTCGTATTGGGCATACAGGCCACAGAGGTAAACCCGCCGTGAACAGCGGCTTCCACTCCGGATTGAATGGTTTCCTTGTTTTCGTTTCCCGGTTCCCGCAGATGCACATGCATGTCGACGAATCCCGGACAGACAACCAGTCCGGCGGCATCGATCACACGACAACCCTTTTCGGGTTCAAGCCGCGGCTGGATGTTCTGGATTACTGAACCATCGATTTGGATATCCACTGTGTCATCCACGCGGCTATGGGGATCGACCAGTCTCCCGTTCTTAATGAGCAGCTTCATTGGATTCTCCCTTGAGCAGATACAATACGGCCATACGTACGGCAATGCCGTTGTTTACCTGCTGTAGGATAACGGAACGATCCGAGTCGGCCAGAGACGTTTCGATTTCCACGTCACGGTTCAAAGGTCCCGGATGCATGATAATGGCATCGGGAGCCGCCGTGGCGAACACTTCGGCATTTATTTCAAACAAGCGCCGGTATTCACGGATTGAGGGAAAGTAGTTTCCGGCTCCGCGTTCTTCCTGGACCCGCAACATCATAACGATGTCTACGTCTTTTACGCCGGCTTTCAGATCGTAAAATACCCTGGCCCCCATGCGCTCAAACTCGAGAGGAACCAGGCTGGGAGGGCCCACCAAATTGACCGGGTTGCCCATTTTCTGATGCAGGATCAGGTTGGAACGGGCTACGCGGGAGTGAAGAATATCGCCCACGACAGCGATCTTGAGTCCCCGCAGCTTCCCGAAGCGTTGACGGATGGTCAAGGCGTCCAGTAAGGCCTGAGTAGGATGTTCGTGAAAACCGTCGCCGGCATTTACAATGCAGGAACGGGCGAATGTGGTTAAATATCTGGGTGCGCCCGCGGCGCTGTGACGGATCACGATAATATGGGGGTTCATTGCTTCCAGAGTAAGCACCGTGTCCTTAAGCGATTCTCCTTTCTTTAAACTGGAAACAGACGAGTTGAAGTTGATCAGGTCCGCGCTGAGGCGTTTGGCCGCGATTTCAAAGGAACTGCGCGTACGCGTTGAGTTCTCAAAAAAGAGATTGACCACGGTTCGGCCTTTCAGGGCCGGCACTTTCTTGATATTGCGCGTAGACACCTCTACAAAAGAATCAGCCGTATCCAGAATGAGATCGATTTCGGAAGCGCTCAAATGATCGATGCCAAGCAGATGGCGTTGGTTGAATCCGCTGGTTTCCATTAAAACCTCGTGGGTTCCATGATCAGCACCTGGTCCGAGCCGTCTACTTCTTTCAGCATGACGTTGACGCGCTCTCTTCGAGCCGTTGGCAGGTATTTGCCTTTGAAATCCGGACAAATCGGCAGTTCCCGGTGTCCGCGGTCGATAAAAACCGCCAATTGAATACTGGCGGGGCGCCCCAATTCAAATATGGAATCCATGGCCGCGCGAATGGTGCGGCCGGTAAAGACCACATCATCGATCAACACGATATGACGGTTTTCCACTGAAAAATCGATTTCGGTTTTTTCAACCTTTGGATGATGCTCCTGCAGATGCAGGTCATCACGGAAAAGCGTGATGTCCAGAATGCCCAACGGCAACTCGACTTTTTCAAGGGCCTGTATCTGTGCACGAATTCTCCGGGCCACAAAGACCCCCTTGGTCTGAATTCCGATCAGTGCCAGACTGCCGGCATCCCGGTTGCGTTCCAGGATTTCCATGGACATGCGCGCAAAGGCGCGTTCCATCTTCCTGGAATCCATGATTTTTGCCTTGGTTTTTTCCTCCATTTAGACTCCTTTCACTCGCTGCACAATCAGCTCAACATTACCATGGGGAATTACCGGGTGTCAATCCGCCCCATCAGCCGCCATCAGCCGCGTGCCGCCGCAATTGCTTTTTCAGATCCATGCGCAAGGTATTGAAAAACGCCATGTATTCCGGAGACCGAAAATCCGGGTAGGTCCATTCCAGCGGTTGCAGACGACCGTTTCGAACCACGTATTCCAGGTGAGCATACACACCGGCGCTCAAGGGAATGCGATGGCAGTGGTTTTTCGCTGTAGCGATCACCATTGATGAAAGGGAAAGATAACCCGGGTCCAGGTTGATTTTCCGTTTTCCCTTTTCAGAGAACTGCTGTTCCAGTTCAAGGGTGATATGTTTGAACCGCGGCAGAAATTGCGGATCCATGAGATCGGTAAACGCCACAAAACAACGGAAAAGCGATGATCCCATTTCGGCTGCGTAGTAGTCGGTGTAGTGAAAAGGTACGCTTTCGGATTCGTGATCTGAGGGTGACAATTCCGCTTCCATGCGTTTCAGGGCCTGGTCCCGGTAAAAACTCTGCGAAAATATCATTCCGCAGAAAGGTTTCACCAATGGAAACGGTTGGGGAATCGACATACCGCTAACCGCCCGTGAATGGAAGCAGAATCAGGCGGCCGTTGATAAACGCGGCCCGGAACCTGCGGTCCGGAGAAAATAGATGCAAGGCTCCCTCCAAGCTGACGCCCAGATACTCCACCTGAGCGTTATCTTGTGCGCAAATACGCACACGCTCTCCGTCATATGTGCAGGCTTCAACCTCTCCCTGCGCGTTTGCGCCGACCAGTCGGGTCAGGTTGCCGCGCGGCGTCAGGTTTCTGACCAAGAAAGGCCGGATATTGACGCTATCCAGGCGGGTTTCAACGGCATGCATGCGGTTGCCCATTTCCCTCAAGAGATAAAGACGGCGCCATCCGGGAACAATCCGGGTGTCCAGAACGCCTTTGCCCAGGCTGACATATAACCGTGAATGGTATTGAAAAAGAATGGCTTCACGATCCTTGTCCCGCGTCACCAGCAGGATACGGTGGCGGTATGGATCAATGCCTGCCACATCCACATCGGCAAAAGATTTTCCACTCAGAAACATACTCTGATCGCAATGCACGGTATCACCCGTGGATGCGTTGTAAATCACAGCCTGGAAAGCGTTCTCCAAGTCAGCCAGGTATAGCAGCAAGGTCTGTTTATCCGGCGAAATCACGATCCGCACGATTTCGGGAGAAGAGATATCAAACTCCATCCCGCGCTGAATCAACTTTTCCACCGCCGGGCTTTGCCTGGCGGCACGTCGCACGAGACGATAGCGGGTCCAGCTTGGAATCGGCACGGCATCCAGCATCTGTTCTGATTTCAATTGCGTCCAGCGCCCAAGGCGCCGGTTAAGCATTAAAACCGGAAATGGACATTCCGGATAAAGCGGCGTTTTATGCCCCAGTTGTGAGGTAACGGAGAATGGAGACGAAAATGCAAGTTGTTCCAGGCGCGAATCCGTGACGAAGATCAGGCTTCCCTCCGCGTTGGATTCCAGGATAATGGCGGGCAAAGGCAAGGGTTCGGGGGTCAACAGGCGGGAACGGATTCCGCGTTGATCCAGATCCAGTTGATAGAGAAAGGTGCGGTCACCACCGATCTGAGTGGTGCTGAAAAAGACGCCTCCGCCTTTTATGAATCGGTGGAAACCATGGAAATGTCCGTTATAACCGAACGTCGCGGCCACGCGTGTTTTTTTCGCATCCACCACGAACAGCTGCTCGGATGCCCCGCTTGACCGCTTTCCAACCAGAACCAGGTAATCCGCAGTCGGCCATGTCATCGCGCGGACGCTGAAAAAAGGAATGGCGGAAGGCGGATCATTGACTGGATTGCCGGGAAGCAGGCTTAGAACATCTTCCCGGCTCGCTCCGGCGAGCATGGCGCGTCGCATCCAATGTGTGCGCAGTTCCGAATTTCCGGAATCAAACGCATGCACGAATTGTCCCATCAGGAGATTGACATCCACGTCCCAGGGTAATTCACGGAACAACCGGTACAGCATGGGCCGGGCCCGGCGATCTTCCTTCAAAGCGATCAGAACTCGTGAGTAGATCTTGAGATACTGCTTGTGAAAATCGGGCACATCCAGGCCGGACAGCAACGAACGGGCCTCAGCTAACTTTTCTTTCCTGTACAGGTACCTGGCCTTCAGGATAACCAGTTCCCGGTGATCCGGCTGAATCTCGATGGCCGTTTGAATGTACCGGCCGGCCGGGTCGATTCGGCCTGAATTCACCAATGCCAGTGCGGTCATGTAATTGAAATGAAAATTATCGGGATGCGCGTCGGCTTCTTCACGAACCAGCGCTTCCGCCAAGTCAGGACGTCCCATCTGCACGTGCAATCCCGCCAGCAGGATCTTTACTTCCGCCACCTTGGACCCGGTTAACGCGGCGCGGTAATTGGCCAGGGCCCGTTCATGATTCCGGTCTTTTTGATAATGCTTCCCCAGGCAGATGTAACCCGTGAAAAATCTTGGATGAAGCCGGACAGCCCGCTCAAAATTTTCCTGAGAATTGCTGTTTTTTGTGTTCCGGGTCGCCAGTCCGATCCCCACCAACGCCTTTGCGGAACGGTGATTGATTTCCAGATAGGAACTGAAACGCCGGGTAGCGTCCCAGGATTTGCCATCCAGCAGCAGCATGTACCCCTGTCTGACCTGGGGATTGGGATGATTGCGGAAATGCCTCTCCACGAACAGGCGTGCCATGGAGTGATCGTCAGCCAGAAAATAGACCATCCCCCGTAACAGATCGTCTTCTTCGGCCGCCTGCACCTGGGCGGGAATCCAGCAAAGCAACAACACAAAAATAAACCATCCCTTCATGGCTGTCTTTCTCCTCTCCGGGCCGTCTGCCAGCAGTATATCAAATCAGGGAAAAGCCTGCTGCGGCTCAACCCGGTAAAACCAGATTTCCTGCGGGCAATCGGAAAACGGATCACAAACCGCCATCAATGGCACTTGTGATACCCCCAGTTGAGTTTTTCCGACAGCAGCCGGAAATAATTTATTTCAGGAGATTCAATCATCTTCAGACGTCTTTCATCCACACTCACATGAATGGCTTGCCCCGCTTTCATGGGCAATACTTTCTGACCGTCTATGGTGACAAAAACCTCACTTTCGTTCTCATCCCGGGTAACGGTCAACCGCAATCCATCGGGAACCACCAGCGGACGCAGGGTGAGTGAATGGGCGCAGATGGGAGTGATTACCAATGCGTTGACTTCAGGATTGACAATGGGGCCTCCAGCTGAAAGGGAATACGCGGTAGAACCCGTGGGAGTTGAAATAATCAAGCCGTCTGCGCGGATATGGGCAATATGCGAGTGATTCACTTTCAATTCCAGTTGAATAATACGCGCGATATTCCCTTTTGAAGTCACCACATCGTTCAGCGCCAGATATCGGCTATCCCCTATTTCCACCCGCAACACCTTGCGTTCGGAAACGCGCATTTCACTGGAAAGCAGTTTTTCCAGCGCGGTTTGTATCGAATCCGTACCCAGTTCCGTGAGAAAACCAAGCGTACCCAGATTGAATCCGGCAATGGGCACTCCATGTTTTACAGCCGCCGGTGCAACAGACAGAAAGGTGCCATCCCCGCCGATTACGACGATCAAACCACATTCAGCTACCAAATCATTGCGCTCGAGTCCGCCGCCCCAACCCAGAATACCGGCAGCCTCGATTCCCAATCTCACGGAAACACCCCGTGCTTCACAAACCCGGATTGCAGAATGGATGTAGGGCAACGCGGCTTCGTGAGGCTTGGCGATAATGCCAACTCGATCAGGTGGAAACGGCATGTGCCAGTATTGTAGCATCTACGCCCGGAGGTTTTCCATATTCAAGCCGGAAAAAATACTCCTGGTTGCCGCGCCGGCCTTTGATTCCGGCCGGGCAAACGCCGGTGACCCACCAATTGAGGGTTTCCAATCGTGAACGCACAAGAGAGAGGATCTGGAAACGTTCGCTTTCACTTCGGATCACTCCTCCCTTGTGTACCCGGTGTCGTTCAGCTTCAAACTGAGGCTTGATCAGGCAAAGGATGACCGCCTGGGGCCACACGGACATCCGCGCGACCACTTTGCTGACCGATATAAAGGATAGATCCATGGTGATGATGTCAGGAAACATTCCGATATCACTCTCTTTCAGGTACCGGGCGTTGCGCTTCAACAAGGTGACCCGAGAATCGCATTGCAGTTTCCAATCCACCTGGTCCACATTCACGTCCACGCCCACAACGTGTCGCGCGCCTTTTTGCAGCATGAGATCAGCGAATCCGCCATTCGAAATCCCGATGTCCAGTACGACTTTTCCCACTGGGTCCAAATCGAATTCTTTCAGCGCGCGCTCAAGTTTGTACGCCCCCCGGGACACGAACGGATACCTCTCACGAACCTCGATGGCATCATCCGCACTTACTTTGCGGTGGGCCTTATCGCATCGTTGCCCGTTGAGCAGCACTTCTCCCGCCATGATGATGGCCTGCGCTTTCTCCCGCGACGGAGCCAATCCCCTCTCGACCAGGGCCACATCCAGGCGCGTGTTGCCAGGATTCAATCTTTTTTCTCCTCACTTTGTGTGAAATCCGGAATATGAAAGCGATTCCAAAGATAATTGGCACGATAAACCCGTGCAACGGATTCAAGCCGCAATTCCGGTGAAAGGTTCTCCATAAACACCTGTACACGAAGATTCAGTTCGCGGTCTTTACGAAACAACGCCACCACATCTCTTCGCAACCCTTCCTCGTCAATTCTTTCTCCACGTCCACGCTTTTGCGCCGCGGCTTCAAAACGCGACCGCAGCGTCTGCAGCTCTTCAGGGAAGTTGTCCATGAAATGCCGCACCGGGTCAACATTTGGGCGGGCAACCGCGGGTCCGCCCACTCCCCGTTCCAGCCAGGCCGCGTGCTGTTTCATGACCTCGTAACGGAATTGTGAAAATGATGTCACCACGAGGCGTCGCAACCGCCTCCGCTCAACAACCCGGTCAATTGCCGATTTTACGATCCGGGCGGAAACGCCTTTTTCCCACCATCTGTACAACAGGTCAAAATCTCCGCTGGAGATTGAAAAACGGATCCCGTGCCGGGAAGACAGGTATTCAATAACCGAGATAATATAATCGTAATCTTTGTCACGGGCCATGGCTTCTAATCGTGTTCCGCAACCCGCAAGCCTTCGTGAATCCGAAGCAAACCAAGGTGGATCAAGTCCGGTACCAGGCGATCGATTGCAACCAGACGATCTTTAAACAATTCGGCGGCGCCTCCGGTCGCGATCACGGTCGCACTCTCCCCCACCATGTGCCGAAATTCCCGCAAAATGAGTTCAAGGCCTCCCAAGTGGGTGTAAAATACCCCTGCCCGAATGCAATCTGCGGTATTGCGCGCCAACGGCGTTTCGGGAACAGTAAAGTCGACATTTTCCAGGCGCGCGGCATTGGCGGCCAGGCAGCGGATGGAGAGCTCCACTCCGGGAACTATCACCCCGCCCAGATAGCGGAGTCTGGCATCCACCACATCCACGGTCAGGGCGGTTCCGGAATCGACAACCAGGAAGGGCGGAGACGCAAACTCCAGGGCGCCGACCACGTCGGCCAGGCGGTCCGCCCCCACTTCATGGGGGTGATCAACCGCCAGCGTGATTTCCAGGGGAGTACGATGATCCAGGAATCGCGGCGTCAATCCCTCTTCCCGTAGAAACAGTTCCAGGCCCCGGTCCAGACATGGAACCACCGATGAAATCATGACGTCCTTGATCTTGAACTCCCGGCACGTTTGCGACAGGAAATCCCAGGGACGAGGTGCTTGAGAAACGGGCGTGGGAAACCGCAACCTGTGAATGGGAACTCTATTGCGAAAAACCGTCGCGCCGACCGCTGTATTTCCGATGTCTATCGTCAGTAGCATACAAGCGATTATAGAGCATCCATCCGATGGTTTCAAAGCGCCTCGATCTTTACCCGTGCGCTGGATTGAGCTACAATGAAATATGATTATCCGTGAGCACCTCGAAGAACGGGAATTGAGCCTGCACCGCAGGGCCGCACGCAGTTGCGAGGCTTCCAAGCAGCGGCAGGAAAGCAAATCTCCCGTCCGCACCGAATTTCAGCGAGACCGGGATCGCATCCTTCACTCCAAGGCCTTTCGCCGCCTGAAACGCAAAACTCAAGTGTTCATCAGCCCTGAGGGAGATCACTACCGCACTCGACTGACACACACTCTGGAAGTCAGCCAGATCTCCAGAACCATCGCACGCGCCCTGAATATCAACGAAGACCTGACCGAAGCCATTGCCCTTGGCCATGACCTGGGGCACACTCCGTTTGGTCATGCGGGAGAGCACGTGTTGGACGAACTTTCCCCGGACGGCTTCCGCCATTATCAACAGAGCCTGCGGGTTGTGGACCTCCTGGAATACCACGGAAAAGGTTTGAATCTCACCGATCCCGTCCGCGACGGCATCCTGCGCCATTCAAAGGGCAAGGGTCCCATTCTGGCTCCCGGGCATCCCGATATGCCCGCCACCCTGGAAGGTCAGGTGGTCCGGGTGTCTGACATCATCGCCTATGTCAACCATGACTTGGACGATTCGCTTAGAGCGGGTATGATCACCCGTGAGGAGATCCCTGGAGAGATCCGGATCCTGCTTGGCAATACGTTTGCGAAGCGCATTGACACGATTGTCAAAGATGTAATCTACCGCACACTGGATGTGGATCTGGATCACATCGCCGTCAGCCCGGAAATCCTCAATGCGCTTGAACAGTTGCGTGACTTCCTCTTTGAGCGGGTATACTGGGTAAAAGGTGCGGAAACCGAAATAGACAAAATTCAGCATATCCTCTCCACCATCCACCATCACCTCAACAATAACCCTGGCCCCTACATCCATCCCTGGCCGGAAACTGATTCCGAGCAACGCCGTATGATCGATTTCATCGCCGGCATGACCGACAATTACGCCTGGAACCTGTTCAACCGCATTGTCACCCCCCGTTACCGTTTCTGATTCAACCCGGGTGCTTTGTCTGCGGATTTGACTTCATGCAGCGGGTCATGCGAAAATAAATCGGGATTTCACGAGGAAACGCATCAATGAACGACCACATCATCGCAGAAAAGTTGCTGGATATCCTGGTATGCCCGGTATGTCACAAGGAGCTGGACGAAATCCTGGACCCGTCACCGGGATTGCGCTGCCAAGAATGCCGCCGGATCTATCCGGTCCGGGACGGTATCCCCGTCATGCTGCCTGAAGAAGCCCGCATAGAAGGCGAGTGAACCCCACGCCATCGGCTTTTGCACTGGTATCCAGCCCTCTTTCCGCGCAGGATATCGGTGATTGTGTTTTATTTCTGCGTCCCCGGCTTTTGGGAGACATCATCTTTACCCTGCCGGCATTGGAGTTGTTTGCGCGCAGATTTCCCCGGGTAAAAGTGGCGTACCTCACGGAACCTGCCTACGCCGACATCGTTCGTGCCTTCCCCCATGTTGATGAAGTCTTGGTTATGGATCGTCATCCCGGGCCGGCCTCGTTGCTGTCATTCCGGCGCCAGATTCGTCGCCTGGCATGCAACGTGACGGTCGATTTTCACTCAGGTCCTCATAGCGCGCTCCTTAGCCGAATCAGCGGAGTTCCTCACCGCATCGGCTATCTCACTCGCAACCGCAACTGGGCTTATAACCGATTGACCCGACGCCATCCTCGGCGGATGCCGCGGCACTCCGTGGCCAACCAAGTGCGCCTGCTGGAGCATTTCGGTATTCCCCACCGGCCGATACCTTTTTACCCGACCATCCGCATTGACAACCCGGCTGGCCCTGCTCACGTTTCTTTTGATCCCACCCGGGTCGTAATTCATGTAGGCGCGGGAAACCGCTTTCGCAACTGGGGCTTTCCTCATTTTCACGCCCTGACCCGGGGATTAATTGACAGGGGCCTGCATGTAGCGCTGATCGGGCATTCCGTCGAGGAGCGCGCCACCGCCTCCCGGTTGGCCGCGTGCCACCCCCTGGACAACTTGACGGGAAAACTTTCGCTGCCGGGCATTCTCTCCCTGGTTTCCCTGTCTGGCGCTTATGTCGGAGTGGATTCGGGTCCCCTTCACCTGGCTTCGCTGACAAAGACTCCGCTGGTGGCTTTGTACGGACCGAATCTACCCGCCGTCAGCGGCCCCTGGCGCAGCCGGAAAGTAACCATTCTCCAGGCCGACCTGCCCTGCCGTCCCTGCTCGCAGCGCCGCTGCCGCTATGATACAATCCGATGCATGCAGGAGATTTCGCCCGATGACGTCCTTAAAGCCGTATTTCAGTATATCCGCTGAACCCGCATGGTGGACCCTGTTGCTGGCCTTGTTCATGATCCCCTTTTCCATGGCCGCCTGCTCACTGCTGTTCAGCCTGCTGCTGGCCGTTTGGATCGTCTCACTTCTGCGGGGAGAATCTCTCTTTCCCATTCCTCCCTACGCGTTCTGGCTGTTGACATTCGCCGCAATCACCCTGATCTCCACAATGTGTTCCCGAAGTCCCCTTACCAGCCTGGCGGACAACCGTGAACTCCTGGTTTTCCTGTTGATCCCTGTTTTCCAAAAAATGCTTTGCTCTCCCCGGCGCTTGCGCATCTGCCTGTCCATCGTGCTCATTTCTGCTGTATTTTCCGCTCTGCTGGGCATTGCAATGGCGGCACGCAGTGGAATCAGCCTTGATCACCGCCTGCGTGGCCTTACCTCACACTGGATGACCTGGTCCGGCCTGCTGATGATGGTTTTCGTGTTTTTCTCAGTCTGGATCATGCAACCGGGAGAAACGTTACTGCGTCGCCGCGGCCTGATCGCGGCCGCACTGCTTGTGATTTTGACGGCGATCCTGTTGTCCCTGACCCGCTCAATGTGGGTGGGAACAGCTGTTGCCATGATTCTGTATATTGTGGCACGGCGTCCCAGAATCTTACTGGCGATGACACCGCTGATGGTCGTCATATGGATGCTGCTGCCCCATTCCGTATCCGACCGCATCCGGTCCGTGGCGGACCCGTCGGACCCCACAAACCGTGATCGCATCCATATGGTGTATACGGGTTGGCGGATCTTTCTGGACCATCCGCTCACGGGTTCCGGCCCCGACACCATCAAACTGATATATTCCGATTATCGCCACCCGGACGCGAAGCAGGACAACCCGCACCTTCACAACAACTTCCTGCACATCCTGGCGGAGCGTGGACTGCCGGCCGCTCTTGTGCTGGTCATGTTTTTCGTTTCCCTTTTGCTGTCCCTGCTGCAGTTACGACGACACGGCGGCGCTCTGCAGCGCCGCACCGCAACCGCCGCTCTTTTCGTTGGGGTCGCTTTTCTGGTATCGGGTTTGTTTGAATACAATTGGGGGGATACGGAAATCCAGTTCCTGTTCATGTTCATAATCTCTCTGCCTTTTGTGTCCGCGTTGAGTCCCGAGGCCATTCAATGCCATACCGGAACGGAGGCCTGATGATCCCACGCAAACGACTGGATGAACTGCTGACCGCTTTTTCCGACCGCCACGTACTTGTCGCGGGAGACCTGATCCTGGATCGTTACCTTTTCGGCCGTGTAGAGCGCATTTCTCCGGAGGCCCCGGTCCCCGTTCTGCATGTCCAGAGAGAAGAAATCCGCCCGGGTGGAGCCGGCAATGTGGCAGCCAACATCATTGCACTCGGAGCGTCTGTGCAGCTCTTGGGCGTATTGGGCCATGATGAATCGGGCCGGGCTTTTCGCACGCTCATGCCGGATCAGGATCTGGTGATCTCGGATCCCGGTTATTCCACCATTACCAAGACACGTGTTTTGTCTTTCCGGCAACAGATCGTGCGGATTGACCATGAGCTTCCGGCAGCTTGCATTTCTCCCCTGGCCATGAAGCAGCTTTCTGCCGGTTTGAAAGCCGTATCAACTGATGCAGTCCTGGTTTCGGACTACGCCAAGGGGACCGTGACTTCCAGCCTCATGCGCAACCTGCATAAACTGGCCTCCATTTCCGGCATTCCTCTGGTAGTGGACCCCAAACCGGCCAACGCTCATCTGTACAACGGTGTAACCGGGATTACGCCCAATTTGACAGAAAGCGAAAAATTACTGGGTGAACCCATTCACAACCCCGAAAAAGCCGCCCGTCTTCTTCAGCGTCGCTTTTCATGCCGTTTCGCAATGATTACTCGCGGAGAAGAGGGCATCACCGCCGCCGAACATCGCCGACAATGTTTTCACATACCCGCCTGGGCGCATGAAGTGTACGACGTCACGGGCGCGGGAGATACCGTGACGGCCGTGTTGGTTCTGGCTTTGTCATCCGGCGCCGCCCTGCGTGAAGCGGTTATCCTCGCCAATGCCGCCGCGTCACTGGTTGTGGAAAAGGTCGGTACCGCCACGGTTTCTCCCGGGGAACTGCGCCAACGCATCCTGGATCACTCCCAATCCACCATCAGGTAGATATTTCCATCGGATTAGGCTATATAAGTAAATGGTGCTCGCGGTTCAGCGGCCATTTCCAGAACTGCCTGAACCAACCGGAGCCGTCAAAAGCCTCCGGGGCGGTTTGTTGACAGGAATGGGACCCGATGATAGAATTTATATCTGTTTCGCGCCACTTCAACTGTGATCAATGAAGATATTGGAAGGGATACGAATAAGTAAATCGTTCAAGGGGAGACAGGTGGTCAAAGAGATCGATTTATCGGTCCGTGCCAGAGAAGTCATTGGTCTCCTGGGGCCGAACGGAGCCGGAAAAACCACCACATTCCGTCTCATGCTGGGGATGTTATCCCCGGAGACCGGTTCCATCCACTTGAACGGCGAAGATATCACGCGTCAGCCCGTCTATTCCCGCGCACGCCTGGGGATCGCCTTCCTTCCGCAGGAACCGTCGATATTCCGTAACATGACGGTTCGGGACAACCTGTCTGCCGTAGTGGAGATGCACCGCCACCTGAATAAAACCTCAGTCGATGACGCCTTGAGTGAAATGAAACTGACCCGGCTTGAGCATCGGCGTGCCGCTTTGCTCTCCGGCGGAGAACGCCGCCGGCTGGAGATTGCCCGCGCCCTGATCCTCACACCGGATTTTCTCTTACTGGACGAACCCTTTGCCGGCATCGACCCGTTGCAGATCACCGAACTGCAACGGCTGATCCTGGAGTTGCGCGAACGGGGTATGGGAATCATCATTACCGACCACAATGTTCGCGAAATCCTGAAAATTACGGACCGTTCGTATATTATCAACCGCGGCAATGTGATTTTTCACGGTGACTCTTCCGCCCTGATCCGTGATGAGCGGGTAAAATCCGAATACCTGGGCCGGGATTTCCGGTGGAATTGACATGGGTACACGACTCCATCTCAAGCAAACCACCAGCCTTGTTCTCAATCCCGTGGTTCATACCTTTCTGGAACTCCTCCCCTTGAATCGACTTGAATTTATGGAGCGCATCCAGAATGAAGTGGATTCGAATCCCATGCTCGAAGTGGATGATCCGATTTCCAGAGATGCTGAAGGCGCTTCCAAAGAAGACGAAACCAACCTTCTTGAGCAGAAATTAAAAAAGGCCGATGATTCATTTGTTTCTCACTACGAAGAAAACGGATTCCTGAAACCGGATCCGGACCGTATCGACAAAAACCGTGCCATTGAGTTGTTCAGCACGGAAAAAGAAGACCTTGCGGATCACCTCATGGAGCAGGCCAGAACCGAATTTTCACCGGAAGATTTGCGTATCGCCCGTCACATCATTTTCAACCTGAACAATGACGGCTACCTGGACTTGCTGATCGAATCCGCCGCCAGTGCATTGGGGACTACACCGGAAACCATTGAAGAGATCCGCCGGCGCATTACCGGTTTTGACCCCCAGGGATCAGCATCGCGGTCACTGAGCGAATGCCTGCTGGCCCAGGTTCCGGAAAGCCCGGAGAACGACAAACTGCGTCAATTAATCCGTTCGCATCTGGATGACCTTGCACGATCCAGATACGAAGAGATCATGAAACAGCTCGAGATAAACCCGGATGAGTTGAACCGCTTGATTGAGCGCTTGCGCCGGCTGAATCCCCGGCCGGCTTCCCGCTTTGAAGATAGTGATATTGAATACGCTGAAGTAGACTTGCTGTTGATCAAAGACGAACAGGGATACCATGTCCGGTATATAGAAGAGGGTATGCCCCGGCTGCTCATCTCTTCATACTACCAGGAAATGCTGGAGAAACCGCTGGACCGGAAAACACGCTCCTATTTAAAGGACCGCCAACGCAATGCCACCCTGTTTATCGACGGGCTTGAACTGCGCAAAAAAATGATCGTGCGCATCGCGGAATTCCTGGTGTCTCAACAGAAAGATTTTCTTGATTTCGGCCTCAAGTGGAAAAAACCCCTGACCATGAAGGAAGTGGCCCAGGCGCTGAATTACAATGAATCCACCATCTCCCGGGCGGTTAAAAACAAGTTCATGGCCTCAGACCGCGGGCTGATTTCCCTGCGCAGCTTTTTTTCATATGGAATCAAAGGCGAATTCGGTTTCAAGCACTCGGTTGAAACAGTCAAGGAAAAAATTCAGCGCATTATCGAAGCCGAACCCCATGAACATCCACTGTCTGACCAACTGATCGCTGAGCAGTTAAACCGTCTGGGCATCCGCATCTCACGCAGAACCATACGCAACTACCGTGAGGAATTGAATTTGCAGAATTCCTCAAAACGGCGCGAAGAATACAAGCTAAAAGGAGAATAACATGAGCATTACTTTTACGGCCAAGAGCACCAAAATCCCCGGACCCGTGAAAGCATACGTCGAAAAAAGCCTTGCCCGCATCGAACGCATCAGTGGCGATATCATGGAGGCCGATATCATTGTTCATGGGGAAAAACTCGGCTATCGGGCTGAGTTAAGTGTAAAAACCAGGAACTTTTCATACCATATCGATGGCCAGGATCCCATCCTGAAACAGGCTTTGCGCAATATCATCAATACTTTTAAAGCCCAGGCCAAGAAAAACAAGGAAAAAATCAAGGAAGAAAAGAAACGGGCAAAACGGGCAGACAGCATCATTTCTCCGGGAAACACTTCCCCGGGTCCGGAAACCGATTCGTTTCCCGAAGCCATCACTGTCTCACGTAATTTCTCGCCAAAACCGCTTTCACTGGAAGAGGCCGCGTTCTTTCTGCGCGAAAGCAATGATAACGCCTATCTCTTTATCAACGCGGACACAAACAACGTAGCCGTCCTTTATCGCAACCGGGAAAACAAGCTTTCCATCATTGAAGCGAATCAGTAGGAAACGTGAAACTTACCAGCATTCTAAAACCTGAATTTATCAAGGTCAACTGCGGCGCCGACAGCCGGGAAACATTACTGGCTGAGATGATTTCCGAACTGGCTGGCATGGGCCTGGTCGTCGACGATCAGCGCATTATCCGGAAACTTTTGGAACGTGAGAACATGGGTTCCACCTCGATCGGCAATCACGCTGCGGTTCCACACACAAAAGTGCACGGCTTGCAATCCCCCATAGTTTTCATCGCCGTATCCCGAAAAGGCATCCGGTACAGTGAAGGAGACAAAGAACGGGTCCACCTGGCCATTCTTATTCTTTCACCCACTGAATCACCAATTGTTCACCTACAGATTCTGGCTGCAGCCGCATCGCTGATCAAACATTCCAGGAACCTGGTCCGCGACATCCTGAATGCGGATACCCGTGAAGGCGTCATGGAGATTATCCGCCGCAACGAAAGTGACAATGATTAAAAAAACCGGGATCGAGTTAAGGGAAATCGGAATTCACAAAGATCTGGATATTCGTCAGATCCATAATGACCGGTGGCTCGACAACCTGACCCGCCATCCCCGCCCCCAGCGGCCGAGCCTGGCCCTGGCCGGATACCACCGCTACCTAAACAAATTGCGCATTCAGATATTCGGAAAAACCGAAGTCGGCTACATCAACCAGCTGGATCCGCCTGAACAGGAAAAACGCCTGCGACAGTTTTTTGCCGCCCGCATTCCCGGCCTGATCATTTCTGACGGGCAGACCTGCTCCAGGGAACTGGTTGACGCAGCCCAACGCTACCACACGCCGGTAATGGTTTCGGGTCTGAAAACCTCGGTACTGGTTTCGAGACTTTCTTCGTTTTTGTACCGTCATTTTTCCCAGAAAATCCGCATTAACGGAGTTCTTCTCGACGTAAAAGGCGTGGGAACCCTGCTGACCGGTGATTCCGGTATCGGCAAGAGTGAATCCGCGCTTGAGCTGGTCAACAAGGGTCATCAACTGGTATCCGACGACCTGATTGAATTCTACCTGGATCCCTATGACCAGCCGGTGGGCAGATCCATTGAAAAAATCAAGCAATGGATCGAAGTCCGGGGGTTGGGAATCATCAATATCGTAGATATATTCGGCATCGGCGC
>JAFGNX010000001.1 GCA_016926835.1 Candidatus Aminicenantota bacterium | reverse complement strand
TTCAACTTTTCAACTTTATTAGAACACCTGCTTGAGCAGGATAAAGCCGGCAATCAGCAGCACGGTGAATACCAGGGCCAGCCAGTTGAAGTACTTATCGATGGTGCGGCGGATGGGCTCGCCGAAATGATGTACCAGGAAGGCGATGATAAAGAAACGCGCGCCGCGGGAGACGATGGATGCCACCAGGAAAACGGGAAACCCGACTTTGAAAGCGCCGGCTGAGATGGTGATGATCTTGTAGGGAATGGGCGTGAAACCGGCGGTAAACACGATCCAGAAATTGTACAGGTCGTACTTGACCTGCATGGTGTGAAACAGTTCTTGGGTAAAGCCGGGAATCACGCGGAAAAAGAACTCCGCTATCGGGGTAAACTCCCCTGAAAGGGTCCACCACAACTTCCAGCCAATGAAGTATCCGAAAATCCCGCCCAGGGCGGAAGCGGTGGTTACCAGCAGAGCCAGGCGAAACCAACGTTTGCGGGCGCCCAGCACCAGTGGGATCAACAACACGTCCGGGGGGATGGGGAAAAAACTGCTCTCAGCGAAAGCCAGCACGAAAAGGGCCACCCCGGCCGAGGGCTTTTCCGCCCAGGCCAAGACCCAGTTGTACAAACGGCGCATGAGGTTGGGCTTCACGAAAACACCGTCTTTAAGTGGTTGAATTCCTCGGAAGCGTTCAGATCATAGAGCAATATGCTTAAAGACGCGTCGCCTTCGCGCACGGCCATGACATCGGAATTGCCGTCGCCTTTGTAGTCCGGCCGCCCGGTTCCCAGCCAGTACGCGCGACGGCCGCGAGGATCACGGGTTTCCACCACTTCCGGGTGATAACGCTTGTCTCCCAGCGAGGTGACACGTACGTTTCTAGCCCCGGCCGGGATGTTGAGGTTGTAGACCACGGTTTTGCGTGCCACAGGCAGGAGGCGGCGGATCACATCCGCGGTAAGGTCCGCGGCGGCGGCGTAATCAAACACCAGGTCGCCGGAATCGTTTGGCGTTGGAATCATCGACACCGCCAGGGCGGGCAATCCGTAGAGGTGTGCGGTGAAAGCGGCTCCCACGGTCCCGGAGTAGAATACGTCATAGCTGAGGTTTTCGCCCTGGTTCATGCCGGAAACCACCAGGTCGGGCGGACTCGACATTACGGCCTGCAAAGCCAGGTTAATGCAGTCGGACGGGGTTCCGTCAACCGCCACCTGGTCCGGAGATTCGCGCCGCATGCGTAAGGGGCGGGTCAGGGTGATACCCATGCTGACGGCACTGCGTTCACGGTCAGGGGCAACGGTTATGACATCGTACGTACCGGCGAGCCGCTCTCTCAGAGTCAGCAGTCCCGAGGCCTGGATGCCATCATCATTGGTCAATAGTATGGTCTTAACTGGTGCCATGAAGAATCAATGTAATCTGTTCCGCTCCGGGACAATGCTCCCTGGAGGAAGTGGTGAAAAAAATGGTCGGGACGAGTGGATTTGAACCACCGACCACACGCACCCCAAGCGTGTACGCTACCAGACTGCGCCACGTCCCGGCCAAGTCAGTTTGTATCATCTTTGTCCAGGATTGTCAATATCTCGCGCAATCGGGCCCGGACTTCGTTCAAGGGCTGGGGACGGCTCCGGGAGCGTGGGGGTTCAGCGCTGTCAACCGGGGGTGAAAGCTCCAAACGGCGGCGAACCTCTTCTTTTCCCAGGCGCTCCTCGACCAGCCACTGCTTGATTTGCAGCAAAACTTCCACATCGCGGCGCGAATATACTTTTTCGCCGCTTTTTCCGATGAGAGGTGCCGGATTGGCGAACTCTTTTTCCCAATAATCCAGAACCCGGCCATCCAGGCGGAGCAAGCGCTCCACGTCCCGTCGTGAAAACTGTTCCCGTTGAGGCAGGCGCACCGTCATTTCATCCACATTATTGCTGATTATACACCACTGTTCGCGGACGGAACAAGCGCTCACTTGAACCGCCTGCGGGGGTGGCGTAGAATGCGTTCAGCATACAGAAAGAAAATTTTTCACGAAAACGGATTTTCGCGAAAAGTTCAGACAAATGGAGGCAAACAACATGATCGTAAAATCGGTTGCAGAAATACCTGTTCAACAAGTGGATCACCCGGAAGCCAAAAAGGTCAGCATCCGCTGGCTGATCGGCGAGAACAGCCCGGCACCGGGATTCTGGATGCGGTTGTTTGAAGTGCAACCCGGAGGATATACTCCGCGACATCAACATGACTGGGAACACGAAGTTTACGTACTCGAAGGCTCCGGTGAGGTCTTCAGCGACACTGGACCGCGGCCCGTCGCCGCCGGCAGCTTCGTGCTGGTTATGCCCGGCGAGGCTCATCAATTCCGCAATACCGGCAAAACTCCCATGAAATTCCTGTGCATGATCCCGAAAAGCGGAAAATAGGGAAAGGGGGCGAAGGGCACTAAGTCGAAAGTTTAAAGTCGAAAGCAAAAGCAAAAACCAGCCAACGCTTTTTTATTCCTTCTTCTTTATTCCTTATTCAGAGCACAAGGGCAAGGGGCCAGGGAGAGAGGCAATGGGCAAGGGACAAAGGGCCTGTCTCCTGCCACCTGTTACCTGTTACCTTTTTTTCTACTTCTTCCCTCTTCAACTCTTCAACTTTGTATTGGATACAGGTGGCAGGTGACAGGAGTACGGTCGGTTCGCGAAACAACCTGCAGTAGGTAGAAGGTAGAACGTAGAAAAGCCATCACAGTTCTCCCAGGTACTTCATCACAGAACTGCAAGTCCATTCATCACCGTTCGGCCGGATGCAGAAAAGTTTCCCGGCTGCTTACTTCATCACATAGACAAGTTCAGAGAATCTGATAGAAAAGATTTTTCGCTACTTTTGCGGTCTATACGGTTTCTGGGTACGCACAAAGATGATCAGCCCCAGAAAACTGATCAGCATTATCCCGTAAAGAAGCCAATGCCATAAAGGTTCCCAGTAAAAGAAACGCGGCAGAAAAAGGGCGAAAACGGGGACAAACACGGCCATGATCATGTACAACCCCAGAATCCTGCGCCGGCTGGGCAGAAACGAAATCACCGCTGACCAACCCAAGGAAGCACAAGCGGCCATGATCGCGGTAGTCAGGTGGGTTTTGTGACTTCCCGGAGAATACACAAGCAATGAAACGACCAGGGTAAATGTCCCTATGCCCGCCGGGATCCAATTGCTCAAGCGTTCTTTCATGGTTGTTTCAGGTCCGGGAGGATTTTCCTTTGGCGATTTTGAGCATCACTTCAAGTTCCCTTTCCCGTTCAAGGGCCTTCTCCAGCTCTTCCGGCGATGTCTCGCCCGTTGACGCTCCGCGAATGGCCTGTTTCACACCTTTGATCTTCTTTTCCAGTTCATCCGTTTTCAATTCATCCGCGGTCAGAACCCTCTCGGCCAGGATCACCACGTGGTTATCCGCGGTTTCCACCAGCCCCTGCTGCAGAAAAAGGGCGTGGCGTTGACCGGAGGCGTCCACGTAACTGACCTCCCCCATGCCCAGCAAAGCCGTGTATGGCAAGTGATGGTGAAGGATTCCAGCCCGACCACGCACGGCCGGAACATAGACCTCGCTCACCTGGGTGCGGACCAGCATCCTCTGGGCGGTAATGATCTCTAATTCCACCAGTTCGGCCATCAATACCCCATCTTTTTGGCGTTCTCAAGTGCATCTTCAATGCCGCCGCACATGTAGAACGCCTGTTCCGGCAAGTCATCGTATTTGCCTTCCGCCAATTCGCGGAATGAACGGATGGTGTCTTTGACCTCTACATACTTGCCTTCGCGGCCGGTGAACTCGGCAGCCACGAAAAAAGGCTGAGACAGGAATTTCTGGATCTTGCGCGCCCGGTTAACCGTCATCTTGTCCTCGTCGGACAACTCCTCCATGCCCAGGATGGCGATGATATCCTGAAGCTCTTCGTAACGCTGCAGAATCTCCTTGACCATGCGCGCCACCCGGTAGTGCTCTTCGCCGATCACCCGGGGATCCAGGATGCGTGAATAGGAAGCAAGCGGATCCACGGCGGGATAGATGCCGATCTCGGTTAACTGGCGGCTGAGGTTGGTGGTGGCGTCCAGGTGGGCGAAGGTCGTGGCCGGAGCGGGATCGGTGTAGTCGTCAGCGGGAACGTAAATCGCCTGCACCGAGGTGATCGATCCCTTGCGCGTCGAAGTGATACGCTCCTGCAACTCCCCCATTTCCGTTGCCAGGTTGGGCTGGTATCCCACGGCTGAAGGCATGCGCCCCAGGGTAGCGGAAACTTCGGAACCGGCCTGGGTGAAACGAAAGATGTTATCGATAAACAGCAGGGTATCCAGGCCTTCGGAGTCGCGGAAATGTTCAGCCACGGTCAGCCCCGTCAACGCCACCCGTAAGCGCGCGCCCGGGGGTTCGGTCATCTGGCCGTAGATGAGGGCGGTTTTGTCGATGACGCCGGATTCGGTCATCTCCAGCAATAGGTCGTTGCCTTCCCTTGTGCGCTCCCCCACACCGGCAAAAACGGTCAAACCACCGTGTTTCTTGCCCACATTGTTGATCATCTCCATGATGAGCACGGTCTTGCCCACACCCGCCCCACCGAACAGGCCGATCTTCCCGCCTTTCAGGTAAGGTTCCAGCAGGTCGATCACCTTGATCCCGGTTTCAAACATCTCCAGGGTGGTATCCTGTTCATCCAATTCGGGAGCGGGCCGGTGGATGGGCAAACGTTCCTTTACGTTCAAGGGGCCCTTGTTGTCTACGGGATCGCCGATCACGTTCATTACCCTGCCCAGGACCCCGCGACCCACGGGAACGGTGATGGGCTCACCGGTATCCACGGCCTTCATGCCCCGGACCAGGCCGTCAGTGGAATGCATGGACACGGTGCGCACGCGGTTCTCACCCAGGTGGTACTGGACTTCGGTAATGATACGCATGGGAGGGTCCGCTTCATAGCCCTCGGAAGTGATTTCCACGGCGTTGTAGATTGGAGGCAATTTCCCTTCGGGAAACTCGACATCGACCACCGGGCCGATGACTTCAATGACTTTTCCCGTATTCTGAATTTTCTCTTCTGCTTTGCTCACTGTTCCTCCTATTGGCTCTGCAACGCTTCCGTGGCGGTGATGATTTCCAAGAGTTCATTCGTGATTGAAGCCTGACGCACCTTGTTGAGTGTCAACGTCAGTGATTGAATCATGTCACTGGCATTGCGGCTGGCCAAATCCATGGCGATCATGCGGGCGGCGTGTTCCGATGCCTGCGATTCCATCAACAATTGAAAAACGCGGGATTGCAGGAAGCGCGGCAGTGTGGCGGCGAAAACCTCCTGCGCTGATGGTTCATAGATGGTTTCACGATCCTCTTTCTTGTTCTCGTCATCATCACTCTCACTCCATCGGCAGCGGATGGGAAAAAGTGTTTTCAGCTTAATTTCCTGGCGGGAGGCACTGGCAAATTCCGTGTAAAGGAAAGAGATATCCCGAACCTTTTCCTCAAGAAACAACTGTGAGAGGAATTCCGTCACCTGGCGGGCGTCATCGTGAGACGTGTGTGCCATGATACCTGGAAAATTGCGTTCAACCGCGATATCGCGGCGCCTGCAATAGGTATGGCCGCGGTTGCCCAAAGTGACCAGCCGCACAACCTGGCCCTCGCGGCGGGACTCCGCCATATATTCGGTCATGCGGCGCAGGATGTGTGAGTTGAACGCCCCACACAGTCCTTTATCCGCGGTAAGTACGACCAACACGCGGGCCCCCTCCTCGCGGGAATCCAGGAGAGGAAAGCGTTGGGGATCCACTTTATCGATCAAGCGTCGCAACAACTGTTCCACCCGGTTCAGATATGGACGGGCCTTGTTTATTTCCACCACGCTTTTGCGCAGCTTGGCGGCGGATACAGTTTTCATGGCGCGGGTGATTTTCTGGGTGTTGCGGATGGAGCGGATGCGACGACGCAGTTTAATCAG
>JAFGNX010000037.1 GCA_016926835.1 Candidatus Aminicenantota bacterium | reverse complement strand
TTGCTGGTACGCAGCAAGGTCTCGGATCGTGATTTCCGCGAGAGGCGCCACGGGGATGCAAAGGATGTTCCACGCGCAGGCAGGGGGAATGCCGGACGATCAGCAGTTCGCGGGCAATCATCATCCGGAAGGGCGGCCTCGAAAAAAAAGCGGCCGGTGCCCCAACAAAAGCGACGGGAACCGGTGAAGCAATCAGAAACGGACACAGTCAGCGCAAAACCTTCGCAAGGGCGGCCCGCTCCACAGCAACGTGATCGATCTCGCAACCGGAGCCGGCCGGGCGAAAGCCGGAACAAAAGACCGCAACGTCATGTTGCCGGGTCTGAGAATCCTTCGCCTAAGCCCGTTTCAGGTGCGACACATCCGCAGGCTCCGGATACTGTGAAGCCGGATGAATCATCGGGCCGGATCAGTCGCCTGTTGCAGCGTTTGAAAAAAGGACGGCGCGGAGACTGATTAATTTTCCGCCCCCGGCATCCGGGGGAACTTTCCCCTTTTCATTTTCGTATGATTACCCATGAGAAGGTTGCTCCCTGAGTTGCCCGATCCGGTTCGTCAAAATAACGTGGTTGCTTTGATTTCACGCGTGCAACCGCCTCAACCAAACTCCAAGGAGGAACAGATGAGTTTTCTGCAGTTATTCAAACCAATCCGGCAGACGCGAGCCGTCCGCATGATGGTGGTATTTGCGGCCGTTTTATACATGGTATATTCGCCGCTGTCCGCCGCGGAAGGCCCGGACATGTTGAAACGTTTTCCCCATATTCACGGGGATACAGTGGTGTTCGTTTCCGGGGGGGACATCTGGAAAGCCCCGGTTTCCGGAGGCGAAGCGGTTCGCCTGACCCTGCATGACGGGGAAGAGTTGTACCCCCGCATCTCTCCGTGTGGCAAATGGGTTGCCTTTACCGGAGAATATGACGGCAATGCCGATGTGTACGTGATGAACATCTATGGTGGAGAGATCACCCGTGTCACCTGGCATCCCAGCCATGACCAGGTGTTGGGCTGGCACGCGGGCAGCGGGCGCATCCTTTTTGTTTCCAACCGCTACAGCTATTCCCGTTTTCAGCGCCTTTACCTGATCAAGCCCGATGGCACCGACCTGGAAGAGTTGCCCATGCCGGAAGCCGGCACCGGCAGTTTCTCTGCGGATGGAACCCGCATTGCTTACAACAAGACACGACGGGAAGACCGAACCTGGAAACGGTACCGCGGCGGGCGGGCCCAGGAGATCTACATTTTCGATCTCCAGACCCTGAAAGAACAGAACATCAGCAATTTTGAGGGTACAGACCGCACTCCCATGTGGATCAAAGACAAAGTCTACTTTGTGTCGGATCGCGACGGCGTGCTCAACATCTTCTGTTACAATACCCGGGACGGAAAGACTGAACAGGTCACGCGTCACCGCGAATACGACGTTCTCCGGGCCGGTGCGGGGAACGCCCACATTGTTTACGAAGTCGGCGGAGATATCTGGCTCCTGGACACGGAAACCAACGAAAATCGCAGGCTACCCATTACCATACGTGCGGATGCGCCCGAGACCCGTCCGGTAATTCGTGATGTGGCCAAGTACATCACCCATTTCGAGCTTTCTCCGGACGGTGAATCCGCGCTGGTCACCGCCAGGGGAGAGGTGTTCACCCTGCGCGTAAAAGACGGGGTGACCCGCAATGTCAGTCACAACTGCGGCGCCAGGGACAAAGACGCGGTCTGGTCTCCGGATGGCAAGCACCTGGCGTACTTTTCCGACGCCACAGGTGAGTATGAAGTGGTGATCGAGGACGCAAAAGGTGAAGCAAAGGCACGCACCCTGACTCAACACCAGGATGGTTACCGGCATACCTTGCGCTGGTCCCCGGACGGAAAATACCTGGCCTATGCCGACAACAGCCTGCATTGCCGCATTCTGGATGTGAACAGCCGCAAAGTCACTACCGTGGACAAAGCCGAGTACGAACACGTGGATGTGTCTTTGGATCTCAAGCCCATTTACGATTTCGCCTGGTCTCCGGACAGCCGTTACCTGGCGTATTCCAAGATGAACAGCGAACTGGTTTATCAGTTGCATGTGTTCGACATGCGAAATGGACAGTCCCGATGCGTCAGCAACGGTCGCTTCAACGACTTCAATCCCGTGTTTTCCGAAGACGGCAAGCGCCTTTTCTTTGTGTCCAATCGGCACTTCAGGCCCACTTATTGCGATTTCCAGTGGGAAATGGTGTACAAGGATGCGGCCGGGATCTTCAGCATCAGTCTGAAAAAAGACCTGCCGGCGCTTTTCCCTCCCAAAGGCGTCACGGCCGAACCGGTTATCCCGGTCTCCGGGAAAAAGGAGTCTTCTGGATGCGAAATCGAGTTTGAAGGCATTGCGGATCGCGTGGAGGCATTTCCCCTGCCGGCGGGCAATTACCGCAGCCTTCACCCGGCATCCGGGCATCTTTTCTATCTGAACTCGGACAAAGGGGATTTCAACCGCTTTGAATTCCGCGGCACCGGCCCCATGGATTTAATGGCGTTCGCATTCAAAAGCGGAAAATCGGAACTGGTGGTCAAGGGGATCGGAGCGTACTCGATCTCCCGCGACGGCAACAAGGTGATTTACCGTAAGGGGCACAAGTTGTTTGTCACCGCCAGTTCAGCCGGAAAATCGGAAGGAACCCCCCTGAACCTTTCAGGCCTGCGCATGCGCCTGGATCCCCGCCGCGAATGGCGCCAGATTTTCAATGAAGCCTGGCGTATGGAACGGGATTTTTACTACGAACCCAATATGCACGGCGTGGATTGGCCGGCCATGCGCGAAAAATACGCCCGGTTGCTGGACCGCGCCACCTGCCGCCAGGATATCCGCTTCATTATCGGCGAATTGATCGGCGAATTGAATACATCCCACACCTATGTCTACGGCGGCGACCGCATGCGTGAAGCCCCACGCGTCAGCGTGGGCCTGCTGGGAGTGGATTGGAAAGCGGACAGGCAGAACAAGCGCTGGCGCATTGACCGCGTACTGACCGTTCCGGAATGGACGGCCAACGTGGTTCCACCCCTCAGCCACCCCGGCCTGAATGTCGCCAACGGTACCTACGTACTGGCGGTAAACGGCGAAGATGTCACTACCGGACGCAACATTCACAGCTATTTCGTGGATCTGGCGGGAGAGCCTGTTCAACTCACCATCAACTCCCGGCCCGACGCCCAGGGCGCTCGAACCGTGACCGTGGTACCTGCCCGCAACGACAGTTATCTGCGTTACGTGGACTGGGTGGAGCGCAACCGCCGCACGGTGGATCAATTGTCCGGAGGCAAACTGGGTTATGTGCATTTGCCTGACACGTACAATGCTTCCGCCATGGTGTTTCCCAAATACTTTTTTACCCAGACCCGCAAAAAGGGCATCGTTGTGGACGGCCGTTTCAATGGCGGCGGGCTGGATCCAGGCGTCTTCCTGCGGCGTTTGGCCACTACCCCCCATACGTATTGGACAAGGCGCTATTCCCATGACCAGACATCTCCCTTCTTCGCCCTCCGGGCGCATATGGCATTGTTGACCAACCGTGAGGCCGGTTCAGGGGGAGACATGCTGCCGCGTCAATTCCGGCTCATGAACATGGGCCCCATTATCGGCACCCGCACCTGGGGAGGATTGGTGGGTGTATCCCAATTCCTGTCGTTGGTTGACGGTGGCGGGCTGACCGCTCCGGATTACCGGATTTACGACCATGAAGGCAAGTGGGTGGTGGAAAACGTCGGGGTCAAGCCGGACATTGAAGTGGAACTCCAGGCCGCTTCCATGCGCGAAGGCCATGACAACCAGTTAATGACGGCCATCGATTACCTGATGAAAAAAGTAAAAGAAGACCCGATGCCCTGGCCGGAACATGACCCCTTTCCCGTGGACAAAACCCGCGGCAATTAGTTGACAACGGTTGCAGGGGGCCGGGCGTGACCCGGCCCCCCTTTCTTTGATGCGTTTGTTTTCCAGGTGCAAAAAAGTTCTCTTTCAAGCCGGGCACCTGGTGCGCGTGTTCCTGTTTCAACCGGTCTGTCCGGTTTGCAATCGTCAGTTGGTCCATTTCCGGGAAACCCTTTTGTGCCGGCGGTGCCTGGCTGAGCTGGTTGCCTCTGCCGATCCCGCCTGCCCGCGTTGCGCCTGCCCGGTATCCCGGCACGGCGGTCTTTGTGTCCAATGCATGCATGCGCCGCCGCCGTTTCTGGAAACCCGTTGCGTGGCCGCTTACGAAGGGATTTTTCGTGAAGTGATCCTGCGCTACAAATACGGCGGTGTGGCCGGTCTGGCCCGGCCGTTATCCCGTTGCCTGCCGCCGCCAGATTTTCAGAATCTTGGAGCTGAAAGTCAGATCCTGGTTACGGTTCCTGATGATCCGGGCCGCAAACGCACTTTTTCCCCCGTCAAGGAGATCGCGCGGCGTTATGCCCGGCTGCATCACATTCCATTTCGCCCCAAAGCCCTGGTCAAGATCCGGTCAACCGCGCCGCAAGCGGGTTTGAGCCTGTCCGCGCGCAAGCGCAACCTGGCCGGGGCATTTTATTGTCGATCCAGGTACGTGAAAAACCGGGATGTGGTGCTGATGGATGACGTATTTACCACGGGAAGCACGTTGAAAGCCTGTGCCCGTGAACTGGCTCGGGCCGGGGCACGGGTGCGGGTGATAGCCCTGGCGCGCACGCCCTGAATTCCGTTGACAAGCGTATGGGCTTATGCTAGATTTCCATTTCCTCCGAGTCCTGTCCGCTACGGTCTTTGATTGCAGGCTAGGCGGCCGGACCGACAGGGTGGTGCTGGAAACGGTACCGCCTTCCAAACTTGAAAAGGAGGTTGGCCATGGAGCAACCGAAGAAGTTTCCCATTTTTCTTTATTTGATTCTTTCCATATCCATTGTCGCCCTGGCGGTGGGTACGGATGAAAAAGAAGTCAAGCCGGAACAGAAGCAGAAGCCCATTATCGAAGAGGTGGTAGTGACGGGGAAAGCGCCGGCTCAGCAACCCATTTCACGGGTATCGCGGATTCCTCGCGCCACCATTGAAGCACTGACCCCGGCCCACATGGGGGAAGTGGTCAACTACACCACCGGGGTGTACGCCACGGACGGGAACAAGAACGAATCACGCCTGATGATCCGTGGACTGGGTTCGAGTCGTATCACCCTCATGCTGGACGGTATCCCGGTATACGAACCCTATTTCAATTCCTTTGACTTGAAATCCATTTCCGCGACCAATGTGGACAGCGTAAAGGTGATCAAGGGGGCCAGTTCGATCCTGTACGGAGCCAACACCTTGGGTGGTGTGTTAAACGTGGTGACGCGGCGTCCCGATCAACCGTATCTGTCGTTGAACTCCAGTTTCGGCGATAACCAAACCATGCTGATCAACGCCTCGGGCGGCGCCGCCTTCAAGCGTTTCGCCGCGCAGGTCGATGCCGTGCTGGACCGTTCCGACGGTTATGATATCCGCAGTGACGGCCAACGGGTGCTGCGCCGGAACAGTGACCACGATCGCTTCAACCTGAACGGCAAGGTCTATTTTTCACCCTCACAGAACTCGGAGATCATGGCCCAGGTCATGTTCAACCAGTCGGAGTTCGGCTTGCCCGCGGCCACCGAATACCTGAAACCCAGGATCTGGCGTTTCACGGACTGGCAGCGCCTGCAATTGAACCTGGGCGGAACTTTCCCCCTGCTTCAACAAGGTGTTTTGCGGGTACGCACCTATTATGTGCGCCATTTCAATGTCCTGGACCAGTATGGGGATTTTGATTTTACCCAGAGACAGTGGGAATCCAAATACAAGAATCACTCTCTGGGAGCGATCGTTTCCGGTGAATACCCATTGTTTCGAGGTCATAATTTGAAGTTCAACCTGACCTACAATGACAATTTCGTGCGCCAGCAGGAAGATATCGGCGACCCATGGGAAGAGTTCAACCGCGGAGTGTTGTCGATCGGCCTGGAAGACCACATCCGCCTGAATGACCGCTGGACCGTGGTGGCGGGGGTCAGCCTGGATGCCCTGTACAAGGATTCCGGAGGGAATGAATCCCGCCTCAATCCCATTCTCGGATTGCGGTTCATGCCCCGTGAATGGATGGCATTTCATGCCGGTTTCGCCCACAAATCCCGTTTCCCCTCCATGAAATCACTCTACGGCTCATCGGGCAATCCGGACCTGCAGTCGGAGTACGGCAACTCTATTGAAGCGGGCTTTACCCTGGAACGGAAGTGGCGCATCGAGGCGGCTGTCTTCTTTCACCGTATCCAGGACATGATTCAGTCTTACCGAGGACTGGACGGCTACCGTACCGACATGAACGTGGGCCGTGCTGAACTGGCCGGAATTGAAGCCGCGATTTCAAGGCGCTTTCACAAAGTGGGATTCGTGCTGAACTACACCTGGATGCATTCCGAGGACCGGGATACCGGTATGCCCCTGGACTATATTCCGGCCAGTCAGTTCAATACCGTGGTAATCGTCGGGCCGTTCAGCGGGTTCAGCCTGACTGTGTGGGCGCTGGCCGCCTCTTCTTCTCAGGCGAGCCTGGGCAAGGCTCCGCCTTTCCAGGTGATCGATATCCCCGCATATACCACGGTGAATCTGCGCCTGGAAAAACGTATCAAGGGATTCCTGTTGTACCTGATCGGCGAAAACCTGTTTGACGCCGATTACTTCACCGAACCCGGTTTTCCCATGCGCGCCCGGGGCGTGCGTTTCGGCGCTCAGGTGGATTTGAGGAGATACAAATGAAAAAAGTCTTTTTTGTCTTACTGCTGGGAGCGTTTTCTCTCTGGGGGGACGCTGCTGACGCGATTGGGGGCAACAACGATTTTTATGGCCGCGCCGCTTTTATCGACCTTGAAACACTTCCGCTGGTGGTGGACGGAGAAGTGGAAAACCCTGGGCCCGTGGACCTGGAGGCATTGCCCCGGCATATGGTTACCGTACGCCACGCCGATTGGCACCATCAGGGACGTGGGTTTGCGGGAGCGTACCGATTTGAAGGTGTTTCGCTGTTCGATATCCTGCGCGACCGCCTGGTAAAAAAAACCGCGGGTGAGGTGTTTCCGCCTCCGGTAGATCTTTTTATGGAGATCCATGACAACGCCGGCGAGGTAGTCGTGGTTTCCTGGGGAGAGGTGTTTTACTCCCGCACGCCCCATCGCGTTCTGGTCGCCACCCGCGTTTCACCGATTGTTCCCACCAAGGTGAAATCCGTTTCCGCAATGCCGTCCAGATCCTTGCTGGTATGTGGCGATGATCTTTATGCCGTGCGCAACCTGACGGCGCCACGGCGCATCACCGTGCGTTCCGCAAAGGTCAACATCCCCATCCGCAGGGGCATGGCATATGTATCGTCTGAGTCAATCAGACTGAACATACTCGGAGAGGATGCCGCGATATTGCGGGATCCTCTCCGTTTCCCCGCAAAGAGATCCCAGCCCAGCGTTTTTTTCGGCCGCGGCCGCGGTTTTCACGGATTCCAGGATTTTCAAGGCTGGGACCTGGGCGCGGTTCTGGCAAAGTACATCAATATCGAGCCTGATATTCTGGCCCGGGGCTACCTGGTGGTTACCGCGGCAGACGGGTACCGCGTGGTTTTCGCTGCCTCCGAGGTGTTTAACCGCAATGACGGCAACGCCTTTATGCTGTTGGATGGCGGCTTGTGTGAAAACAAGGGGCCATGGGCGCTGTTTCCGGGACCGGATTTCTTTTCCGACCGCGCCATCAGCGGGATCAATGCGATCAGAATAGAAAAGTTGGAATGAAGGAGACATGAGGCAGGAGACAGGAAGCCAGGAGAAAAGGGCGGTTTACGAACCGCCCTGTAGAACGTAGAATGTAGAAGGTAGAAAAAAGCATATTTTACTGGTTTTGAAGTTTTTGCTTTCGACTTTAGACTTTCAACTTGGTTTCCC
>JAFGNX010000036.1 GCA_016926835.1 Candidatus Aminicenantota bacterium | reverse complement strand
TATTGCGCGTTCTGGTGGGGTCCGCGTTCCCGGCGCATCGCTTTTTTGCGTTTCGATCAGTCAAGGGTTCCCCAGTTCGCAATTACGCGTTCGGAAGGGGTCTACCCGGAACTGGAACGCCAATACTATCCCAAACCGGGTTTCCCCAATCCGGAAGCCCGCCTGGGCGTGGTGGACCTGGCCGACGGCACAATCAACTGGTTGGCTGTTCCCGATCAGGGTGAACATTATGTGGCCCATCCACGCTGGTCTGAAGATGGCGCCACTCTCTATTTCCAGTGGATGAACCGGGGGCAGGATCAACTGAAATTGTTGCGCTGGCAGGAACCGGAGCAAAAACCGTCGCCGGTTTTTGCCTGGAACCGCCCCACTTGGGTGGAATTCCTGGAGGAGCCGGACCTGGCGATCCTGGACGGAGGCGGTCTGGTGATTCGCTGCGCGCGCGGCGACTGGCCTCACCTTTATCATGTTTCGTCCCAGGGACAGGAGCGGCAGTTGACCCGGGGAAATTGGGCGGTGCATGCCATCCATCACGTGGACCAGAAACGGGGGGAAATCCTGTTTTCCGCCGCTCTCCGGGACAGTGCGCAGTCCCAGGGCTACCGGATTTCCCTGACGGGCGGTGACATGATTTGTCTGACACCGGATGAGGGTTGGCACAATCTGACTCCAGCTCCGGACGGACGATTGTTCCTGGACCGGCACTCAGCATTGAATCGACCCGACAGGCTGGATCTGCTGGATTCCAGGGGACGTCTGGTGCGGCGGCTGGGAGACGCTGCTTCGCCTGCCGTATCAGAATTCCAACTCGACCGCATGCAACTGCTGCGTGTTCCCGCCGGCGAGGGCATTGAATTGCCCCTGCTGTTGTTGTTGCCTCCGGATTTCAACGAAGACAAATCGTATCCGGTTATCCTGAACGTGTACGGCGGACCCGGAGCGATGTCGGTGCGCAACGCCTTTCCGGGCAGCCGGGGGATGACCGGCTTTTTCCTTGCCCAGATGGGGATCGTGATCGCAACAGCGGATCATCGTGGAGCCGGGCATCATGGCAAGGCGGGAATGGATCAGATGCACCGCCGTTTGGGGGAATGGGAAATTCATGATTACACCAGAGTAGTGGAACACCTGAAATCCAAACCCTGGGTGGATGCTGAACGCATCGGCATCAGCGGTGGCAGCTACGGTGGCTACGTCACCGCCCTGGCCCTGGCCAGGGCCCCGGAGGTGTTCCAGTACGGAATCGCCAGCTTCTCTGTAACCGATTGGAAACTCTATGATTCCGTCTACACTGAGCGCTATATGGACACGCCGGAAGAAAATCCGGATGGATACAAAAAAGCATCGGTGATGGAGTACATTGACGGTTATCGTGGCGGTCTGCGCCTAATTCACGGGACACTGGATGACAATGTGCATATGCAGAACTCACTCCAACTTCTCAACGCTCTTCAGGATGCCGGAAAGCCTGTTGAATTCATGGCGTTTCCTGGGGAGCGGCACGGCTTCCGCGGTCCCAAGCGACTGTTTGAATCCCGCTGCGGCATTGATTTCTGGAGTCGCAGGTTTTTCGCTCGGCCCTGGTCCGAGGCGGAATGAAGCCCATCGGTAAAGGCGTTGATCTTCGTGAAGAAAAGAAGGCGCTGGAGGATATCGTTCGCCTGGCGTTGAGCGAAGACCAGGTGCACAGAGACGTGACGACCCTGTCACTTGGCCAATTTGACGCTCCCGTGCGGGCTGAGGTGGTGGCCAAGGCCGCTGGAGTGTTGTCGGGAACCATGGCCTTTATGGAAACCTTCCGGCAAGTGGATCCGCGGGTTCAAATCGAATCACGTCGGCATGATGGCGAAACCCTGGCTTCAGGGGATGTCGTCCTGGAGTTGAACGGCATGGAAGGGTCGATTCTGCGGGGTGAACGTACGGCCCTCAACTTCCTGCAGCGACTCAGCGGCGTGGCCACCATGACGCGGTCCTTTGTCGAGCGCTTGTCGGGGACCGGTATCACACTGCTGGACACACGCAAGACCACGCCCGGCATGCGCCTGCTGGAAAAACGGGCTGTTCGTCACGGCGGCGGCGTCAATCACCGTCTGCACCTGGCGGACATGGCCATGATCAAAGACAACCACATCCGCATGGCCGGTTCCATCACCCTTGCGGTGAAAGCGGTCCGTCGCCTCTATCCCGATGTGGCGGTTGAAGTGGAAACCCAGGATCTGGATCAATTCCGCGAAGCCATGGAGTTGCCGGTGGATGTGATCATGCTTGATAACTTCAGCGACGACATGGTGCGGCAGGCCGTGGAGTTGAGCCGGGGACGCATGCGGCTGGAACTTTCGGGCAACGTGACCCTGGATACCATTGCCCGGCGAGCGATCACGGGGGTTGATTTTATCTCCGTGGGCGCCCTGACCCATTCGTACCGGTCTCTGGACCTCAGCCTGGAGATCCGTCCGCGGGGAGAAAAACAAGATGAATGAGACTCTGCAAACCGATGTGTTGATAATCGGCAACGGCATTGCCGGCGGCACCGCGGCCCTGGAGCTGGCACGCCGGGGAGTCCGCTCCCTGTTGATCAGCAAAGGGGCGGATGAATCCGCCACCAATACCTGGCTGGCCCAAGGGGGTATCGCCGCGCTCAGTGAGGAAGAATCCCCGGATGTGTTCAAACAGGATATCATTCGCAGCGGGGATGGCATCAACCATCCTCCCGCCGTGGACCAGGTTGTATCTTTATCCCGGGAACTGGTGGAACGGATCCTGATCGAGAAATTACAGGTGCCTTTCTCCACAAAAAACGGCAAATTCGATCTGGCGCGGGAAGGGGCCCACTCCACCCGTCGAGTGCTGAATGTCAAGGATATGACCGGCCGGGTGATCCAACAGCACCTCGACCGGGCCGTGCGCCGGGAACCGAACATCACCATGCTGTACCGCCACCAGGCCATTGACCTGCTGGCCTGCCCGCACCATTCCACCAATCCCCTGAGGCAATATGACGAGCCCCGGGTAGTGGGCGCTTATGTGTTAAACCTTGATTCGGGCAGGGTCTGGCGTGTGTTCGCCAGGCATATTATTCTGGCCACGGGTGGTTTGTCCAGCATTTTCCTGCATTCCACCAATCCTCCACATGCGGTGGGGAACGGCATTGCCATGGCTCAGCGCGCGGGAGCCCGCCTGGCCAACCTGGAATATGTGCAGTTTCATCCGACTTCCCTGTACCAGAAAGGGGACGAAAAACCGTTCCTGATCTCCGAGGCGGTTCGTGGTGAAGGCGCAAAACTCGTGAACCGCAAAGGGGACTTCTTTATGAGCCGCTACTCGGACCAGGCGGATCTTGCCCCGAGAGACGAAGTCTCGCGGGCCATTTACGAAGAGATGATCCGCCACGGTGACGACTACGTATTGCTCGATCTGGCTTCATTCGCAAAAATCGCCATTGAGGAACGTTTCCCTACCATTACCGAGCATTGCCGTTCGCAGGGGCTGGACATCACCGCCCGTCCGATACCCGTGGTTCCCGCGGCCCATTACAGTTGCGGCGGAGTCCTGGTTGACTTGCACGGACGGGCCAGCCTCGAAGGATTGTACGCTGTGGGCGAGGTTTCCTGCACCGGAGTTCACGGCGCCAACCGCTTGGCTTCGGTTTCTTTGCTGGAGGGCATGGTTTGGGGCGCCCGCGCGGCGGAAGACATCGCCCCGCGCCGTAAGGAGAGTGTGGAGCCGTGGCTTGTAGAAGAGATCCCTCCGTGGCGTTATCCTCCACAGGAAGAGGAGCCGGATCCGGCCCTGATCTGGCAGGACATGGTGACCATCCGTTATACCATGTGGAATTACGCCGGTATTATCCGCACGAATCGGCGCCTGGACCGCGCCCGCTCCGACCTGGATTACCTGCGTCACCGTATCCTGAAGTTCTATCAGAAGGTCGCGGTCACTGCCGCCATTATTGACTTGCGCGACAGTGTGCAAACCTCACTGCTGGTAGTCGAAGCCGCCCGGCACAACCAGAAGAGCCGGGGGGCCCATTTCATGGCACCGAACCCATGATTCTCTGTCAGCGAAGAAAGACTCTTACTCAATGACGAAAACCATCCTGTCGCGATTAACAGACACGGGAGATCATGATAGGGCGACCATTGCGGAGCCATGCCGCACACGATGTTGCGCTATGTCGTTGAGAAGTTTGCGCCGGATTTGCGCAGGCGCTTCATGTCAGAGGGGAACGTTCAATGGCATCCGCGCCGGGAGGGAACCATGACGGATGAAAAGCGACACAGTAATCGAGATACGCGCGGGGAACCCGTGTGGACGTATCGTGGCTACGAGTTGAAGGGCAGTGAGTTTACCACTGCCATGGTGCATCTGTTCCGGGCCGAAGTCAACCGTGCCAATGTCTGGCGCCAGCGGCTGGACACCACCACGAACTGGGCGGTGGTCGCGACAGGAGCATTTATCTCGTTGGCGTTTACGGAATTGCAGATCGGTCATATCGTGGTCATGCTCAACTTTTTCCTGGTAACCATATTTTTAATGATCGAGGCGAGACGTTACCGCTATTACGAGTTGTGGAGTTCACGGGTCCGCCTGATGGAGACCGACTTTTTTGCCTCTATGCTGGTACCCCCGTTTCATCCTTCTCCCGACTGGGGCGAAATGCTGGCCGAGAACCTCTTGATGCCGCACTTTCCGATTTCCAGCCTGGAAGCAATGGGGAGGCGTTTGCGCCGCAATTACCTCTGGATTTATGCTGTTGTGGGTCTATCCTGGCTGGCGAAACTGTATTTGTTTCCCCTGCCGGCGACTTCCTGGACGGACTTCATGCTGCGCGCCCGGGTGGGGCCGTTCAACGGAGGGTGGGTCCTGGCCGGTGTGTTGTTGTTTTTGGCGGCACTGGTGGTGATCGCGATTGCCACTATCGGCCTGCGCCGTTGCAGCGGGGAAGTACTGCCGCGATTCGAAGGCTTGACCGATGACAGCGGGCTCACGTTGACCGAAGAAGTGAGCCAAGGCGTGCCTTCCAGATCCTGGTTCCGCCCGAAAGGGCACCGCCGCAAACAGTTGATGACCCTGATCGTTACGGATCACCCCGGCAAAGTCTCGAAGGCCGTTACTCAAGAGCTGAACCGGGGAGCCACGGAAATCAGTGCCAGGGGCTCTTTTACCGGCAAAGAGCGCACCATCATGATGGTTGCCCTGACCGTGACGGAAGTCGCGCAGCTAAAGGGCCTGGTCGCCCGCGTTGATCCCGACGCTTTCGTGATCGTGTCCCCGGTACACCGGGTTTTCGGCAAGGGTTTCGACACCCTCGAGAACGAGGGCCGGTCTTGAAGCCCGCTCCTGGTTAGGGACAAGTCAACTCTTCAACTTTGTGTTGAACGGACGAAGGCGGCCTGTAAGCCGGATTCTGTCGAGGAGAACCATTTATCTGGCCACATCGTCGCCGATGCGCTCAAGCGGCCAACCCGAG
>JAFGNX010000211.1 GCA_016926835.1 Candidatus Aminicenantota bacterium | reverse complement strand
TTTCCCAGATTCTGAACCATTTTTTGGGTATGTTCAACCTCCTTCCATAAAAATAGTCACACTCTTATATCACTTTTTCTCTCAGGTGTAAATAGAGTGGTTTTTTTCTGCAATGAAAAAAGCCTGAATCGGCAGGTTTGTCAAGGGATTCCATTCGCCGGAATCCTGAAATCTGACAATAACACGCTTAAATATTTTTGATAAATATCATATGAAACTGTTGACATCGGCGCTGATCAAAGTTATACTTCTATTGGAATTTCGCATAACAAGAGGAGAAGTCAAATGGGAAAAATTATTGGAATTGACCTGGGGACCACGAACTCCGCGGTCTCTGTAATGGAAAAAGGAGAATCCAAGACCATACAGAACGCTGAAGGCGGGCGCACTACGCCTTCGGTTGTGGGCTTTACCAAAGACGGTGAGAAGCTGGTTGGTCAGGTGGCCAAACGTCAAGCCATCACCAACCCCGAGAACACCATTTATTCGATCAAGCGTTTTATGGGAAGGCGTTATTCGGAAGTGACCGAAGAGATCAAGATGGTGCCGTACAAAGTGGTCAAGGGTCCCAAGGATGATGCCCGTATTGAGATCTCCGGCAAACAGTATTCCCCGCCGGAGATATCCGCGTTGATCCTGCAGAAATTGAAACAGTCCGCCGAAGACTATCTGGGCGAAAAGGTAACCGAAGCGGTGATAACCGTTCCGGCCTATTTCAACGATTCCCAGCGCCAAGCGACCAAAGACGCCGGGCGCATCGCCGGGCTCGAGGTCAAACGCATCATCAACGAACCCACTGCGGCGGCCCTCGCGTACGGCCTGGACAAGAAAAAAGACCAGTTGATCGCCGTGTACGATTTCGGCGGCGGCACTTTTGATATCTCGATCCTTGAGATCGGCGAGAACATCGTTGAGGTGAAATCCACCAACGGGGACACCCACCTTGGTGGCGACAACATCGATCAACGCTTGATCGACTGGATCATCAGTGAATTTAAAAAGGATCAGGGTATTGACCTGGACGCGGATAAAATGGCTCTTCAACGTCTGAAAGAGGCCGCGGAAAAGGCCAAAATCGAGTTGTCAACCGCTATGGAAACCGAAATCAACCTGCCTTTTATCAGTGCCGATTCTTCCGGGCCCAAACACCTGGTGATGAAAATGACGCGGTCGCGTTTCGAGCAACTGGTGGGAGACCTGTTGAAACGGTCACTGGAACCCTGCAAGATGGCGGTCAAGGATGCGGGGATTACCGTATCCGATATCAACGAGGTCATCCTGGTAGGTGGTTCCACCCGCATCCCCATGGTTCAGAAACTGGTTACCGATTTCTTCGGCAAGGAGCCCAACAAAACAGTCAACCCCGATGAGGTCGTGGCCGCGGGCGCCGCGGTTCAGGGCGGTGTGTTGGGTGGTGAAGCCAAGGATATCCTGTTACTGGATGTAACGCCTCTTTCCCTGGGCATAGAGACATTGGGCGGTATTGCGCACAAACTGATCGAGAAAAACACCACCATTCCCACCAAGAAAACCGATGTGTTCACCACGGCCGAAGACAACCAGGGCACTGTGGAAATCCACGTGGTGCAGGGAGAGCGGGAAATGGCCAGAGACAACCGCACTCTGGGGAAGTTTCATCTGACCGGAATTCCGCCTGCGCCCCGGGGTGTTCCCCAGGTTGAAGTGACATTTGATATCGATGCCAACGGCATCCTGAACGTGTCCGCGAAAGATAAGGCGACCAACAAGCAACAGGCCATCACCATCACTTCCTCCAGCGGACTTTCTGAAGAAGAGATTGAGAAAATGGTCAAGGAAGCGGACAGTCACCGTGATGAAGACATCAAGCGCAAAGAGGCCATTGAACGACGCAACCAGTTGGATCAATTGGCGTACGCCCTGGATAAACTGGTAACGGAGAACAAGGACAAAATCCCCGCGGACCAGGTCAGTGAAGTGGAAACCGCGGTCAAACAGGCCAAAGATGCGGTACAGAGCGGAGATGATGAGCGCATTACCAAAGAGATCGAAAATATCAACCAACTCACGTCGAAAATATCCACCCAGATGTACCAGAGTTCCGGCCAGGCCTCCCAACAGGAAGCCGGCAATGCCGAAGGCGGATCAGAGTCCGGTCAGGCTTCCGAGAACGGCGGTGATGACGGAGAAGTTATTGACGCCGAATACGAGGATATGGACAAGAAATAATCAGCTGAAATTCCGGCTGTTCCCATCCGTGCGGGCGGCCCCTCCCCAGGGGGTCGCCCGTTTTTGTTTTGTTGATTTAACCCAGTGATTGTGGTAGATTATCGCTTATTCTGTTTCCTGTCTTATGTGAGACAAAGGGAGGTAGTATGCGGATAAAGACTTTTTGCCTGCTGATTCTGGTTGTCCTGGTGTTTCTTTCTTGCGGCAAAGGGTCCGATCCACGTGGTCTGGACTTGAATCTGGCCATTCAACCAGATATGCTGACCGATTTCCTGTACGCAAAGATGGACTATACCTACCGCCTTTCAGAGGATTTCGAGGGCTTTTCAAAAGATTACGCCGTGTTTGTGCATTTCTGGCGCACACGCAGCAAAGAGATGCTGGTCCAGGATGATCATATGCCCGAAATCCTGACCACTCAATGGCGGCCGGGTCAGAAAGTGGAATATTCCCGGACACTGTTTATTCCCAAGTTCCTGGATGAAATCGATATCGATTTTGAAGGGTACGAAGAGATCCGCATTACCGTAGGCCTCTGGGATCCGGATTCGTCTGAAGATGAGAAAATCCTGTTGTTTCGCAAGAACGTCAAAGTCCATCCCGCATCTGTAGTGGCTCCGGAGATCGTGTACGCCGAAGGCTGGAACAACGTTGAAACTGACCCGAGTATCGACAATCCACGGGAGCGCCGCTGGCAGTGGACCACCAAGAAAGCCGTTTGTGTTGTTGAGAATCCCAAAAAGGAGTCCACACTGATCATCCAGGGAGGTGTGGATAAGGCCAAAATACCCGATCAGAAAGTGATTTTCCGAATTAACGATCAACTACTTGAGGAATTTATTCCCGAGACCGCCAAATTTGAGAAACGTTATACTTTAACCCCGGCGCAGATGGGCAATGACTACGAATTTCGTTTCACCATCGAAACGGACAAAGCGTTTGTACCGGCCATGCTGGATCCGCAGAGCTCCGACAAGCGTGAATTGGGCATTCAGATCTATTTCCTGTATTTTCGCGAGGCCCTGAAGTGAAACGGGTACGCATTCTGGGGACCGGTTCATACCTGCCTGAGCGGGTAATGACCAACGAAGACTGGTCGAGGCTGGTGGATACCAGCGACGAGTGGATCACCACCCGCACGGGAATCAAGGAACGCCATTTCGCCGCGGAAAACGAGGCCACTTCGGACCTGGTTGCCAAAGCCTGCCAAAAGGCGGTTGCAGATGCCGGCCTGGAACCCACCGATATCGACACCTTGATCGTGGCAACGGTAACCCCGGATACGGCTTATCCTTCGACAGCCAACTGGACCCAAAAAAAGATGGGCATTCCCCCCATCCCCTCATTTGACATCGGTGCTGGATGCACCGGGTTTCTCTACGGACTGATTGTAGCCCAGGGCATGTTGCTGTCAGGTATCTCCCGCAGAACGCTTGTGGCCGGGGCGGAAGTGCTCTCGCGCATGATCAACTGGGAAGACCGCAATACTTGTGTGCTGTTTGGAGACGGCGCCGGGGCTGCAGTTCTGGCGGCGGAAGAGGGCGAGAGAGGTATCCTCTCGACTTTCTGGGGCGCCGACGGCAATCTGGGCGATCTGCTTTTGCAGCCTGCAGGTGGGAGCGCCATGCCCGCCAGTGAGGAAACGGTTCGTCTGAAAAAGCACACTGTTCACATGGCGGGAAACGAGATATTCAAGCATGCCGTACTGCGCATGCAGGAATCCGCCGAAGAAGCCCTGAAGCGAGCCAATCTGACCGCGGCGGACGTGGACCTGTATATTCCCCATCAGGCCAATACCCGCATAATCGACGCCACCATCAAGCGCGCCGGTATCCCCAGGGAAAAGACATTTGTCAACATCGATCATATCGCCAACATCTCCGCCGGAACCATTCCCATCGCCATGGATGAAGCCCGGAGGGAAGGCCGCCTGAAAGATGGCGATAACCTGCTGATGACCGCTTTCGGTGCCGGCCTTACCTGGGCCGGCGTCGCTGTACGCATGTAGGCTTTCATGCCGGAAAACCTGTCCGAACTGATTGTGGTCGATGGGCTGATGGAAGCTGAAATCATTTACGCCAAGTTGGAAAGCTTCGGTATCTCCTCCATGCTCAAGTTCGAATCCGTCGGCCGTCTGCTGGCCATTTCCATGAACGGTCTGGGCAAGGTACGTGTTATGGTGCCCCGGGACCGCCTGGACGAAGCCCGGGAACTCATGGCCGCCGAAACAAACAGCAACGACGAAAACGGGGAAACCACGGATTCCGGTTGATTTCACCTTTCGCATGATTTCTCTTTCCCGGCGGGGTATAATCCTATCGGAAAATGCACGATCCAAACCAAAAAAAAGCCCATAGATCCGCCACCATCTCGATCCGCAGAGGGGAGATGGCGGCCCACTTTTCCATGAGCGAGGCCATCGAATGCATGGCCGGAGCATTTTCCGGCCTCGCCTCGGGTACAAATGTTGTACCGGAACGGTATGTGGTTGATTCTCCCGACGGGGGATTGACCTTCCTGATGAAGCCGGCTTTCTCAACTACTCCGGGCACCTCGGGGGTAAAGATCCTCTCCCAGCGGAATACGGGACCGATTCGCGGGTTGCCCACCATAACCGGGATCGTCATGCTTTTCGATAGCCGGACCGGTGAACTGCTGTCCATGCTGGATGGTGAGTTCATTACCGCCCTGCGCACCGGTGCGGCCGGCGGACTGGCCACCGACCTGCTGGCCCGCAAAGAATCCCGGAACCTGGCTGTGTTCGGTTGCGGCGCCCAGGGGCGCACCCAGGTGGAGGCGGTCTGCGCCGTCCGGCAAATTGAGAAAATCTGGATATTCGATGTTTCCAGGGAGCGGGCGGAGGCTTTCCGGGAAGAGATGGTGGAGAGGATTACCGCGGAGATATCCATTGCCGACGACCTCTCGGTGCTGAAGGAGGCGGACATTATCTGTACTGCAACCAACTCCACCCGGCCCCTGTTCGCCCGGGAGCACATCCGGCCGGGGACCCATATCAACGCCATCGGTTCTTTCAAGCCCCAGATGCAGGAGTTGGACCCGGAACTCATCCAATCATCGCGGATCTTCCTGGATGATGGCAGGGCATGTATTTCAGAGAGCGGCGACCTGGTCAAGGCCATTCAACTTTATGGAAACCTGGAC
>JAFGNX010000210.1 GCA_016926835.1 Candidatus Aminicenantota bacterium | reverse complement strand
TGGCCGTAGTCCACATCGATGGTGTTTCCGATGGATACAAACGCGGAAAAACCGATGTTTTCTTCCCTTGCCCAGTCCAGTACCGATGTGCCCAGCGCGCCGGATTGTGAGATAAAGGCGATATGTCCTTTTCGCGGCGTATGCGGCGCGAAGCTGACATTGAGCTTCAATTCGGGCACGATCACGCCCAGGCAATTGGGCCCGATGATGCGCATCTGCGGGAAACGGGCCCGATGGGCCAGGATCTCTTTTTCCCGCCGTATGCCCTCTTTACCGATTTCGCGAAAACCCGACGACATGATAATGATGCCGGAAATACCCGCCTCACCACATTCACCGACAACACCGGGTACATCAGCCGCGGGCGTACAGATCACCGCCAGGTCAGGGCGATTGGGCAGGCTCTTCAGGTCGGGAAAACAGGGCATGGCCATCACGGCTTCATGACGGGGGTTGACGGGGTAAACCACCCCGCGGAAACCGCTGCCCACCAGGTTGGTCAACACCTTGCCTCCCACGCTGTTGGGATTGGTGGAAACCCCCACCAGGGCGATGCGTTCCGGTTTGAAAATGCAATCCAGGTTATGTACGTTCACGGGTTCGCTCCATTTCCATTATACACCACCCGCACGAAGATCCCAGCCCGGAGGACATCAAGGGCTAAAGGCAAGTGGCAAATGGCCAGTTTTCACCTGTCACCTTTTTTCAACTTTTCAACTCGATTGTATTGACAAACGGGCAAAGATACATATAATGTACTATTGTACTAGTTGTTTGTAAGAATATGACTATGGCTGATCGAAACGCAGGTGGTGTGACATGATCCGCTTCGTGCTCGACCCCAAGAGCGGTGTTCCCTTCTACCGCCAGATCATCGACCAGATCCGCTACGGCATCGCCAGCGGAAGCCTGAAAGCGGGGGAGCAACTGCCCACGGCCCGTGCCCTGGCCGTGGAACTCAAAATCAACCTGAACACGGTGATCAAGGCCTACAAGGAACTGGAGATCCAGGACGTGTTGCAAACGCAGCAGGGCTCGGGCACCTTCGTGGGCGGAATCCGCGTCCAGGTTCCGGATAGGGAAAAATCAGCCAGGCTGAAGGATATCTGCACCGAATTTGTCAATATCGCCGCCAGTTACGGTTTCACCCCTGAACAATTAATCCAGGAACTGCAGCGGTGTCGCGGAGGGAAAAAATGAAAAATTGGATGCAAGATCGAAAGCTCATCAATACCGTGTCCCTTGCCCTGCTCATGATCACGGTCGCGGCAGTTGGATTTCTTACTTACCTGAAAATCATTACCGGTATTACCGTTCCCCTGATCGCAATCGCCGCGTCCATGGCGATCGCCTCGTCGATCCGCATCGCGGACCAGTGGGAGAAGGCGGTGGTGTTGCGCATGGGAAAATTCAAGCGCCTGAGGGGACCCGGACCGTTCCTGGTGATCCCCGTGATCGACCGGGTGTACAAGTACATCGACCAGCGTGTGCGGGTGACGGACTTTCAGGCGGAGAAAGCGCTGACCAAGGACACGGTCCCGGTCAACGTGGATGCCGTGGTGTACTGGATGGTCTGGGACGCAGAGAAAGCCGCCCTGGAGGTCTGCCGATACAAGGAAGCGGTTGCCTACCTTGCCCAGACCGGGCTTCGGGACACGATCGGCCGCCACGAACTGGCCGATTTGCTTCAGAACCGGGAAAAAATCGCCGCTTCTCTTCAGGAGAGCCTGGACGAGTACACCAACCCATGGGGCATCACCTGCCAGCACGTGGGCATCAAGGACATCATCATCCCGGTCAACCTGGCCAATGCCATGAGCAAGCGCGCCCAGGCGGAACGGGAACGTCAGGCCCGGGTGATCCTGGGCACGGCCGAGACGGAAATCGCGGAGAAGTTCGCCCGGGCCAGCCGGGAGTACATGGACAATCCCGTGGCCCTGCAATTGCGGGGCATGAACATGCTTTACGAGGGATTGAAAGAGAAGGGCTCGTTGATGATCGTGCCCAGTTCGGCCCTGGAAACCATGAACCTGGGTGCGGTCAGCGGCTTGACCGCCCTGGCTGATTCCAGACAGGCGCAGGCGGGAGGGCGAGTATCGAATACGGTTACAGGTCCGGACCTGGAGAAAACGGAGGCGGTTGAAAAATGATGTTTCGGCCGCTGATCCTCCGCCTGTCGGCCGTTTTCGCGTTGGCAGCAGCCATGCTGCCCGGCCGGGGGCTCGACCTCACCTTCCGGGGCCGGTTTAACGCCTGGCTGATCGGAAACATCGAAGGCGCACTGGTTTCGCAGGCCGGATTTCAATACATCCCGGAGTTGACCCTGAACCGGGAATGGGGAGGCGGGCTGGCTCTGGACGTGGTCTTTTCACTGGACGCCGGCACAACCGGCGAGCATCGCCCTGATGAAAAAGCGGCAGTGACGGGTAACCTCGAGCCCTACCGGCTGTGGACACGCCTGGCGGGCAACCGCTTCGAAGTCCGCGTCGGGTTGCAGAAAATCAATTTCGGTTCCGCCACCCTGTTCCGTCCCCTGATGTGGTTCGACCACATCGATCCCCGGGATCCACTTAAACGCACCCGGGGCGTCAAAGGGCTTTTGTTGCGCTACTATTTCCCGGGCAACGCCAATATCTGGTTCTGGGGTCTGCTGGGCAACCGGGAGACCAAGGGCTGGGAAACCCTGCCGACGCCCCAGGGGAAAATCGAGCTCGGGGGACGGCTACAACTGCCGCTTCCCTCCGGTGAAGCCGCTTTCACCTACCATCACCGTCGCGCGGACCTTTCGGGAACATTGGAAGCACAGCCGTCCATGCCGATCCGAGAGCACCGCTTCGCCCTGGACGGCAAATGGGACCTGGCCATCGGGCTATGGTTTGAACTGGCCGCGATCCAACGCGACACGAACCTGCCGCTGCTGCATCACCAGTACATGTGGACTGTGGGCGCGGACTACACCTTTGCCTGGGGAAACGGTCTGCATGTCCTGGCGGAATATTCGCAAACGGCGCGGACGGACCGCCTGTTCGGCAGCGGTGAACACACCGGCATCCTGGGTATGATGATGAATTACCCCGTCGGCCTGCTCGACCAGGTATCCGGTGTCTACTACTGGGATCCACGACGACACAACCATTACCTGTGGGTGAACTGGCAGCGCAGCGCCGATCACTGGCAATTCCACTTCACGGTATTTCTGAATCCCGAAGCAGAAACTGTGGATCCGGCCCGGGATCCGGCCGCGGGGTTCTCCGGCAACGGATTCCGTGTCATGGTTGTATTTAATCATTGAATGGAGAAAAGAAATATGGATACGCAAAGAACTGATATGAACAGCAATTCGCACCCGATCATCATCCACACGGATCATGTACGCAAAACCTTCCCCATGGGACCCACGACCCTGGTGGCCCTGGACGATATCAGTCTGGATTTTAAGCGCGGCGGGTTCGCGGGTCTGGTTGGACCCAGTGGTTCGGGCAAAACCACGCTGCTCAAC
>JAFGNX010000035.1 GCA_016926835.1 Candidatus Aminicenantota bacterium | reverse complement strand
TGTTCAACACGGCTGAAAACAACACTCTACTCAGATTTCAAAGATCCTGATTTCCGACACTGCCGAAAAACGCTTGTAATTATACAGAAGAATTCTGGTTTGTCAACACGTGCTGCCAAGAATTTCTTCGGAATTTTTATATAGTATAAATTTCCCGGATTTTCAACCGGATTTGCCGATAGCCCCCACAGTCCGGGAAATCCGCGCTTGCCATTTTCCGGGCTTTATACTAGAATCAATCTCATTAAAGGAGGCAAAAGGCATCCAGAATGGTGCGCATACGTTCAATCGGCGTTAAATTCAGTTTGTATATCATAGTCATTTTATGTGTGCTTTTTGCCTTTTCGTATATCATCATCAACACCTTTACCTTTGCCTTTCTGGATAATTCGGAAAACTCCAGTTTCCTGCGCTGGGGAAGGGATTACGAGTCCCTGATGGAACCTCATTTTATTTACTACAGTTATATGAACCTGTATTCTCAGGTGGAAGAAACCCTGAAACAACGCCCGCAAGACTTCATGGTACTTTACGATGCGCGCAAAAGTGAAATCCTTCACCGCGGCGTGTCACCCACTCCCGCGTTTCGCGAAATCCTGAGCGACAACGCCATGATTCATCCGGCCGACACGCTTGCGGCTTTCAATGACACGCACCGGATACTGACCATTCCCGTGAGGGCCCCCAATTCAAAAACGGTTTTCGGATACATCCTCTATGGCCGCTCCCAAAGTGATTTTCAGAATGTATTGCGCACCATCCGTACCCATCACATTATAATGATGGCGGTCCTGTTCGTCCTGAGCAGTCTGATCCTCCACTTCATGGTACGGCGCACTGTTCGTCCCATCCACGTGTTGACCAAGGGCATGGAAATGGTGGGAAAAGGCAACATGGATTTCCGCATCCAGGTCGACACCCAGGATGAATTCGCTTTCCTGGCCGGAGAGTACAACGAGATGGTGGCGCGCCTGCAATCCACGCTGGAAGCCCTGGAAGCCAACCAGCAAAAGCTCACCCATCAGATTTCCGAGCGCACCCAATCTCTGGACCAGGCCAACCGCAAACTGCAGCACGCCATGGAAGAGTTGAAGGCCACGCAGAAGAAAATCATCCAGTCGGAAAAACAGAAATCCCTGACCGCCATCGTGGCCGGGTTCGCACACGAGATCAACAACCCGCTGACCGGAATTCTGGGATACATTGATCTCATGGAACTGCGCGAAGACATAACCCCTTACGTGCGCAACAAACTGAACCAGATCAAAACCCAGACCACCCGCATCCAGAATATCATCCGCGAACTGAACCAGCTCAACCCCGACGCCCAGCAATCCAAACTGGAGATCAATCTGGCCAACCTGCTGGAAAAACTGGTCAAAATCATCAGTCAAAAACCGGAGACCGAGAACGTCGAACTGGTACGAAACATTCCGGCTGAAAGCGTCACCGTTGTGGGCAACCATTTTTCATTGTGGCAGATATTCGAAGGCATGATCGAAAACGCCATTGAATCAATCCAGGAAAAACGCCGGGGCCAGGGCAAAGTGACCATTTCGCTCAACCGCTCGGTGGACCAGAGTCAAGCCGTGGTTGAGATTCAGGACAACGGCGGCGGTTTCGAGAACCCCGACAAGGCCTTCGATCCGTTTTATACCACCAAGAACCGTACCCAGAAAAAAGGTATCGGACTCTCTATTGCATACAACCTGATTCAAGAACACAGAGGCAATATTACGATCCGCAATACGGGAGACGGCGCCATCCTGACTGTGTATTTACCGTTAAGCGAAAAGAATCCACTTGCAATAAAAAAAGACTGAACCCGGAGGAAAGAGATGTTGCGAACGATGAGGAACAACCTGAAAGGCCTGTCCTGGGTACTATGGCTGGTTATCTTTACTTTTGTCGGTTTCGTTTTCGTGGAATGGGGCACCGGCGGCATGAGCCTCAAGGGAGCGAAAAACGCCGTCCTGTCCGTGAACGGTGAAACCATTACGGCAGATGAGTTTCAGAAACAACTCATGCAGGCCATCGACAATTACCGCCGCAATTTCAAGGAAAACTTCAACAAGAACCTGATCCAGCAACTACAGTTGCCCCAGCAACTGCTGCAACAATCCATCAACTCCATTATTGTCACCAAAGAGGCCCGGCGCCTGAAGATCCGAGCCGGCGACGAGGAGTTGCGGCGCCGTATTGTTAATTCGCCGGGGTTTCAGAGGGACGGGCGTTTTATCGGCGTCAAAGCCTACGAAAATCTGCTGGCCTACAATCGCATTGATGTCAAGGAGTTTGAGAAATCCCTGCGCCGGGAAATCGTGCGTGAGAAATTCGAATCCCTGTTAAGTGCAGGCCTGGCCATTCCTCCGGACCAATTAGAGGATCTCTATCACCGTGAAATGGACAGCGTTGAGCTTGACGTGGTCCGCTTGAGCCCGGATCGCATCAATCAGGAGATTCCCACTCCCGCTCAAGAGGTAAAGGCATTCTACAATGCAAACAAACCACTGTTTAAAAGCCCGGAACGTCGCGCCGGGACTGTTGTCGCCTTTCAATTCAGCGATTATGCTTCACAGGTGACCGTCACCCCGCAGGAAAAATTCGACTACTACAAGGAAAATCGCGAAATATTTAAAATTCCCGAAAAGATCCGGGTTTCAAGGATACTGCTTAAATACGGGGAGACAGATCGCGAAGCCGTTCTGACCAAGGCCCGATCCCTTGCCGACACGCTCACCGCAGACACTTTCGCCTCCAGCGCAAAAGAACATTCACAAGGCGAGAAAGCATCCCTGGGCGGCGACTGGGGGCTGCAGGCGTGGCGCACCTTGACCACCCAGGAACAGCGAATCATCAACAGCCTGGCCCAGGCAGAGATATCCACTCCGGTGGACACCGGCGATGCGTTTTCCATTCTGACGGTAACTGAAAAATCCGCGGAAAAAATCTCTGATTTCACTGAAGTCTCTGAACGCATCGATTCAATCCTGAAACAACGCAAAGTCAACGACCTGGTCCGGGAAAAACTGCAAGCCATCCATAACCGCGTTGCAAAAAGCGAGGATCTCGCCGCAGAATGCAAGGCCATGGGCATCAACGCCATTGATACCCAAGCCGTAACCAATGGAGAAACCCTTGACGAGCTCGATGACATGGGCATGATTTCCCGGAAACTCTTCAGCATGGAGAAAGGTGAAACCGCGTTCCCCGTGGAATTCGGCAAGGGCATGGCGATTGTGCGCCTGGATCGAATCGAGCTCCCCGAAGTTCAACCTTTTGAAGCGGTCAAAGAAACAGTCCAGGAGAAATACGTCCAGGCGCGACGGCTGATACTGCTGCAAAAACAGGCCGGCGAGTTGGCCCGTCGCCTCAACTCTGCGGAAAACGAGAGTGCGCTGAAAACATTGTTGGAACGCCGCGACCTGGAAATCGAGCCCGTCACTTACAAGCGGGGTAACCGCCTCGCCGGAATGGCTGTCAAACCGGGGCTGGATGACCGGATTTTCACCCTCACTACGGGAAGTTTTGCCGAGCCGATCGCCTATGAAAACGCAGTCGTTCTGGTGCGGCCCACTTCCATTCATGTGATGAGTGAAGATGATTTCAAGAACAGCCGCGAGGCTTTTTACCAGCGCAAGCTGGAAGAGCTGCGCAACCGGATTGTGGCTTCATTCATCTACCAGAAAAGAGAAGAGTACGACATCCGTTTTAATCAGAACTTGTATGAAAAAGCCACAAATGCGGCCATGTCACGACTGAACTAGGAGGCCGGATGGTACACGAGAAGTTAAACCAGTCCGTTGAAATCCTGAACGAGATTGGAGTGGATTGCTGGATGACCGTGGACCAGGAGTCCGGCGTGCTCTCGGATCCGGTCATGGATTTCATCGTCGGCACCGGTGTGACCTGGCTTTCATTCTTTCTGGTAATGGCCAACGGAGAAACCCATGCCGTGGTGGGCAACCTGGACGGGGAAAAGTTCCAGCGCCTCAACCTTTTTCGTCATATCCATACATACCGGGATTCTCCAAGAGAAACCCTGGTTGGGATCCTGGATAAGTACAATCCACGTCACATCGCCTTGAACTATTCACTGGATTCGGCCGCGGCAGACGGACTCACCCACGGCAAATTCCTGAAACTTGAACAATTGCTGTCTGGAACTCCCTATACCGAACGCTGGATTTCGGCTGAACCCGTGATCGCGGCATTGCGGGGACGCAAATCAGAAGAGGAAATCCGGCGTATCCGCAAAGCAATCGACATCACTCTGGAAATCTATGATCAAGTCACCCGCCAGGTTCGTCCGGGCTGGACGGAACGACAAGTGGCCGAGATGATCACCAGGGCGAGGTTGGAGCGGAACCTGGAACCCGCCTGGGAAGAAGAGCATTGCCCATCCGTGTTTACCGGTCCCCAGGAAACCGGCGCTCACTCCGGTCCAACGGACCGCCTGCTGGAACGGGGCCACGTGTTCAACACTGATTTCGGTGTACGCGTAGACGGATATTGCTCCGACCTGCAGCGAACCTGGTACATCCTGAAAGAAGGGGAAACGGAAGCGCCTGAGACCGTCATTCACGGATTCGACACCATCGTCGGATCGATCAACGCCGCCTTTGAATGCATTAAACCAGGCGTTCGCGGCGTAGACGTGGATACGGTCGCACGCGAGTACATCACATCACGCGGATACGGGGAATACCCGCATGCCCTGGGTCATCAAGTGGGCCGGGACGCGCACGATGGCGGCGTTTTGCTGGCTCCGGCATGGGAACGCTACGGGGACCTGCCGTTTGCGCCGATCGAAACCGGCCAGGTTTTTACCATCGAGCCCAGGCTCTACCTGCAGCACCACGGCGTGGTCACCATTGAAGAAATGGTGCAGGTTACTCCGGATGGCGCCCGCTGGCTTTCGCGGCCGCAGAACAGGCTCTACCTGATCTCATGACAACCGTTGCCGACACTGCCCGGGAATCTGCCGCGCGGAAACCCAAACCCGGCTGGCTCAAAGTCACAATCCCGGGCGGAGAAGAGTTCACCCGTATCCAACGGGCCCTGGATCAACGCGGCCTGCACACCATCTGTCGCAGCGCCCGCTGCCCCAATATCGGAGAATGCTGGAACCACGGACATGCCACTTTTCTGATCATGGGCGATCATTGCACACGTGATTGCGCTTTCTGCGCGGTACCCCATGGCAATCCCGCCCCCCTGGATCCCGACGAACCTGAGAAACTGGTGGAAACCGCGCGTATCATGAACCTGCGCTATGCGGTAATCACCTCCGTCACCCGGGATGATTTGTCAGACGGTGGCAGCAACCATTTTGTCCGGGTTATTACCACCCTGAAAAGGAAAATCCCCGATCTCCTGGTGGAGGTGCTTGTTCCCGATTTCGGCGGAGATGAAGCGGCATTGAACCGCGTGTTGGACGCTGAACCCCATGTACTCAATCACAATATTGAGACCGTGCTTTCCCGTTACGCCCGGGTACGACGACCCGTGGAGCAATACCACCGCTCCATGGAGCTGCTGCGACGGGCAGCGGAGCAGGGCGCGGTCACCAAATCGGGGATAATGGTCGGTCTGGGTGAAACACGGGCTGAGTTAATCGACCTGTTCCGGGAATTGTCCAGGCGCAAAGTATCCCTGCTGACCATCGGCCAGTATTGCCGGCCCACCGCTTCATCCGTTCCGGTTGACCGTTATTATGCCCCCGAAGAATTTCAACAACTGGAATCCGAAGCGTTGCGCATGGGTTTTTCCGCGGTGGCTTCAGGGCCATTGGTGCGAAGCTCCTACCATGCCCAAGAACTCTATGAAACTCACCGGTTCGGCGGCAAGCCGGCAGCGAAGAACAAGGAAAAACGTTGAAATACCTCATTTTCAGTGACATCCACAGCAACCTGGAAGCATTCGAGGCCA